>NZ_JNWJ01000016.1:0-171869 GCF_000716805.1 Streptomyces yerevanensis | reverse complement strand
ATTACCAGACGCCTCTTCGACATCGCCAGACCCTGCCTCCGAGGTCATGCCGATGTCTTGAGACACCCCATTCCGATGTCCTGAGCGAGCACACTGCCGAGTGCACACAGGTCAAAGGCCCCGTCGGTTCGCCCGGCGGGGCCTTTGGCATCAACGGGTGACATCAGTGCGGCCGGAACTCGCCCTCAGTCGCTCGACTCCTCCCCCTCCGGCTCCTCGTCGGGGCCATGGAGATTGAGCGCGTCGTACAGCCGGACCCGGCGCACACCCGCGGACCGCATCCGCTCGTATGCCCGGCGCCTGAACCAGTCTGTCTTGACCACCCGCCCCAGTTCGTCGACGACCACCCGGCCGGACGTCCTCGTAGGCCTCGCCCGTGACGAGAGGGAGCGTCGCCTCACCCGAATCGTGCCCGCCGTCAGGTCGAGCACGGCGCGCAGCCGACCGAGCGTCAGTTCCACGGTCCGCACGCTCCGCCCGGTGCCGGGTGTCCCGCCGATGCGCCGGGCGCTGGTGATCATCCAGTCGATGAGCGCTTCCACGTCCTCCTCGGTGAGCTGCTGCACGGGCCGAAGGGGATCCCCCGCCCGAGCCGAGCGCAGCCGGTTCGAGGGTGTCAATGGCCCTTGGGAGGGCACCCGGGAACGGGTGAGCCAAGGCGACATGAACAACGAGTGCTTCGACGTACCGCAGGTGTCCTGCCAGCCCTGATGCGACTCGGCGCCAAAGCGTTCCAGAAAGCGGTTACCAATAGCCCAACTGTTCGAGAACAAGATGGTAAGCAAGCCCAACCATTACGCCAACTCCCCGGTCTAGCCCTCTGTTAGATGGATGAGACGGAGATACGGGGACGTATGCAGATTTCCTCAGCGTTACGCAATGACCACGGGATCGGGGGCACGGCCCGGACGACGTACAACCTTGACCAGCAGTACGACGTCGAGATCGCCTCGGTGCTCGGCCACTGCGACGAGCCGGTGTTCCAGCGGAACCCGCGCGTGCGCCACCTCGTCGACGTCCGCGAGGACAGCCCGGGATATGACGGGGGCTCCGCAGACCAGGAGCTGACCCGGGTCTTCCCGCGCGGGGAGGGCCGCTACGGCCAGTACAGCGCGCTCACCGGCCGCCGCATCGCCGAGCACCTCTCCACGGTCGAGGCCATGCGCTGCGGCCTGCCCGTCGTCTCCACGGACTGCCCGCACGGCCCGGGGGAGATCACCGACAACGGAGTGGATGGACGTCTCGTCCAGGTCGGCAACGTCGGGGCCATCGCCGAGGGCCTGCTCGAACTGATCGACAACGAGGCGCTGCAGCACCGGATGGCGGATGCGGCGCTCAAGGACTCCGAGCGCTTCGACCCGGCCGGGATCGCCGAGCGCTGTGAGCCGATCGCCGCTGCACCGCAGGCGGCCGACTTCTTCAACACCATGGTCCGCTGGGAGGCACCGTGATCCTCAAGAGATTTCGCACATCCACCGCCGCTGCCGCCACCGTCACATCGGCGGACACCACGCAGGCGGGCGTTCCCAAGTTGATCCACATCATCTGGATCGGCGAGAAGGCCTTCCCCTACCGGGACAACTTCCGCACCTGGAAGAAGCACAACCCCGACTACCAGGTCCAGCTCTGGACCGACAAGAACCTCCCCGTACTGCACAACCAGTGGATCTACGACGCCCTGGCCGACCAGCCGCTTGCCATACGGGCCGACCTTCTCCGCCTCGAACTTCTCGCCCGGTACGGCGGCATCTACACCGACGCCGACTCCTGGTGCACCCAGCCCATCGATCCCCTGATCGACGAGCTGCCCCTGTTCGGCATGACCGGCAACAAGGGCAACGTCCAGAACGCCACCCTCGGCACCGTCCGGGACCACCCCGCCTACCGCATGATCGTCCAAGGCGCCGGAGCGCGCTATCTCCGCCTGGCCTACCTCAAGCGCAACAAGACCGAGAAGTACGAGATCTTCGACATCTTCGGCACCCGCTACATCACCCCCATACTGCGTTCCTTCCCTGACTTCACCCAGATCGACCGAGGTGCGGTCAGAGGAACCCGCCGCTTGATATGCGTCGAGGGCCAGGACGACACCAGCGAGGCATACATCGTCCACGCCAACGCAGTCAGCTGGAAGAAGCCGGGCAGCGACAACCGGCTCACACTCACACCGGCCCGCCCAGAAATGTAGACGGGCACCCAGCCCTGCCCGAACAGTCCCTGAACTGGAGCTGTTTACGCGTCAGAGGCCCCGGAGAAGGTAATCCGGGGCCTCTGACGTTTTCGGACCGTACGGCAGCGAAGCCCAGCAAGGAGCTGATGCCGGCCGTCAGCTGGGCCGGTAGTGAGCCGCAGGTGGCCGCTGCCGATGATCAGCAGCGGCGGCGGTCACGGCGGATACGACGGCGGTCGCGGCGAGGCTTCCCATCATGATCAACCCCACGCCGACCGCGAAGAGGCCGGAGTCGTCGTCCGACCAGTCGTAGAAGGCGGCAGCGGTCAGGCCGGCCGTGGTGCCGAGCACAGCGCCTACGAAGTAGCGCCGGGAGGCTGCCCAGTACACCGGTACCAGCAGAGTCAGCACCAGCCCGATCACCTGCCACGTCTCGTACGGGCCGGTCATCGAGCCATCAGGCTGCACGTCACGCTGCTGGTCCCAGCCCAGCCAGGCAGCCCACATCGCCATTGAGATCCCAGCTGTCACGAGGATGGACAGCAGCTGGAGAACGAGTTTCCGCAGTCCTTGGCTCATGTCTCAAGGGTTTCGGCTCACGCGGTCACCGGCCAGAGCGTGAGTACTCAGCTCTGCCTGAGTACTTCGGGGCGCCCGCGGCCGTTCGGGGGATACGCGGGCCGTCTCCGGCGGGTTTTCTCCCCGTCGTGGCATCCCTTGATGGGACGAAAGGGAGACGTGATGCCGCTCTATCTATCGAGGTTCAGCTACACGCCGGAGACCTGGGCGAGGCTGATCGGCCACCCTGAGGACCGGGCGCAGGCCGCACAGTCGTACATCGAGTCCGTCGGCGGGAAACTCCATGGCTTCTGGTATGCCTTCGGCACGCACGACGGCTACAACCTGTGGGAGGCCCCGGACAACGTGTCCATGGCCGCGGTTGCGCTGGCGATCAGCGGGGGTGGCGCGCTCAGCTCGTTCGAGACGACTGTTCTCCTGACCGTCGACGAAACAATGGAGGCCCTGCGCACCGCCGGGCAGGTCCAGTACCGGGCTCCTGGCGCGTCCACATAGACGGCAGCCCTGGCCGCAACAACGGCACTCACAGGTGAGAGGTCCCCGGTGAATCACCGGGGACCTCTTGTCAGTGGTGCGCTCTACGCTTTCGGTGATGGCACAGGTGTGGAGATGTACGGGGCTGCGGTGGGGTGTCGACGGGCCTGTGCTCGGGTGGGGTGGTGGGCGGAGGAGTGCGTTGGTGCGGGGGAAGCGGGTGGCGTTCGCGGTGGTCGACGGGGGTGCGCGGACTTGCGTGGGGGCGCGGGGGAACAGTTGTGCGGTGCTGGCTGTCGTGTCGGGGCGGAGTGTTGGGGCGCAGTGTGAGGAGTGTGCGCGGCTGGAGCGGGCGCACTCCGTTGCCGCCGATACCGTCGCCGGTGATCCGCGGCCGTATCACGTGTATCTCGCGTGGTTCGGGAGCGGGATGGTCAAGGTGGGGATCACGGCTGTGGAGAGGGGGGAGGCGAGGCTGCTTGAGCAGGGGGCCGTGGTGTTCAGCTGGCTCGGGCGGGGGCCGCTGATGGCGGCTCGGCGGAGTGAGGAGCTGTTGCGTACGGCGTTGGGGGTGCCGGATCGGATCGCGTACGACGCCAAGCGGGCCGTGCGCAGTGCGTTGCCGGAGGCGGTGGTGCGGGCGGGCGAGGTCGAGGCGCTGCATGCGAAGGCCGTGGGGCTCGGTGGGTGGCCGGAGTCCCTGGAGCGGATGCCGTTCGTGGCTGTCGATCATGCCGGGGTGTTCGGGCTTGAAGGATTGCCGCCGGCGGTGGGGGCGGTCAGCGAGCTCGTGGCGGGAGGCGTCGTGACGGGGGAGCTGGTGGCTGCCGCCGGGCCCGATCTGCATCTGGCCGGCGAGCGTGGGGTTGTCGTGCTGGATACGCGGCTGATGAAGGGGTGGGAGGTGAGTGCCGTCGGTCAGGGTGAAACGGCCGGTGCGGTGACGGTGCCCGTGCGGAGGTTCGGCGGTCTGCAGAACGGGCTGCAGGACGGGCTCTTCTGAAAGGCGCTGGACGTGGGCAGGCCTCAGCCCGAGAGTGGGTGACATGAGCGATCAACCCCTTGCGCCTGTCGCCGCGCATGAACCGCCGTACTACGCCGTCGTGTTCACCTCTGTGCGGACCGAGGGGGACAACGGGTACGGCGAGACAGCCGAGCGGATGGAGGAGCTGGTGAAGGAGATCCCGGGATTTCTCGGGATGGACTCGGCGCGGACACCGGGCGGGCTCGGGATCACCGTCGGGTACTTCCGGGATGCCGAGGCCATCGAGGAGTGGCGCGGCGACATGGAGCACCGGGCGGCGCAGAAGCAGGGGCGGGAGAGCTGGTACGAGAGTTACACCGTCCATGTCGCCAGGGTCGAGCGAAGCCATGGGTTCCGGCGTGGGCAGGGCTGAGGGGGAAGGCGGGACGGCACCGCCTCAACACGGAGGTGCCGAGGCCCGGTCCGCTCCAGACGGTGTTGGTGTCCGTCCGCCTCAAGAAGGCGCCGAAGTCCGGCAGTTCTGGGAAGGGCTCGGACTGCCCGGGCTCGTCGACGTCCACACGCACTTCATGCCCGAGCGTGTCCTGCGCAAGGTCTGGGAGTACTTCGACGCGGTCGGTCCACTGACCGGCCTCGACTGGCCCATCACCTACCGGGGCGAGGAGGGTGAACGGGCCGCCCTGCTCCGGCAGTTCGGCGTGCGTGCGTTCACCGCCATGCTCTACCCGCACAAGCCGGGCATGGCTGAGTGGCTGAATCAGTGGGCCGTCGACTTCGCCCGCCGGACCCCTGACTGTCTGCATACGGCGACCCTGTTCCCGGAGCCGGGCGTGGCGGCGTATGTGCGGAGGGCGGTGGCCGAAGGGGCGCGGGTTTTCAAGGCGCACGTCCAGGTGGGTGCGTACGACCCGGCCGATGAACTCCTCGATGCGGCCTGGGGGTTGCTCGCCGAAGCCGGGATACCCGTCGTGATCCACTGCGGGTCCGGGCCCGCGCCCGGCAAACACACCGGGCCGGAGCCGATCCGGCGGGTGCTCGCCCGGCACCCCCGGCTGCGGCTCGTCGTCGCACACATGGGCATGCCGGAGTACGAGGACTTCCTGGGCCTCGCCGAGCGGTACGGCGAGGTGCGGCTGGACACGACGATGGCGTTCACGGACTTCAGCGAAGGGTTCGCGCCTTTCCCGCGCCGGGCGCTGCCCCGGCTGGATGACCTCGGCGAGCGGATCCTGCTCGGCTCCGACTTCCCGAACATCCCGTACGCGTACGTCCATCAACTCCACGCACTGGAGCGGCTCGGGCTCGGGGACGACTGGCTGAGGGCGGTCTGTTACGGGAACGGGGCGCGGCTCTTCGGGCTGTGAGCGTCGCTTCTCGTCCGGCAGTCCGACTCCATCAGACCCGGGGCACATCACCTCGCGTCCGACAAGATCCGCCCAGGCGTTCCCTGAGTGGCTCCTGTGTGTTTCTCAGGAAATTCACAGGTTCCGCCAAGTGAGTTCTCAGAGGCACCCAGCAATGTGTTGGCTATGACCACGACCTCGCCCCAGGGGCGCACCGAACTGCTGAGGCCGGACGGGAGCCCCGTCCGCGTGCTTGTGGTGGACGACGAGCAGTCGATCACCGAACTGTTGTCCATGGCCCTGCGTTACGAAGGCTGGCAGATCCGCAGCGCGGGTGACGGGACAGGGGCGGTGCAGACCGCCCGGGAGTTCCGGCCCGATGCCGTGGTGCTCGACATGATGCTGCCCGACATGGACGGGCTGGCCGTGCTGGGCCGCCTGCGGCGCGAGCTGCCCGACGTTCCCGTCCTCTTCCTGACGGCGAAGGACGCCCTCGAGGACCGTATCGCCGGGCTGACCGCGGGTGGCGACGACTACGTCACCAAGCCGTTCAGCCTGGAGGAAGTCGTCGCGCGGCTGCGCGGGCTGATCCGCCGCTCCGGTGCCGCCGACCGGCGTTCCGACTCCACGCTCGTCGTCGGGGATCTCACCCTGGACGAGGACAGCCACGAGGTGTCGCGTGCCGGGCAGAACATCCACCTCACCGCCACCGAGTTCGAGCTGCTGCGCTTCCTCATGCGCAACCCGCGCCGGGTGCTCAGCAAGGCGCAGATCCTCGACCGCGTGTGGTCGTACGACTTCGGCGGCCAGGCCAACGTCGTCGAGCTCTACATCTCCTACCTGCGCCGGAAGATAGACGCCGGGCGCGAGCCGATGATCCACACGCGGCGCGGAGCTGGTTACCTGATCAAGCCCGCCGCCTCATGAGCGGACGACGACAGCTGCGGAAGCAGCGGCGCCGACAGCCTCGGACGCTGCGGACGCGGCTTGTCGTCTCCGCGGTGGCGCTCATCGCGGTGGTGGCCGCTGTGATCGGCACGGTGACGACCATCGCGATGGGGCAGCGGCTGAACGACCAGCTGAACGACACGGTCACGGAGGTCGCGAACCGCGCTGGCGGCCCGCCGCAGATGGCCAACGACCCGAACTTCCGTCGGCCCGAGGACCCGCTCGACTTCGTCACGAGAGGCCCGCAGGAACTCGGCACGATCGGCGCCGAGGTCGACGGGAACGGTCAGATCTCGAGTGCGATCCGCAGCGCGGAGTCGACGAACAGCATCGACGGTAAGCCCAAAGCAATTGAGCTCACCGACACGCAGCAGTCCGAGCTCGCCCGCGTTCCGCGCGACGAGAAGAAGCACACGATCACCCTGACTGACCTGGGTGAATACCGCGTGCAGTACACGACGGGGGGCCCGAAGGGCGACTTCTACGTCGCCGTGCCCACCGAGTCCGTCACAGAGACCCTCAACACCCTCATCCTCGTAGAGGTCAGTGTCACCGCCGCCGGCCTTGTCGCCGCTGGCCTCGCCGGATCCGCCCTGGTCACCGTCGCCCTCCGCCCCCTCCGCCGAGTAGCCGCCACCGCCACCCGAGTCTCCGAACTCCCCCTCCACAGCGGCGAGGTGACCCTCAACGAGCGCGTCCCCGAGTCCGAGACCGACCCCCACACGGAGGTCGGGCAGGTCGGCGCCGCCCTCAACCGCATGCTCGACCACGTCCACGGAGCGCTGCACGCGCGCCAGGAGAGCGAGACGCGGGTACGGCAGTTCGTCGCGGACGCCAGCCATGAGCTGCGTACGCCCCTCGCGTCCATCCGTGGATACGCCGAACTCACCAGACGCGGAAGGGAAGAGACCGGCCCCGACACCCGCCACGCGCTCGGCCGGATCGAGTCCGAGGCCGGGCGGATGACCGGACTCGTCGAGGACCTGCTGCTGCTTGCGCGGCTCGACGCCGGACGGCCCCTCTCCTACGAGCACACCGACCTGTCCCCGCTGGTCGTGGACGCCGTGAGCGATGCGCGCGCGGCCGGGCGCGAGCACAACTGGCGGCTCGAGCTGCCGGACGAACCCGCGCTCGTGCAGGCCGACGCCGCCCGTATCCAGCAGGTCATGGTGAACCTCTTCGCGAACGCCCGTACGCACACCCCGCCCGGCACCACGGTGACCGCACGCGTGCACCGGCGGGGTTCCTGGGTGTGTCTGGACGTGCAGGACGACGGGCCCGGCATTCCGCCGGGTCTGCTGCCGCGTGTCTTCGAGCGGTTCGCGCGGGGCGACTCTTCGCGTTCGCGTGCCTCCGGGTCCACCGGTCTCGGGCTCGCCATCGTGCAGGCCGTCGTGGCCGCACACGATGGTGCGGTGACCGTGGACAGCGTGCCGGGACGGACCGTCTTTACCGTGCATCTGCCCGCGCTGGCCGCCGAAGCGCCCCATTCTCATGAGGCCTTCATTTCGGAAACAAATTCGCAAACGTACTCACAGGCGTAGCACAGCACCACCACACGGGTACGACAGGGCGCTTGACGACAGTCGTCGTCATGCGAACCGAACCTTCTCCCGGCTCCTTGCCGGCGCGGGAGCACCTCCCGGCCGGGAATGCCGGTACGCCTGTCCTGGACGTAGTGATCCCCGTCTACAACGAGGAGAAGGACCTCCAGCCGTGCGTGCGCCGACTGCACGAGCATCTCGCGCGCACCTTCCCGTACTCGTTCCGCATCACCATCGCGGACAACGCCTCGACGGACACCACCCCGCTGGTGGCGGCGCGGCTGGAGGCGGAGATCGGAGAGGTCAGGGCCTTCCGCCTGGAGCAGAAGGGCCGCGGCCGGGCCCTGCGGGCCGTGTGGTCCGCCTCGGACGCCCCCGTCCTCGCCTATATGGACGTCGACCTCTCCACCGACCTCAACGCGCTGCTCCCGCTGGTGGCCCCACTGATCTCGGGCCACTCCGACCTCGCGATCGGCTCGCGCCTGGCCCGCTCCTCGCGGGTGGTGCGCGGTGCCAAGCGGGAGTTCATATCCCGTACGTACAACCTGATCCTGCGGGGCTCGCTGCAGGCCCGCTTCTCCGACGCCCAGTGCGGCTTCAAGGCGATCCGGCGGGAAGTGGCTCACGTGCTGCTGCCGCTTGTCGAGGACACCGGCTGGTTCTTCGACACCGAGATGCTGGTGCTTGCCGAGCGGGCAGGACTGCGCATCCACGAGGTGCCGGTCGACTGGGTCGACGACCCGGACTCGACCGTGCACCTCGTGAAGACCGCGACCGACGACCTGTTGGGCGTGTGGCGCGTCGGGCGCGCCCTCGCCACCGGCTCGCTGCCGCTCGACCGGCTCGCCCGGCCGTTCGGTGACGATCCGCGCGACCGCGAACTGACCGGTGTACCGACGGGACTCGCCCGCCAGCTCGTCGGGTTCTGCGTCGTGGGCGCTCTGTCCACGTTGTTCTATCTGCTGCTCTACAGCGGCTTCCGTACGTTCACGGGGTCGCAGTTCGCCAACGCGCTGGCCCTGCTGGTCTCGGCGGTCGCCAACACGGCGGCCAACCGGCGCCTCACCTTCGGCGTCCGCGGCAGCGAGCGGGCGATGCAGCACCAGGCGCAGGGCCTGGTCGTCTTCGGCATCGGCCTCGCCCTGACCAGCGGCTCGCTCGCCGCCCTGAACGCGGCGACGACCGAACCCGCGCACTCCACCGAACTGGCGGTGCTGATCGCAGCCAACCTCGCGGCGACGGTGCTGCGGTTCCTGCTCTTCCGGGCGTGGGTGTTCCCGGACCGGGGCGACGACTCGGCGTCGACGGTCATGGCCTCGCACAACCCGGCCTCGCCCGTCTACGCGACGGCGACTCACGCTCCGTACGACAGCTCTCCGTACGGCAACGCTCCGTACGACAACCGAACCTGGGGGGACGCGACCATGCAGATGCAGCCGGTGCGCCCGAACGATCACGATCCGAGGGACGCACGATGACGACGACTCAGCCAACTGCCGTGCAGGAACCGGTCGTTCCGGTGGAGCCTGCCGCGGCCCCCGAGGACGGCAGCCCCAAGCAGCCCTTCGTACGCCGCCTGTGGCGCGGGCGGCCCGAGGACCACCGCTGGGTGCGGCCCGCGTTCCTCGGCACGCTGCTGCTGATCGGCGCGCTCTACACCTGGAACCTCACGGCCTCCGGGTACGCCAACTCCTTCTACTCCGCGGCAGTTCAGGCGGGCAGCCAGTCCTGGAAGGCGTTCTTCTTCGGCTCGCTCGACTCGGCCAACGCCATCACCGTCGACAAGCCCCCGGCCTCCCTGTGGCCGATGGCGCTGTCGGTGCGGCTGCTGGGCCTGAACTCCTTCGCGATCCTGTTCCCGCAGGTGCTGATGGCCGTCGCCACGGCGGGTGTGCTGTACGGGGCCGTGCGCCGCCGGTTCGGTGCCGTGGCCGGCCTCATCACCATGGCGGTCTTCGCGCTCACGCCCGTCGCCGCGTTGATGTTCCGCTTCAACAACCCGGACGCGATGCTCGCGCTTCTGATGGCCGTCACGGTCTACTGCGTGCTGCGCGCCATGGAGAAGGCGCAGACGAAGTGGCTGGTGTGGGCGGGTGCCGCGGTCGGCCTCGCCTTCCTGGTGAAGACCCTCCAGGCTTTCCTGATCCTCCCGCCCCTCGCGCTGATCTACGTACTCTTCGCACCGACGACCCTGCGCAGGCGCATCGGCCAGGTCCTCATCGCGGGCCTTTCGATGGTCGTCGCGGGCGGCTGGTGGGTCGCGATCGTCGAACTGTGGCCGGCTTCCTCGCGTCCGTACATCGGCGGCTCGCAGAACAACTCCTTCCTTGAACTGACCTTCGGCTACAACGGACTCGGCCGCATCAACGGCGAGGAGACCGGCAGCGTCGGCGGCGGGGGTGGCGGCTGGGGCGAGACCGGCTGGGACCGCATGTTCAGTTCGAACATCGGCGGTCAGATCTCCTGGCTGATCCCGGCGGCGCTGATCCTGTGCGTCGCGGCCGTGGTCCTTCTGCGCAAGGCCGGGCGTACGGACACGGCCCGCGCCGCGTTCCTAGCCTGGGGCGGCTCGCTGCTGATCACCATGGCGATCTTCAGCTTCATGCAGGGCATCTTCCACGAGTACTACACCGTCGCCCTGGCCCCCTACATCGCGCCGCTGATCGGCATGGGCGCGGTCGTGCTCTGGGAGGAGCGCGGCAAGCTGTGGGCCTCGCTCACGCTGGCGGGCGCGATGACGGCGACGGCGGCGTGGGGGTACGTCCTCCTCAACCGTTCCTCCGACTACCTGCCGTGGCTGAAGTGGCTGGTCCTGGTCGGTGGTCTGGCCGCCGCGCTCGGCCTGGTCTTCGTGAACAAGCTCGGTCGCCGACTGGCCATGGGCGTCGTGGGGCTGAGCTTCGTCACCGCGCTCGCGGGCCCGGCGGCGTACAGCCTCAGCACGTTGAACGAGGGGCACTCCGGCTCGATCGTCACGGCCGGTCCGACCGTCGCGGGTGCCCGCGGTGGCCCCGGCGGCGGCATGGGCCGCGGTCCCGGCGGGGGCGGTATGCCCGGCCAGAACCAGCAGGGCCAGCAGAACGGCAACGGTCGGACGGGCCAGCCGCCGACCGGCGGTTTCCCGGGCGGCGGCATGCCCGGCGGCGGCCAGAACCAGCAGGGGCAGCAAGGCATGCCAGGTGGTCAGGGCGACGGCGGAGGCATGGCCGGCGGTGGCGGCATGGGCGGACTGCTCAACGGCGCGACCGTCAGCGACGAGGCCAAGGAGCTGCTGGAGAAGAACTCCGGTGACTACACCTGGGCCGCTGCGGCCATCGGCGCCCAGAACGCCGCGAGCTACCAGCTCTCCACCGGCGACCCGGTGATGGCGATCGGCGGCTTCAACGGCAGCGACCCGTCACCCACGCTGGCCGAGTTCAAGCAGTACGTGGCGGACGGCAAGGTCCACTACTTCATCGCAGGCGGCGGCATGGGCGGCGGCAACGACAGCTCCGGCACCGCGTCGCAGATCAGCGAGTGGGCGCAGGAGAACTTCAAGGAGGTGACGGCGGGTTCGTCCACCTTCTACGACCTGACGCAGCCGACGAGTAGCTGACGATCAGCCGACGAGCAGCTGACGGTCTGAGGAGGTCCCGCGAGGGCGGTGACCGAGGCGAGAGTGTCTCGGTCACCGCCCTTTCGTGTTGTACGGCGTATGGGAGTTGTTCTACGGTGTACAGCGACAACCTCCCGTACGCCGTAGAAGGGGCACCCATGACGGCCGCGACGACCGCCGAGACCGCCCAGGCACCTCCTCAAGGCCACCCCCAGCGTTGGCTGATCCTCACTGTGATCATGCTCGCCCAGCTCACCGTGATCCTCGACAACACCGTCCTGAACGTCGCGATCCCTTCCCTCACGGACGAGTTGGGCGCGAGCACCGCGGACATCCAGTGGATGATCAACGCGTACTCGCTCGTGCAGTCCGGACTGCTGCTGACGGCGGGCAGCGCCGCCGACCGTTACGGCCGCAGGAAGATGCTCGCCGCGGGCCTCGTCCTCTTCGGTACGGGCTCGCTCTGGGCGGCCTTCGCACAGTCGTCCGCGCAGCTCATCGCCGCCCGTGCGGGCATGGGCATCGGTGGCGCGCTGCTGATGACCACGACGCTCGCGGTCGTCGTGCAGATCTTCGACGACACCGAGCGCGTGAAGGCGATCGGCATCTGGTCGACCACCAGCTCCCTCGGTTTTGCGGCCGGTCCGCTGCTCGGCGGATTCATGCTGGACCACTTCTGGTGGGGATCGCTCTTCCTGATCAACATCCCCGTTGCGCTGATCGGCCTCGCCGCGGTCATCAGGCTGGTGCCCGAGTCCAAGAACCCGCAGGGCGACCGCCCCGACCTCCTGGGCGCGCTGCTCTCGACGATCGGTATGGCCTCGGTGGTCTACGGGATCATCTCCGGGCCCGAGCACGGCTGGGCGTCGGCGCAGGTGCTGGTGGCCGCGGCCGTCGGCGTACTGGTCCTCGGCGCGTTCGTGCTCTGGGAGCTGCACATTCCCTACCCCATGCTGGACATGCACTTCTTCCGCAACCAGCGCTTCATCGGCGCCGTGGCGGGCGCGATCCTGGTCGCCTTCGGCCTCAGCGGCTCCCTCTTCCTTCTCACCCAGCACCTCCAGTTCGTCCTCGGTTACGAGCCGTTGGAAGCGGGCCTGCGGCTGGCGCCGCTCGCCGTGACCGTCGTGGCCCTGAACCTCACGGCCGTCGGCGCGAAGCTGCACGCCAAGCTCGGCACACCCGTGACGATCGCGGCCGGTATGAGCATGCTCGCCGGAGGCCTCGCGGTGATCGCGCTGCTGGGCGGCGACGACTACAACGGCATGCTGGCGGGCCTCGTCATCATGGGCGCGGGCATCTCGCTCGCCATGCCCGCCATGGCCAACGCGATCATGAGCGCCATCCCGCCGGAGAAGGCGGGTGTGGGCGCGGGCATCAACGGCACGCTCGCCGAGTTCGGCAACGGCCTCGGCGTCGCGGTCCTCGGCGCGGTCCTCAACGCCCGCTTCGCCGCGCTGATCCCGGTCGCCGCGGCCTCGCTTCCGGCCGCGCTCGCCTCCGCGGAATCGGCGGGCGAGCGGACGCGGATCATGGACGCCTTCTCCTCCGGGCTTGAGACCAGTCAGCTGGTGGGGGCGGTTGCCGTACTCCTCGGAGGGCTGCTGGCGGCCGAGTTGCTGCGGCGCGCTGAGCGAGCGGACTCCGCGGTGGCCGCGTAACGATGTCCCGTGGAGGCACGCATAGCATCAGGGCGACAGCGATACGCGCTGATACGTGCTGTGTATCTCGTACGCGTTGGGTAGCTCGTACGCGCTGTGTATCGAGCTCCGAGGAAGGTGCGCCATGGTGAGGGCAGCCGACCGGGCCGAACGTCCGGCGCGGACCAGCGTCTGGCTTGAGGGCAGGCAGCGGGCGGCCCGGGGCGGTCAGCCGTCCGGGCTCGACCGCGACCGGATCATCCAGATGACGGTGCGGCTCCTCGATGCCGAGGGACTGGCCAAGTTCTCCATGCGCCGGCTGGCCGCCGAGCTGAACGTGACGGCGATGTCGGTGTACTGGTACGTGGACACCAAGGACGACCTGCTCGAACTCGCCCTCGACTCGGTCTACGGCGAACTCGAGCTGCCCGACCCGGAGTCGGGCGAGGACTGGCGCGACCAGCTGCGCGCGCTCGCGAGTGGGTACCGGGTGCTGCTGGTGCGCCACCCCTGGGTGTCGCCGCTCATCGGCAGTTTCCTCAACATCGGCCCGCACTCGATGGAGTTCTCGCTGTGCGTGCAGCATGTGATGCGCAATACGGGGCTGCCGGCGCACGGGCAGATGGGTGCGATCAATGCCGTCTACCAGTTCGTGTACGGGTTCGGGACGATCGAGGGACACTTCGTGCAGCGGTGCGCCGCCGCGGGCATGTCGCAGGACGAGTACTTCCACCAGGCCATGAGCACGATCCGCGCCGTTCCCCGCGCCCCTGGGGTGGGTGGGGGGTGCGGGGTCGTGGGCCGGTGCGTCAGCCCGTCGCAGGGCGGGCATACGACCC
The DNA here is from genome assembly GCF_000716805.1 of Streptomyces yerevanensis. Taxonomy (NCBI): domain Bacteria; kingdom Bacillati; phylum Actinomycetota; class Actinomycetes; order Kitasatosporales; family Streptomycetaceae; genus Streptomyces; species Streptomyces yerevanensis. Next base: position 157,752 of record NZ_JNWJ01000016.1, on the reverse strand, counting down.
TGGCCTGGTACACGGCCCTGGTCCTCCGAGACCGGACCTAAGCGACGGGCATACGACGCACCGGCCCACGCCCCCTCCCGCCGGAGGGAAACTGCGGGAAGTCGGGGGTGCGGGCTTTCCCGGGGCGCGGACTTGCTCAGGGCGCGAACTTTTCTGGGGGCGCGGGCAGTCGCAGGCTTTTCAGGGGCGCGGGGCTGTATCCGATTTGCGGCTCCGCCGCGTGGGCGCGACCAGCCACAACGCACCCGCAGCCGCGACACGACATGTCACCCCACCTCCTGGCGGGGGGCCTGGGGGCGCAGCCCCCCCACGCGGCGGAGCCGCAAATTGATACAGCCGGGAAGGGGCGGGGCTGGGGAAAGAAACCCCCTACTCCTGCGGAGCCAGCCGCGCAGGGAAGCCGCCGGTCGCGACCGGCCCCCACCGCTCCGGGGTGACCCGGATGATGGACTTGCCCTGCTTGAGCATCGCGGAGCGGTACTCGTCCCAGTCCGGGTGCTCGCCCGCGATGTTGCGGTAGTACTCCACGAGGGGCTCGACCGAGTCCGGTGGGTCGATGACCTCGGCTGTGCCGTCGATCTGGACCCAGGGCCCGTTCCAGTCGTCGCTCAGGACGATGAGGCTGACCCGCTCGTCGCGCTTGGCGTTGCGAGTCTTGGCGCGCTCGGGGTAGGTCGAGACGACGATACGGCCCGCGTCGTCGACACCGCAGGTCAGCGGAGAGCCTTGAGGGCTTCCGTCGGTCCGCCGCGTCAGCAGGATGGCGCGGTGGCGGGGGCGTACGAAGTCCAGCAGATCGTCGAGGGAGACGGAGGTGTTCGTCGCTATGTTCGGTGCCATGGGGGCAGCCTAGGGTGAACGGAGGTCGAACGCCTGACGCGTGGGGCGGCAGAGCCCTACCCTGACGGACATGGCAGCCGACGACCTCAACCCCGACGAGCAGTGGCCGCTGCCGCCCGCCTGGATGTGGGACTGCGCCGAGTGCGTCCGGCTTTACGAGGCGATGAAGCACGTCCAGGCGGTCATCGCCGGACTGCACGCCACCGAGGGGTACGACGTCGACTGGGACTTCACGGACAGCGTCGTGGGCACGCAGATCAGCCTCAGCCGGCATCTCGCCGACGCCCACCCGCAGGAGCTTCCCGACTGGGACCCCGCCTGCGCGACCTGTGCGAGCCACCAGCAGGCCCTCGCCAGAACGGACCGCGCGCCCGACCTGCGAGCCGGAACCGTCATGGTGGCCGAGGAACACCGGGCCCGCCACCTGTTCGCCCCACCCCGCATGGTCGGCCTGATGTGACGGGGCTGCGCAGCGCGGTGAACCGGCCCGTGGGGCGCGCCTGAAGCTCAGGATGCGCGCCCCATGGGCCGTGGCTTTCCACCTACTCGTTCGAACTACTCGCCGGGATGGCCGAGTTCGATGTCGTGGTCGTCGACACCGCGCCCGTTCACGGTCAGCGCCGTGGCCACCGGCGGGTAACCCGTCGCGATGACGGTGTACTCCCCGCTGTCCAGATCGGCGAAGGCATACGCCCCGTCCTCCCCGGTCGTGGCGGAGGCGACCACGTTGCCCGCCGCGTCGACGAGCGTGACCCGGGCATCGGCGAGGGGCCCGTGCGGCGCCCGTACGGTGCCCCGCAGCCGGACGCCCGCCGTCAGGTCGACCTCGACACGGGTGACACCCGTGCCGCCGACCTCGACCGGCAGCGCGGCCGGCCGGTGACCCGCCGCGTTCACCGCGACGGTCACGGTGCCCGGGACCAGATCGGCGAAGTCGAACTCGCCCTGCTCGCCGGTGTTTCCGGTGGCCAGCACATCGCCGCGTACGTCCGTGACGACAACCATGGCGTCCTTGACGGGCGTACCGGTCTCGGCGTCCCGCACCACACCGCCGAGCCCGCTCGTACCGCTCACGAGGATGTCGTACGACACCGGCTCGTCGTTCACGACGATCGTCGAGGCCTGCGGCTGGAACCCGTCGGCAGAGGCGATCAGGACGTACGACCCCGACCCCGGCGCGTCCAGCGCATAACCACCGTCCGCGCGCGTGACCGAGCGGCCCAACTGCCGTCCCCCGAGGGAGATCAGCGTGACGGCGGCGCGAGCGACGGGCGCGCTCTCGGCACCGCGTACGTGGCCGCGTACAGAAATGCCGCCAGGAATGCCACCCCCCAAGCCGCCGGACTCCCCGGCGTCGACTGCCGTGGCAACCGGGCTCTCCTGCTTGACCGGAGCCGAAGCCGCGACCTCGCCGGCAGCCGGAACCCCGCCCTTCTCCCCGCCGCCGCCGGCGGCCTGTGCCGGCCCGACCCTGGTCCGCAGCGGGACCTCCTTGATGAAGAGGCAGACGACGAGGGCGAGCAGCGCGACCGGTGAGACGTAGAAGAAGACGTCCGCGATGCCGTGGCCGTAGGCGCTCTCCACGAGCGTGCGGACCGGGCCGGGCAGCGAGTCGACGTCCGGGATGCTGCTGGAGGTGCTGGAACCGGTGAGCGCGGACGCGTACTTCGGGTCGAGGGCGGACGCTCCGTCCTTGATGTAGTCCGTGATCCGGTGGCTCAGGACCGCGCCGAGCGCGGAGACGCCCACCGCACTGCCCAGCGAACGGAAGAAGTTCACCGTGGAGCTGGCGGCGCCGAGGTCGCTGGGTTCCACCTGGTTCTGCGTGCACAGCACCAGGTTCTGCATCATCATGCCGACACCGAGACCCAGCAGAGCCATGAAGACCGACACCCTCCAGTACGGGGTGTCGTACCGGATGGTGCCCAGCAGCCCGAGCCCGGCGGTCAGCAGCACCGCGCCGGCGAGGAGCCAGCCCTTCCACCGGCCGGTCCGGGAGATGAACTGGCCGGAGATGGTCGAAGCGAGAGCGAGACCGGCGATCATCGGGATGGTCATGACGCCGGACATGGTCGGCGACTCGTCGCGGGCCAGCTGGAAATACTGGCTGAAGAAGATCACGCCCACGTACATGGCGATGCCGACGAACAGGGCGGCGATGGAAGCCAGCGTGATGGTGCGGTTGCGGAACAGCCGCAGCGGGATGATCGGCTCGCGCGCCTTCGTCTCGACGAGGACGAAGATCGCCAAGAGCGCGAGCGTGCCGCCGACCATCGCGTACGTCTGCATGGACACCCAGTCGTACTTGTCCCCGGCGAAGGTCACCCAGACCAGCAGCAGGCAGACCGCGGCGGTGATGAAGAAGGCACCGGCCCAGTCGACCTTGGCCTCACGCTTGAGGACCGGAAGGTGCAGGGTCTTCTGCAGCACGATCAGGGCTATCACGGCGAAGGGCACGCCGACGTAGAAGGTCCAGCGCCAGCCGAGCCAGCTGGTGTCGGTGATGACGCCGCCGATCAGCGGGCCGCCGACCATCGCGGTGGCGAAGGTGGCGCCGAGGTAGCCGCTGTAGCGGCCGCGCTCACGCGGGGCGATCATCGCCGCCATGATGATCTGGGCCAGCGAGGTCAGGCCACCCATGCCGATGCCCTGGACCGCGCGCCACGCGATGAGCATGCCCGGGTTCTGCGACAGGCCCGCCGCCGCCGAACCGCCCACGAAGATGACGAGGGCCAGCTGGACCAGCAGTTTCTTGGAGAAGAGATCGGCGAGCTTGCCCCACAGTGGGGTGGACGCCGTCATCGTCAGGAGCGACGCGGTCACGACCCAGGTGTAGGCGCTCTGCCCGCCGCCGAGGTCGTTGATGATGTCGGGCAGGGCGTTGGAGACGATCGTCGACGACAGGATCGCGACGAACATACCGAGCAGCAGCCCGGTCAGCGCCTCCATGATCTGCCGGTGCGTCATCGGAGCGCCGTCGGGGGAGCCGCCTGATGAGTGCTTGGCGTGAGAGCCCCGCACACCGGTCGGTGCGGTCGTAGCCATGGGCTTCCTTTTCTTACGTTTCGTCATGTCACGTCTGGTGCAGGGGTGGACGCGGCCGGCCGGCAGTCGTCGAAGCTCGCACGCAGTCGTCCGAGCAGGGAGTTGAGCTGCTCGACCTCGTCGTCGGACCAGTCCCCCAGGTAGTGGGCGAGCGTCCGTGTGTACCGCTCGGCGATCTCGGCGAGCATGTCCCGCCCCGCGGGAGTGAGCCGCAGGATGCGCGACCGCTTGTCGGCGGGATCGGGGGACCGGTCGATCCACCCGCGTCCCGCGACATGAGCGACGTGCCGACTGGTCACCGACATATCGATGGCCAGCAGCTCCGCCAGCCGGCTCATCCGCATCTCCCCGTGCCGCTCCACCAACGCGAGCACGGCAGCGGCCCCCGCAGGACACTCCTGCGGCAACACCCGCCCGAGCCCCCGCTTCACAGCCCCGATGGCACTGAGCTGCCGGGCCAGCTCCTCGTACTGCTCTTGAGCGGCCATCACACTCTCCTTCGTTGCTCTAGGCAACCATAGAAGTATGTGGTTGCTACAGGCAAATGAAAGAGGGTGGGGCGGCCCTAAAACCTTGGCAAAGCACCTCCAGCCCGTCCGGCGTTTGAGGACGAGGCCGTTCAGGCCGACAGAGGGGGGGCCGGGGGCGAAGCCCCCGTGACGGCGACACCGAGTCAGGGTGACCAGCACCAGCAGACGGCACCCCCAGCACTTGGGCAAGCCGGAGGCATTCGCTAGGGTCCAGGGCCATGGCAAACACCCAGGGCCCCCAGGGCAACAACGACCCCGCGGGCAGCACCCAGATGTTCCGCGCCTTCGTCGACGAGGGTCCGCAGGGCCGCCGCCAGCAGGCAGCCTCGGCAGGCCCCCGTATCGGCGTGATCGTAGGCGTGATCGTGGCCGTCGCGATCGTGGCCGGCGTGGCCTGGCTCGCGTTCATGTAACTCGGGTACGGCGCTGACTCCCGTACGCCAGTAGGTCCCGTAACTCCCGTACGCCGGAGCCCTACTCCCACCGCACGGACACGTCACGCGTTTCGATGTGCATGCCCAGCGGCACGCGCCACGCGTCCACGCACACCGTCCAGGTCTTCTCCTTCCGCGCACCGGCGCCGACCGGTGCGGGAAGCTTCTCGGCCGACTTGATCGTCGCCCAGTCGATGCCGAGCGCGTCGATGATGTGCGTCTCGAAGGTCACCGTGCCCGAACGCACCGCGCTGCCACCGGTGTTGTGGAAGTCGAGGGTGACCTTTTCGCACCAGCGCTTGTCGGTGGGTTCGCGCTCGGGGGCGCTCACGTTCAGCGCCGCGGGCGCATCGGGCGCCGTACCGCTGCCGCCCTCGCCCGCAGACGACGAAGGCGCCGGGCTCTCTTCCGTACGTTCCCCCGCGGGCCCTTCCGTACGACCGGAGCCGCCCTCGTTCCCGGGCGCGCCCCGACCCGCGGAGGCGGAAGGACCAGGCGCCGGTTCCGTGCCCGGCTCCTGAGCTCCACCGGGACCAGTGCCATCGGTCGCACCCTCCGAATTCCCGCCTCCCCCGGCGCCCTCGGAGCCCGGCGCCCTGTCCAGCGGCACCATCGACACCTCCCCCGTGGGATTCGCCGCCGAACCGGAAGCCGGAGGCGAACCACCGGCCGCCCCGACCGCGACGTACCCGTCGTCACCGCTCCCGCCGCCCCCGCACGCGGCGAGCACCCCGCCCAGACACACCACGACCGCCGCCGCGGCACCGGCCACGGCGGCCCGGCGGTCACGTATCCAAGTCACCGTCACCTGACGCATCGCGCCAGTTTGACTGACGGTACGTCAGATAGAAAGAGACGGATGGGCATCGAGTGATCCCGCGAGTGAACCTCCGCCCCGCGTATCCCGTCTGACAGAACGCCATGCCACTTCCGTCGGGTGACTCCCTTGCGGTTCAGGCAAGTTGGGACGCGAGGGAGCGTCCGGCCGGGGTGGTTCGTTCAGCGTTTTGGAGACACCCCCACATGCGTCTTTCCCCCCATTCCCTCACTCGCAGAACAGCGGCCCGCCGCATCACCACCGCCGCACTCGCGGCCGGTGCCGCACTCGGGCTCGCTGTCACGTCCGTCGGAACGGCCCACGCCGCGGATTCGGCGGACCGCGGCCGCCCGGGCACCCGCATCATCGGCGGCACCGAACAGCCCGACGGCAAGCACCCGTTCATGGCGGCACTGCTGCAGAAGGGCACCGGCAACCCCCACGACCGGCAGTTCTGCGGCGGCAGCCTGCTGGAGCCCGGCATCGTGATGACGGCCGCGCACTGCGTCGAGGGTACGAAGCCCAAGGAGATCGAGACCGTCGTCGGCCGGACCGTGCTGTCGAACAAGAACCAGGGCGAGCTGCGGAATGTCGCCGAGATAGTCGTCCACCCCCGCTACGCCAAGGGCGAGGGGGCGTACGACCTGGCGCTTCTGATGCTGGAGGAGCCCGTCGAGGGTGTCGCCCCGGTCAACCTGCCGACCGCGGGCACGGACGCGCTGATCCGTCCGGGCGCCAAGGCCACCGTCATCGGCTGGGGCAACACCAACACCGAGGTGACGAACTATCCGGACCGGTTGCGCGCGGTGGACGTGCCGATCGTGTCGCACATCGAGTGCAAGGCGTCGTACCCGCAGTACGACACGAAGGTCAACATGTGCGCCGGCGTCGAGGGCAAGGACTCCTGCCAGGGCGACAGCGGCGGGCCCATCTTCCGCAAGCTGCAAGGGCGCAAGGGCGTGTTCCAGATCGGCATCACGTCGTACGGCGACGGGTGCGCGGCGCAGGGGGCTCCCGGCGTGTACACGTACACCGGGTCCGCGAAGCTGTGGGACACGCTGGAGGAGTCGGCGGCGGGTAAGCGGGCCATGCGCCTGCTCGGTCGCTGAGAGGACGGGGAATGCGGGTCGTTCGTAGGCTGCGGGCCGTCTGTGGCTGGTCGCGCCCACGCGGCGGAACCGCAAATTGATACAGCCCCGCGCTCCTAAAAGCCGTTCCCCGGTGGCCCCTTTCGAGGGGCCACCGGGGAACGGCCGGGACTTCCAAGCCCTCTAGTCCGAGATGAGCCCCTCGCGCAGCTGCGACAGCGTCCGCGTAAGCAGCCGGGAGACGTGCATCTGCGAGATGCCGACCTCCTCGCCGATCTGCGACTGCGTCATGTTCGCGAAGAAGCGGAGCATGATGATCTGCCGCTCACGGGGCGGGAGTTTGGCGAGCAGGGGCTTGAGGGACTCGCGGTACTCGACACCCTCCAGGGCCGTGTCCTCGTAGCCGAGGCGGTCCGCGAGGGAGCCTTCGCCGCCGTCGTCCTCGGGGGCCGGGGAGTCGAGCGAGGACGCCGTGTACGCGTTGCCGACCGCCAGGCCGTCGACCACGTCCTCCTCGGACACGCCCAGTACGGCGGCGAGTTCGGGCACCGTCGGGGAGCGGTCCAGCTTCTGGGAGAGCTCGTCGCTCGCCTTCGTCAGCGCGAGCCGCAGCTCCTGGAGCCGGCGCGGAACGCGGACCGACCACGAGGTGTCGCGGAAGAAGCGCTTGATCTCGCCCACGACCGTCGGCATCGCGAACGTCGGGAATTCCACGCCCCGTTCGCAGTCGAAGCGGTCGATCGCCTTGATCAGGCCGATGGTGCCGACCTGGACGATGTCCTCCATGGGCTCGTTACGGCTGCGGAAGCGGGCTGCCGCGTAGCGCACGAGCGGGAGGTTGAGCTCGATGAGGGTGTCTCGGACGTAGGCGCGCTCCGGGCTGTTCGCGTCCAGTGCGGCCAGCCGCAGGAACAGGGAGCGGGACAGGGTGCGGGTGTCGATGGCTTCCGAGGTCCTGGGGGCCGGGGCCGGAAGGGCCGGGGGAACCGGCGGCACATCGACAGCCGGTACATCGACACTGTGAAGCACGTCGGGTGCGGACTCGCTCTGCGCGAGTGTGAGCACCTTCGAGCTGCCCTGATCTGCGGACATGCCACCCCCTTTGGGTCGCGGACGGACGCGGCGGACGTTCCCGTCGAAGGAACGCAGCCTCCACCTGAATACCGGAGGCAGAGCTGCGGCAAACGCGCTTCCGGAAGAATGTCACATGTCGGCAACACGCTGTAGTGACTTGTCGACACCGAGGGGGTCAATCGGCCCTGGATAAAGAGGGTATGGCCATTTTTCACCACAGAACTGTCGGGAAATAGCCTTAAGGGTGATTCGCTCCGGCGGGTCACGCCTCGATCCTGTTTGCGGATCGCAGGCGGGCGAAGCTCCGGGCGAGCAGCCTTGACACATGCATCTGGGAGACGCCCAGTTCGTCACTGATCTGCGACTGCGTGAGATTGCTGTAGTAGCGCAACAGCAGGATCCGCTGCTCCCGTTCCGGGAGTTGGACCAGGAGGTGGCGTACGAGATCGCGGTGCTCGACTCCGTCAAGGGCCGGGTCCTCATAGCCGAGCCGGTCGAGCAGGCCCGGCGACCCGTCACCCTCCTGGGCCGCCTCCAGGGAGGTCGCGTGGTACGAGCGTCCGGCCTCGAGACAGGCCAGCACCTCCTCCTCCGCGATCCGCAGCCGCTCGGCGATCTCGGCGGTGGTGGGCGAACGCCCGAAGGCCGTCGTGAGGTCCTCGGTCGCGCTGTTCACCTGCACCCACAGTTCGTGCAGCCGGCGCGGTACGTGCACGGTGCGGACGTTGTCGCGGAAGTACCGCTTGATCTCGCCGACGACGGTCGGCATCGCGAAGGTCGGGAACTGCACGCCCCGGTCCGGGTCGAAGCGGTCGATCGCGTTGATCAGCCCGATCGTGCCCACTTGGACGACGTCCTCCATGGGCTCGTTGCGACTGCGGAAGCGAGCGGCGGCGTAGCGCACGAGCGGCAGATTGGCCTCGATGAGCGCGCTGCGTACGCGGTGGTGCTCGGGCGTGCCCGGCCGCAGCTGCTTCAGCTCGCCGAAGAGCACCTGGGTGAGCGCCCGGGTGTCGGCACTGCGACGTTTCTCGGGGGCGGGAGCAGGCGCCGGGACCTCTTCCTGGGGCGGCGCAGTACTGGCCGACACGGTCAACGCCACCTCTTTGTCCATCAACTCACACAGGTCATGCAACTCTTCCGTCAAAAGCGGTCATAGCATCACAAGACATGTCCAGTGTGTGCAAGCACTGCAAAGGGTGGTGTTGATTGCAGATTGGGCCATAAGGCGCATTTCGGCCCCACACCATTCCGATACGGGGCTGTACGGGGCGTCGTATGGCTGACCTTGGGGCTCAGTTCTCGGCCCCTGGCTCAGTCCTTGGCGCCATTGGCGAGCCACGTCATGAAGTCGCCGACGGCCTGAGCGGCGTTCGAAATGCCCTCGAACCCTATTTGGACATAGTCGGCGGCCTTGCCCGGGTCGGTGATGATCACGTACAGCACGAAGACCACGAGCACATAGATGGCGATCTTCTTCGAATTCACCGCCACCGCGGCCTCCCCTGTTGACCTGCTGCCCCACCGGGCCCCGTGTTTGCCGGCGGTGAGTGTAACTCGGTCACTTGTCCTATCACCGTTCTTGCCTTCGACGCGTCTCCCCACACACCCCGCACGCACTCCGCACACACGAAGGGCCCCGTCACTCGACGGGGCCCTTCCGAAGCGGTAGCGGAGGGATTTGAACCCTCGGTGACTTGCGCCACACTCGCTTTCGAGGCGAGCTCCTTCGGCCGCTCGGACACGCTACCGAGAGAGATCCTAGCCCACATGGGGTCGTGCGCTGAAATCCGTATTCGGCCGCCGGTACGCGGGCGGGCCGGTTCAGCGGTCGCGGAAGAAGTCGGTGAGCAAGCGGGCGCACTCCTCGTCGAGTACGCCGCCGATCACTTCGGGACGGTGGTTGAGGCGCCGGTCGCGTACGACGTCCCAGAGGGAGCCGGTCGCGCCGGCCTTCTCGTCGCGGGCGCCGTAGACCAGGCGGTCCACGCGGGACTGCACGATCGCGCCCGCGCACATCGTGCAGGGTTCGAGGGTCACGACGAGCGTGCAGTCCGTCAGCCGCCACCGGCCGAGCTCGGCGGCGGCGCGGCGGATGGCGAGCACCTCGGCGTGCGCCGTGGGATCGCCGGTGGCCTCGCGTTCGTTGTGTCCGGTGGCGAGCACCGTCGTGCCGTCCGCGGACAGCACGACGGCGCCGACGGGGACGTCCCCGCCCCGGACGGCCAGTTCGGCCTCGTCCAGGGCGAGCCGCATCGCGGCCCGCCAGCGGTCGCGTACGGGGTCGTGCGCCTCCTGAGCGTTCAGCGGACGGTCTCCAGGACCTCCGCCGCGCCCAGGACTTCGGCGATCTCGTTCAGTGCGTCGTTGCTTTCCAGGGCGAGCAGTTCCTTCTCGTCCACGCCCAGGTCGGCGAGGACTTCGCGGTCTCCGATGGGGCCGGCAGGCACGGCCTCGCCCGAAGCGGTGCCGCCGACGTCGTCATCGTCGTCGTCGGAATCGGTCTCGGGATCACCGTCCTCCGTGCCGTCGAGGTCGAGGGAGTCCAGGTCCGGGACGTCGTCGCCGGGCTCCCTTCCGAGCAGTTCGTCCGTGAGCAGGATCTCGCCGTACGAGCTGCGGGCTGCTGCGGCGGCGTCCGAGACGTAGATACGAGGGTCCTCCTCGCCATCCACGCGGACGACGCCGAACCATGCGTCCTCCTGCTCGATGAGCACGAGCACCGTGTCGTCCTCGGTCGAGGCTTCGCGGGCCAGGTCGGCCAGATCCGACAGGGTCTCCACATCGTCGAGCTCTGTGTCGCTCGCTTCCCACCCGTCTTCGGTGCGCGCGAGCAGTGCGGCGAAGTACACCGTGACTCTCCCACTGGTCATAGGCGTGCCGGTTGGGGATCCCCCCGGCGGAGGTTGCGGACGGGGAGTGCTGCGCCGAGCCCCGCCCACTCGGAATCGTGGCAGAAACAGAGCGTTCAGGAGAGGTCTTCGGCTCGCTGTGTCACGGTCGCGTCTTCACGGCCGTACGCGTGGCCCCTCACCTGGGCGCTCGGCGCCCGCCGTCAGCGGGATCGTACGCCGAGGAGAGCTCCGTGACGCAACGCCTGTCCGGTGCCGACCCGTACGCCCCACCAGTGGCGCTCCGTTGTGCTGTGTACGGGCCTGTACGCGTCTGGCGTGGCCCACCGCCTACCAACGGAACGTGCGCATTCGCATGGCGTGTCGCAACCGTGCCGTCTTGGCCCGCCGCGGCTGCACCCGATCCCGCAATTCCCGCGCCTCGGCAAGGTCCCGCAAGAACTGCGCCCGCCGCCGACGCCGCTCGGCATCACTTTCAGCCACGCCGCCCACGCCTTCGGCGGCGCCCGGGTCCAGCGAGCCTCCGGCGACCGTTTCCGGCGAGCCTGGCGGGCCCGTCGGGGAATTTCCGGCGGTGGTGTCGTACGGGTCGCTCCGCGCGGCGGCCCTCCTCGGGGCCCGCTGAGGAGGGCTTCCGGGGCGGGTCCTGCGCGGAGTCTCCTGCGGAGGGCTTGCGGGGCCGGTCCTGCGCGGCGCGGCGGCGGAGGACCCGTCGGCCTTTCGCTGTGCGAGCGCGGGGCCGGCGGTTTCGCGTGGCACGGACGCTTCAGAATTTTTCTGCGGCGTCGGCCAACTGGGGGTTCTGCGCGGGGCGGAGCTGCCCGCCGGCTCTCCCGCGGTTCCCTGACCGGAGGTCTCCCGCAGGGCGGAGCTGCCCGCCGTCCCCGGGGTCCCCCGACCGGAGGCCCCCCGCAGCGCGGCGCTGTTCATGGGCCCCCGGCGTCGGTCGGAGGCCGCCTGGTTCTGTTCCCCGTTTCGCATAGGTCACCATCCCAGTCCGTCCCTGCCACCTTCCCCCTGATGGGCGGTTTGATGCCGGTACGGGTTTGCGGGGGCGTGGGCGTGGGGCCCGGATACCCTGGTCGCATGCGTCTTCACGTCGTCGACCACCCTCTGGTCGCACATAAGCTCACCACGCTGCGCGACAGGCGCACCGACTCCCCGACCTTCCGGCGGCTGGCCGACGAGCTGGTCACTCTGCTCGCCTACGAGGCCACCCGTGACGTGCGTACCGAACAGGTGGACATCGTGACCCCGGTGGCCGGGACCACCGGCGTCAAGCTGTCCCACCCGCGCCCCCTCGTCGTACCGATCCTGCGGGCCGGCCTCGGCATGCTCGACGGCATGGTGCGCCTGCTGCCGACCGCCGAGGTGGGCTTCCTGGGCATGATCCGCAACGAGGAGACGCTCCAGGCGTCCACGTACGCGAACCGCATGCCGGAAGACCTCTCCGGCCGCCAGGTGTACGTACTCGACCCCATGCTCGCCACCGGCGGCACCCTCGTCGCGGCCATCCAGGAACTGATCAAGCGCGGCGCCGACGACGTGACCGCCGTGGTGCTCCTGGCCGCCCCGGAGGGCGTCGAGGTCATGGAACGCGAGCTGGCCGGCACGCCGGTGACCGTCGTGACGGGGTCCATCGACGAGCGGCTCAACGAGCACGGCTACATCGTGCCGGGGCTCGGAGACGCGGGGGACCGGATGTACGGGTCCGCCGAGTAGTGCCGAGTGGCCGAACCGGGCCGAAGGCCCGTTTGACCTGAGCGGCTAACAGCCCTGCTTCGTCTGTGACGGCGTAGGCGTCGGCTTGGCCAGCGTCGTCATGGCCTTGTCGGCGTCCGCCTTCTTCGCCAGCGCCTTGAAGCCGGTGCCGATGATGAGGTCGACCTCGGCGGGCTTCGTACGGGTGTCGGTCTTCAGCTGGGCGCCGGCCAGCTGGGTGCGGAGTACGGGAAGCGCTGCGTCCGTGGCCGCCGCGGCACCGAGCAGCATCCCAGGACCCTTGACCTTCTTGTCGTACTCCTTCGTCGCGTTGCCCACCTCGCCGATCTTGAAGCCGCGCTTCTTGAGTTCGTCCGCGGTGCTCTTGGCGAGGCCGCTGCGGGGCGTGGCGTTGAGGACGTTCACGGTGATCTGGCCGGGCTTGGGGAGGGCTCTGACCGGCTGCTGCGAGGCGGACGGTGACGGCGAGGGCGTGCAGTCCGGTGCCGTGCCGACCGCCCCGGCCTTGTCGCCACCGCCTGTGAACACGTCGATGAGCTGCACTGTCCCCCAGCCGAGCAGACCGAGGGCGGTGGCGGAGCCGACGACCGCGAACACGAGCTTGCGGCGCCCGCGGTTGCTGCGCATCCGCGGGTACTTGTCCCCCGTGATCTTGTACTGGCCGCCCATCCCAGGGGGAGTCAGCATGCTCATGAGCGCAGCGTAGTGCGCCCGGGTGGCTATGCCTACTAGACGATCATTGTCTGGCGCTCAGCCCAACCCGAAAGGCCCAACGGGCGCACAAAGGGGGCGTGCTCAGTCGAGCTCGAGGACGCGGGCGTGCAGCACCTGGCGCTGCTGGAGCGCGGCGCGGACGGCTCTGTGCAGGCCGTCCTCCAGGTACAGATCGCCCTGCCACTTCACGACATGCGCGAAGAGGTCGCCGTAGAACGTCGAGTCCTCGGCGAGCAGCGTTTCCAGGTCGAGCTGGCCCTTGGTCGTCACCAGCTGATCGAGGCGGACCGGGCGCGGCGCGACATCCGCCCACTGCCGGGTGCTTTCCCGGCCGTGGTCGGGGTACGGCCGGCCGTTTCCGATGCGCTTGAAGATCACACGGAAAGCCTACCGGTCATGACCTTCCGGGCGCAGCCAAGGCGCGGTAGTGGAGCACGGAAATTACGCAGCAAAGCAGTACGAAAGGGTAATTCCGCGAGGTCGGCTTGGTGTGTTCCTACCGAGCGGGTCACGGACAAACCAGAAAAACAACGCGTACCGCACGAGGAAGACGGCAGCCCTTCGTCGCCTTACGCTCACCCTTCCCGCCAGTATCCCAACGCGTGCACCCGCTGCTTGGGTACCGACAGCTCCTTGCGGACGTACGCGGCGAGTGAGCGTGTCGTTGCCGTGTCCGAGGCGATCCAGACGTACGTCTCGGCCGGGTCCCGGTCCTTGAGGAGGTCGGGGAGGGACGCGCGTACCCGGGAGACGAGTTCGGCGCCGGAGCCCAGGCGCGGCACCGTGCGCAGGTCGTGGCGGGACGGGTCCAGGCGTAGCGGAAGGCCGTCCAGGGAGTCGTACGGCATCTCGAGCCAGACCGTGGCGGGGGCCGAACCCACCGCGTCCATGAGGGAGTTGAGCGCGGGCAGCGATGCCGGGTCGCCGATCGCGAAGACGTGCGAGGGCGCGGGCTCGGGCCATTGGAAGCCCGTGCCCTGGAGCGTCGCCTCGATGGTGTCCCCGGGCTTCGCCGCCCGCGCCCAGTCACTGGCGCACCCCTCGTGGAGTGCGAACTCGAGGCTGAAGGTGCCTGCCTCCGGATCCGGGTCGACGAGCGTGTAGGCGCGCTGGTGCGGCTTGCCCGCATTGTCGAACCACAGCCGCACCCACATCGTCGGGTGGACGCCGGTCGCGGCGAGCATCCCGCCGTCGGTGAGGTGGAGCCGGCGGTAGTGCTCGGTGACCTGCTCGGCCCCGGTGACCGTGAACACGAAGTCCTTGCCCCGGAACAGCTTGAGGACCGCGCCCTCCCAGCCGTGACCCTGCCCCATGGTGCCCACCCTCCGTACGACTCCGACCAGTCGTAGTTAGGGTAGCCTAACCTAAAAACTGTGGAGGACCTGTGGACGCCGGAGAGCACCTGAGCCCGGGAACGTATCGCGACCCCTGGGGGATCCCGCACCTGCGGGCGGACAGCGCACGCGAACTCGCCTTCGCGCAGGGACGTAACGCCGCCGCCGACCGTGCCTGGCAGCTCGAGGTCGAGCGGCACCGGGCGCAGGGCACCTCGGCCGCGTTCCTCGGCGCCGACGCCCTCCCCTGGGACCGGTTCGCGAGACAGGTCCGGCTCGACGACACCGCGAGGCGCTGTTTCGCGGCCCTGGAGAGACGTGACCCCGAGACGGCCGCCTGGGTCCGGGCGTACGTCGACGGGGTCAACGAGGGCCTGGCCGAAGGGGCGTCCCGGACGCAGGAGTTCACGGCGACCGGCCTCACGCCCGGCCGCTGGGAACCGTGGAGTCCGCTGGGTGTCTGGCTCGCCGTCCACATCCTGTTCGCCGGGTTCCCCGCCAAGCTGTGGCGGGAGGAGGTCGGGCGCCGGCTGGGGACGGAGGCGGTGGGGCTGTTCGCGGCGGACGGGCCCGGTACGTCCGGCAGCAATGGGTGGCTGGTGACGGGCGAGCGCACCGTCGACGGCCGGCCGGTCATCGCGGGCGATCCCCACCGGTTCATCGAAGCGCCCGGTATCTATCAGCAAGTCCATCTGTCCTGCCCGGAGTTCGATGTGGTCGGGCTCGCGGTGCCCGGCGTTCCGGGTATCGCGCATTTCGGGCATACGGGCACGGTGGCGTGGGCGATCACCAATGCGATGGCCGACTATCAGGACCTGTACCGGGAGCGGCTGCGCAGGTCCGGGGAACGGGTGGAGGCGCTCGGTCCGGACGGGGAGTGGCGGGCCGCGTACGGGCATGTGGAGACGGTCGAGGTGGCGGGCGGTGACCCCGTCGAGGTCGAGGTCGTCGAGACCGGGCGCGGGCCCGTCATCATCGGCGACAGTGACAGTCAGGGGCCCGTCAGCCTGCGTTACCCGCCGCGTGTCACCGAGGACCTCGGCTTC
The DNA here is from genome assembly GCF_000716805.1 of Streptomyces yerevanensis. Lineage (NCBI taxonomy): Bacteria > Bacillati > Actinomycetota > Actinomycetes > Kitasatosporales > Streptomycetaceae > Streptomyces > Streptomyces yerevanensis. The sequence goes on along the minus strand of NZ_JNWJ01000016.1, from coordinate 142,256 downwards.
AGTGCGCTGCTCCCCCTGCTCCGGGCTCGCCAAGTCGCGGACGTGGACCGGGCGTTCGACGACTGGGCCGAGCCCGTGAACGTCGTGCTGGCCGCCGACACCGAGGGCGGACTGCTGCACCGGGTGGCGGGCCGCGTGCCGCTCAGGGACGAGCGGAACGGGATCCGGATCGTTCCCGCCTGGGAGCCCGGCCATGAGTGGCGCGGCTGGTACGCCCCCATGCCGCGCGGCACGTTCGACGACGGCATCGCCGTGATGGCGAACCAGCGCGGCCCCGCGACGCCGCTCGGCGTCGAGTTCGCCGCCCCGCACCGGGCGGCCCGCCTGCGCCATCTCCTCGAGGAGAGGAAGGACTGGTCGGTCGAGGACATGGGTGCCCTCCACATGGACACCCATCTCGCCTCCGCGAAGGCCCTGTTGGACCACCTCACCGCCCTCGACGACCTCACCCCCGATGCCACCGCCCTCCGTGACCGGCTCCTGCGCTGGGACCTCCACATGGAGTCCGACAGCACGGGGGCGGCGACATACGCGGCCGTGCGCAGCGCCGTCGTACGACGCCTCGCCGCACACCCGGCCCTGGCCTGCCTGACCGGGCTGCCCCCGGCCCACCCCGAGGTCTTCCGCCCCTGGCTCGCCCTCGTCCCGCGCATCGGCTACGCCCTCGAAAGCCTCCTCACCGCACGGGAGTTGTACGGCATCGACCGCGCCGAAGTCGTACGGGCGGCCGTGGAGGAGGTGGCCGCGGACGCCCCGCAGGGCACCTGGGGCGACACTCATCGCCTGGACGCGTGGCGCGCACTTCCGCTGAGCGAGTCGGCGGCGGACGGCGGCGGACCCGCGCTCTCCGGCGATCACGACTGCGTGCTGTGCACCTCCTCGGTCCCCGGGATCACCGACCGTGCGGCCCGTGGTCCCGCCGCCCGTTACGTATGGGACGTCGCCTGCCGTGAGAACAGCCGCTGGGCCGTCCCGTTCGGTGCGTCGGGTGTTCCGGGTTCACCGCACGAGCGTGACCAACTCCCCTTGTGGCTCACGGGAGATCTGGCCCCCGTGATCACCGACTTCGCTCAGCTGACCAAGGAGAGAGATGGATTGGGGAACGATGACGACTGAGGCGTACGGGCATGGCCGCCGGCCCGTTCATGAGCAGACCGTGGACGGACTGGGCACGGTGCGCGTGCTGCGGGTGGAGCCGAAGGCCGACCTCGACGTGATCCATGGCTGGGTGACCGCGGAACGGGCGCGGTTCTGGGGGATGGGCGGGTTCAGCAGGGAGCGGGTGCTTCAGACGTACGAGCTGCTGGACTCGCTCGATACGCATCACGCGTTTCTGGCGGTTCTGGACGGTGCGCCGGCGGCGCTCTTCCAGACGTACGAGCCGACGGCCGACCGGGTCAGTGAGTGCTACGAGGTCGAGCCGGGGGACATCGGTATTCACCTGCTGATAGCTCCCGCTCGTGATGGTGATGGTGACCGGGCGGGGTACTCCTCCGGTCTCATCGGCGTCTTCGCCGCGTATGTGCTGGTCGGGCTCGGGCGGAGGCGGGTCGTGGTCGAGCCCGACGTGCGCAATGTGAAGGTGATCGAGCGGCTGATGCGACAGGGGTTCGAGCTCGGGCCCGAGGTGGTGCTGCCTGAGATCGATCTGCCGGAGGTGTACCTGCCGGAGAAGCGGGCCCGACTCGCCTTTCTCCTGCCAGGGCGCATCTGACGGGGCGCGGGTGAGCCGGGGGCGAGTTGGCGGGTTGGGGATGCGTCGGTAGGGCCTGTGGGGCATGGTCGGTGGGTGGCTCATGACATCACTCCTGAAGACCTTGTCGCTCACTATCAGTTGGAGCCGATCCCCAAGGAGGGCGGGCGGTTCCGGGAGACCTGGGCCGGGCCCGATCGGGGGGACGGGCGGCCCGAGGGGACCGCGATCGTTGTGCTGTTGACCTCGGAGCCGGGGGATTTCTCGGCGCTGCACCGGCTTCCCACCGACGAGGTGTGGCACTTCTATCTCGGTGATCCGCTGGAGATGCTGCTGCTCGACCCGGACGGTACGTCTCGCACGGTCGTGCTCGGTCCCGATGTGCTCGGCGGGCAGTACGTCCAGTTCACCGTGCCCGCGGGGACCTGGATGGGCGCGCGGGTGGTGGCGGGCGGCGCCTGGTCGTTCTTCGGGTGCACGATGGCGCCCGGGTTCACCTACGGCGGGTACGAGCACGGGGACGCGGCCGAGCTGACCGCGCGGTACCCGGCGGAGGCGGTGCGGATCTCCGCGCTGAGCCGGCCGTGAGCGGGCTGCTCGACGGGCAGGTGGCGTTGGTGACCGGGGCCTCGGGCGGCATCGGGCGGGGGATCGCGTTGCGGTTCGCCGAGGCGGGGGCGGCGGTGGCCGTTCACTACCGTACGGACGCGAAGGGGGCCCGCGAGGTCGTCGGGCTCATCAAGGACTCGGGCGGCAGCGCGATCGCCCTGCACGCCGAGCTGACCGTCGAGGCCGGGTGCCACCGTCTGGTGCGCGAGGCCGCGAACTGGGGCGGCGGCACCCTGACGGCACTGGTCGACAACGCGGGCGTACAGCCGGTCCAGGAACTGCCCGGCATGACCGTGACCGACTGGCGGGCGGTGGTCGACGCGAACCTGTCGAGCGTGTTCGCGTGCACACAGGCCGCGGTGGAAGTGATGCGGGAGGGCAACGGCAGGGACGGGAGCGGCGGGAGCATCACCCACATCGCCTCCATCGAGGCCACGCACCCCGCCCCGCTGCACGCCCACTACTCCGCGTCCAAGGCGGCCGTCGTCATGCACGCACGGTCGGCGGCCCTGGAGTACGGTCCGTACGGGATCCGCGTCAACACCGTCTCACCAGGCTTGATCGACCGCGAAGGCCTTGCGGAGGCCTGGCCGGACGGCGTACGGCGCTGGCAACAGGCCGTCCCCACCGGCCGGTTGGGCCGCCCGGAGGACGTCGGTGACGCCTGCGTGTTCCTCGCCTCCCCGATGGCCTCGTGGATCACGGGACACGACCTGGTCGTGGACGGCGGGGTGTCGGCGCGACCGACGTGGTGAGGACGGGCGGGGGCGCGCGGGCGCGGTGTTGAGCACGGTGCTGCGTACATTCGTATCCCCCATCAGGGGCCATCAGGGCTTGATACGCAGCAGGGGGCAAGGGAGAGGAAGAGGCAACGTGGGCCGAATACCGCGGATGGCGGCGCCGCGCCGGGCGGTGGCCCTCGTCCTGATGCTGGGCACCCTGCTCCTGCTGGGCGGTGCCACCACCGCGTCCGCGCACTCCTCCGTGCGCGACACCGACCCCCGCGAGGGCACCGTCCTCAAGACCGCCCCGAAGCAGGTCACCATGACCTTCACCGAGTCGGTCGGTATCTCCGACGACTCGATCCGGGTCCTCAGCCCCGACAACCGGCGCATGAACGCGGGTCCCGCCGAGCACGCCGGGGGCTCCGACACCGTGCGCGTACGGCTCCAGGACGATCTGCCGGACGGTACGTTCACCGTGGCCTGGCGGGTGGTCTCGGCGGACAGCCATCCCATCTCGGGCGCGTTCACGTTCTCCGTCGGCGCACCCTCCGAGACCACCGCGAACGCCTCCGCCGAGCCCGCCGTGAACCCCGCCTCGGGTCTGCTCTACGACATGGCCCGGTACGCCGCGTACACCGCCGTGGCGCTGCTCATCGGCGCGGCCACCTTCGTCCTCGCCTGCCGCCCGCCCGCCGTCGACCCCCTCCGGAGACTCTTCCGCGTCGCCTGGTGGACCCTGCTTCTGTCCACGGTCGCGCTGCTGTTCCTGCGCGGCCCGTACGCCCGCGGCACCGGCCCCGCGACCCTCTTCGACCTCTCCCTCCTTGAGGACACGCTGAGCGGCAGGCCGGGGTGGGCGCTGCTGGCGAGGCTGGTGCTGGTGGGGGTGGCGGGGGTCTTCCTCGTACGAGTGGTGGGGCGTGAGTCACAGGGGGAAGAGCGGCCGAAGCCTGCCGTCCTCGCCTCGGGCGGGGTGCTCGCCGTGGCGCTGACCGTCACCTGGGCCGCCGCCGAGCACGCGTCCGCGGGGATCCAGGTTCCCGTGGCGATCGTCTCCTCCGTACTGCATCTGCTGGCGATGGCGGTCTGGATGGGCGGCCTCGCGGCGCTGCTCACCACGCTGTACCGAGCCGAGACACCGCCCTCGGCGGCGTCGGTGGCGCGCTTCTCGGGGCTCGCGTTCGCGTCCGTGATGGTCCTGGTGGTCACGGGTGTCTACCAGTCCTGGCGGGGGCTCGGCTCCTGGGAGGCGCTCACCGGTACGTCGTACGGGCGGCTCCTGGCCGCCAAGGTGTGCGCGGTGGTGCTGCTGTTGGGGGCGGCGGCGTATTCGCGTCGCTGGACGGCGGGGCTGCTCGCGGCACAAGAGCCGGTGCGGGTGCGGGAGTTGGAGGCTGTGGGGGCGCGTACGGGGGGCGGGGGTGCCGGTGCCTCGACAGGGGCGGCGTCCGACCCCGATGACCCCAGGGGCAATGGGTCAGGGGATTCCGGTGTGCCTGACGGGACCGACGAGCCTGCCGGACCCGACGAGGTCCCGCCCCGTCACCGGGCCCTGCGCCGTTCCGTGCTGGCCGAAGTCGTCGTGGGCGTAGCGGTGTTGCTGCTCACGACGGTTCTCACCGGCACCCAGCCGGGGCGGGCAGCCACCGAGACCCAGAACGCACCGACCGCTCCGACCGGTCAGCCCACCACCTCGATGACCCTGATCCCCTTCGACGTCGGCACCCCGAACGGCAAGGGCAAGGTCCAGATCGTCCTGGAACCGGGTCGGGTCAACGAGAACACGGTCCAGGCGATCGTCATAGGCCCCGACGGCGTCGCCACGGTCCCCGAACTCCGCCTCACCTTCACCCTGGCCGCCGAGAAGATCGGCCCCATCGACGCCGAACTCACCGACCAGGGCGGCTACTGGGGCACCAACTCCCTCAACCTCCCCCTCCCCGGCACCTGGACCATGAACGTCACGGTCCGCACCTCGGACATCGACCAGGTGACGGTGTCGAAGAAGGTGCAGATCTCGCCCTGAGCGGGCGACAGCCTGCGTCTGCCTACTACTCGCTATTACTCGTTCGAGATCTCCTCCACCACCGTGGCCCCCAGCTCCCGCACGATCAGCTCATACCCCGACAACGCCGACTCGTCGAGGTCGGGATCGTCGTCCTCCGGGACGTCGTCCTCCGGGGAGACGGGCGGTGGCTCCGGAGCTGATGGGCGCGATGTCTGCGGAGGTGTCGGTGCGGGCGCCGGAGCAGGGCCGGCCGGAGCCCGGTGGGTGCTGGACCCGGGCGCCGGGGCGGCGGGTTGCTGTGGAGTGGAGGGCCTGGACGCGGGCGGAGGGGCGGCGCTTCCGGAGCCGTAGCCACCACCGCCGATGCCGGGCCCGGCCGATGGTGGAGGCGCCGCCGGACCCCCTGCCGTATCGAGGCTCGCCTCGATCTTCCAGTGCACGTTGAACTGCTCGGCCAACGCCTGGCGCAGCACATCCTCACTGCCGCTGCTCAGGAAGTTGTCGCGCGCCCCCGCGTTGACGAAGCCGAGCTGGAGCGTCGTACCGTCGAAACCCGTGACCTGCGCGTTCTGACTGAGCAGGATCCACGTGAATCGGCGCCGGTTCTTCACCGCGTCAAGGATGTTCGGCCACAGCATGCGGGGGTCGGGCCCACCGCTCGCGGGAGCGGAAGGGGCGGCAGGAGCGGGCGGAGCGGGAGGGCCCGCAGCAGCCGGAGCAGTGGGAGATGGCGATGCGGCCGGAGTCCGCCCTCCGCCCGCGGGCGCCGCCGTGGGCCACCCACCGGGACGGCGACCGCTGCCCGCAGCCGTCGCGGTGGGCCAGGCACCGGGCGCTTCCCCGGCGGCAGGAGCGGGCGGGGATGCGGCCGGGGGAGCTCCCGCCGGCGCCTGAGCGGGCGGCTGCTGCTCAGGGGACGGCGCGACGGGCGCAGCCGGAGGCCGGGCGGCGGCGGCCTGAGCCGGCCCGGCGGAGCCTGCCTGCTGTGCTCCCCCAGCCGCCCCACCAGCACCGGAGCCTGAAGCCCCGGCCCCCCGCACCGCCGCCCGAGCCGCCTCTGCCCCGCTCCCCTGCGGAGCAGAAGGCACCGCCGCCGAGCCGCCCTGCGCACCCCCGTGAACCGCGCCCCCATGCACCTCGGGCCCGGGCACGTACCCCATGGCAGGCCCGGCCCCCGCCCCCGTGAAGTTGACTCCCCGCTCCAACCGGTCGAGCCGAGCCATGACGGACCGCTCATCGCCGTACGCCGCGGGCAGCAGCACCCGTGCGCAGATCAACTCGAGCTGAAGCCGGGGCGCGGTGGCCCCCCTCATCTCCGTAAGCCCGTCATTGACGATGTCGGCGGCCCGGCTCAGCTCGGCCGCGCCGAAGACCCCGGCCTGGGCCTGCATCCGCTCCACGACATCGGCGGGCGCATCGATGAGCCCCTTCTCGGCGGCATCCGGCACCGCCGCCAGAATCACCAGGTCCCTGAGCCGCTCCAGCAGATCGGCGACGAACCGCCGCGGATCGTTACCCCCCTCGATCACCCGGTCCACGACCTCGAAGGCAGCAGCTCCGTCCCCCGCCGCGAAGGCCTCGACGACGGAGTCGAGCAACGACCCGTCCGTATAGCCCAGCAGCGAGGTCGCCATGGCATACGTCACACCGTCCGCACCGACCGCGGCCAGCAGCTGATCCATGACGGACATGGAGTCACGTACGGACCCGGCCCCGGCCCGCACAACAAGCGGAAGGACCCCGTCCTCGACGGGAACCTCCTCACGCCCGCAGACCTCGGCCAGATACTCCCTCAGGGTCCCCGGCGGCACGAGCCGGAACGGGTAGTGGTGCGTCCGCGACCGGATGGTCCCGATGACCTTCTCGGGCTCGGTCGTGGCGAAGATGAACTTGAGGTGCTCCGGCGGCTCCTCGACCACCTTCAGCAGGGCGTTGAAGCCCGCCGAGGTGACCATGTGCGCCTCGTCGATGATGTAGATCTTGTACCGACTGCTGGCCGGCCCGAAGAAGGCCTTCTCCCGCAGGTCACGGGCGTCGTCCACACCGCCGTGCGAGGCGGCGTCGATCTCGATGACGTCGATGGACCCCGGCCCGTTCCTGGCCAGGTCCCGGCAGGACTGGCACTCCCCGCAGGGCGTGGGCGTCGGCCCCTGCTCGCAGTTCAGACAGCGGGCCAGGATGCGCGCGCTGGTCGTCTTTCCGCACCCGCGCGGCCCGCTGAACAGGTACGCGTGATTGACCCGGTTGTTCCGCAGCGCCTGCTGCAGCGGGTCGGTTACATGCTCCTGCCCGATGACCTCGGCGAACGACTCCGGGCGATAACGGCGGTACAGCGCGAGAGACGACACGCATACGAGGTTATAGGCGCCCACTGACAACCCGGACCGCCCGCGGGACAACCCCGTCGCCAGGCCCGTACGTACCCCGGTATGTGTCCCCGGAACGCAAGCGCCCCCCACGCACCCGCCAGAGCCAACCTACCCTTGCTGCCTTCCGGCCCTGGGGGAGTTCAGTCAGATAGCGCCGCGTGAGGGGCTCCGCACAGGGTACAGGATCTGACCGGCACGAACGAGTTCGCGACCACTCCCCGGCGTCCTGTAATGTTTCCGACGGAGGATTCGCCTAGAGGCCTAGGGCGCACGCTTGGAAAGCGTGTTGGGGGCAACCCCTCACGAGTTCGAATCTCGTATCCTCCGCCAGTGCCTCACCGGGCACGATGTCGAAGGGCCCCACCGCTTGCGGTGGGGCCCTTCGACGGTCTCCGTCTCATTTTCCGTCTCAGTTGGCTTTCCGTCTCAGTCGGTCGTCCTCAGCTTGAGTTTTAACCTTCTTCGCGGCGTTGCCTGCCACGAAACGACCGACACTCCCACGTGGGCAGCGCCTGCGCTCGCCCCTCTCCATGAGCGGCATGCGGTTTCGGAACACCGGCGGTGTGAAGCCTCGTTGCGTCGGTGTTTCACAACTCGTTCTTCGCAGAGCGCAGGGGTCAACCAGGAGCTTCCTCTACGCCGGCGGCCTTACCCGTCGGCCGTCCGTCTTCAATAGTTGGCGGATCGTTTCCAAGTCCAGCGCCGGGTTCGCAGCCGCAGCGTGGGCCAGCTCCTCGTCGTCGAGGAGTACTGCCAGCCGGGGTTGCGGAAGATTCGGGTGGCGCGTCGCTGCTGCCCTCACGTCATATTCCGGGTCCTGGGTGAGCCGCTCCACGGCTTCCGGCTCAGTTTCGGGGTCGCGTGTGGCCAAGGCCCGGACCTCAGAGTCCTCGTGGTCGGCGAAGGCGGCCAGTCCGTTGGTCGGGAAGTTCGGCCGGGTGGTGAGGTGGCTGCGCTCGGGGCCGGTGTACTCGAGGAAGCTGCGCAGCAGAAGTGGCGCGGGGGCCTCTGGATGGTTTTGGGCCAGCAGGACGCGTACGCCGAGGTCGTCGTCGGCCGCCAGGCGTGCGACGAGGTCCGGTGGCAGCAGGTGGTCCCTGGCTGCCTGCCGACGCAGCAGTGGGTGGTTGGAGAGTGCGTTTCGGCGGACGGTCTTGGGATCCCGGAGCACCTCGAGCGCAGGGTGGAAGACGAAGGGCTGGTCCATGGGGACCTGGTAGTCGATCTGGGCCCGTTCCTCCTCGCTCAGCGCGGGGTGGACGGACACGGCCAGCCGGACGCCGGGGTGGGGGTCCGTCGCCAGCGCGCGGCGCTCGGCTGGTCCCAGGTCCGCGCGGTACGCAACCTTCGTGCGCACACCCGGGTCCGGATCGGCGACGAGTGCGCGGCGCTCGGCGGATCCGAGGTCTGCGCGGTGCGCGATCAGGCCCCGTATTTGCGGAACCGGGTCGGCGGCCAGGAGGCCCACTACGTCGCGAGGGAGGGAGGGGTTGACGGCGATCATCGCCTTGTCCTCCTTGCCGACGGACCTGGCAAGGACGCCGTCTACTACAGCTCTGCTGAGGGCGTGGTGGAGCAGCGTGTCGGTACGGGCGTGGCACGGTCGGTCAGGGAGCGCGCTCTCCACCCACGCCGGATCCTCATAGCGCGCATGCCGCTGCGCTGTCTCCCGGACCCCGTCGTCGGGGTCTGTGAGCAGTGCGGCTCGCATGTCTGTGGACAGTGATGCCCAGCTGCCGACTCCCCAACGGCGGACCTTCGCGATCGGATGTGTGGGCATGGATCGGCGCAGCCTGGTGGAGACCTGCTGGTAAAAGAGACCGCCCAGGAGTTCGTCGTCATACGTGCTGATCATGTGGACGACGGCCTCGTCGGGCAGGGGCCTGGGCTGGGCGGGGGCCGCCACCCGCGGTCCCTCGGCGAGGTGGGCGCGGACGAACCACTCGGGATCGTCCAGCAGTCGAACTCGCTGGGCCGGATCGACATGGGGGTTACGGGCGAAGAAGCTGCGGGTGTAGGTGTCCGGGTGCTCGATCACCGCGTCGACGACTGCGTCGGGCAGGATCCGATCCCGGCACAGCACCATCCGTACGGCAAGCGGAGCGTCAGAGAGCAGCCGCAGGAGGATGCTCTCCGGCACGGACGGGTTGAGAGCCAGCCCGGCGAGCCGACGGGTGGGGAGATCGGCGTCCGCCCAGATCTGCTCAGGCGTAGGCATGCTTTGTACCCCAAAGTGTCAACCGGCCTAGTGAAGACTTGGTCCACGACCCTACCCGCCTTGCACAGCGACGGGCCGAGCGTTGGGTAGCGCCGTCCGGGGCCCGCCCAGACGGTCGCGCGCTGGCGAGGCGGGCTTCCCGAGTCCGCCGCGGATGGAATGCATGCCATGCGAACTGCAGAGTTCACCTCAAGTGGGCCTGGTCGGCGCCGAACCGTAGTCGCCGAGGTTAAAACTCAAGCTCAGAACCTGTTTCTGAACCCTTCGTAGATCAGTCTGTGGCCGGGGCCGTCGGGTTGGCATGTGAGGCGTTCGGCCACCGAACGCGTTGGGCCCCAGCCGCCTCCTGCCCGGCGAGGACCCAACGGTGTCTTTCGTCAAGCCGCTGTCACCGGGCTTCACGTTCCTGACGTGGCGATGGCTTCGGTGTTACCTCCAGCCTGCCCGGTCGAGGGTTTCGTGCCTTCCTAGGGACGCTGCCCCGGCTTGTCGACGACAGCTCGCTCGGTGATCGCGCTGGACCCGGTGAGTTCGCCCTTCTTCTGCCCGTCCGGGAGGTCTTCAACGGCGACGACGCGCTCTCCCAGGAATTGCTTCGTCTTCTTGTCGAAGAGCAGCTCTTGGCGCTCTCCGTCGTTGACGCGTGCGACGGCCACGCCGTGGCGCCCCGCCGCGTCGACCGCGTCCGGGATGACGACAACCCCGGGAATCCTGGCTGCCGCCCGGTAGAGAGCCGCGCTCTGAGCGGGCGGCATCAAGGTCTCGAACGAAAGATCACCGACCTGCATGAAGGCGTTCTGGTCCGCGCTCTCGCCGCTGTCGCCCCCGTCACTGACCCGGTGGAGCCACTTCAGCATCTTGTCGGGGTCGGTCGGCAGGGTTTGCAGGTTCCGGTAGTTGGTGGCGGCCTCGTCCGGTGGCTCGGGCTTCAGGGTCTCCTCGTGGTCAAGCTCGCGGAGCAGTCCCGTGTGCAAGCCATCCACCGAAAGCCAGATCTCCCGGTCGTGAATGGGAGCCAGCTTCGCCTTCTTGCCGTCCTCGTGCCTGGTGTAGGCCACCCTGCTCTCGACGTACACGAATTGATCGTCACGGATGTTGCCGGGAACCTTCTCACCCTCGGCCGCCAATGCGATGTCCTCCAGCAACGCCACGGCCTCCTTTGTCGGCGATTGCGCGCTCGCGCCCCCGCCGGATGGCGGGAGGAACGCGAAGGTGACAGCGGCCGCGGTGGCGACGGCCGCCGCTGCGAACGCGGGCCGCAGCCACTTCTTGCGTACAGAAGCCTGCTCGGGCGTCTCGCTCTGCCGGATCTCGGTCATCAGATGCTCCTTGAGGAGTTCGTGACGGCCCGGCGGAAGGCTTTTCTCGGGAAGCTCAGTCATCGGTTCCCCTCCTTGATGGGCCTGACCGCAGTGGTGCGGTCATCTCTCATCTGTCCGCGCCCGGCAGGCGGTTCCATATATTTCGCGAGTTTTGTTCTTGCTCGGGAGAGCCGCGACCGTACGGTTCCGACAGGCACCCCGAGCGCCTCGGCCGCCGCCGCGTAGTCGAGCCCCGCCCAGACGCAGATGGCCAGAACTTCCCGATCGGCCCTGCGTAGCTCGGACAGCGCGGTCCGTACGAGAGCCAGCTGAGCCGAGTCGTCGAGGCGCCCGGCGATCTCGTCGGCGAAGTCCCGCTCGACCTCACCCCGGGGCAGTCGTGCGACGGCGGCCGCGTGCCGTCGCGCCGCCCGGCGCGTGTTGCGCGTGACGTTGGTGGCGATCCCGAGCAGCCAGGGCCGCAGCGAGCCACCTTCCTCATTGACCTTCTCGCGCAGGCGCCAGGCGTCCAGGAAGGTCAGCGACACGACATCTTCAGCCTGCGCCCAGTTCCCCGTAAGCCGGAACGCGTGGTTGTAGACGGAACGTGCGTACGCGTCGAAGAGCTCGCCGAAAGCGCCTTGGTCCCCCGTGCTGATGCGTTTCCGCAGAGTCGTATCCACACCTTCCATCTGTCCGTACGACGAAAGCCGGTTCCAGTGACTCACGTCACAGGGGGTCGGTTTTCACCGTCATACCTCGTGGAGATCAGAGCGGTATGCAGGTCGGTGCCGAACTCAAGCAGCCGGCGCAGGTGGGAAAGATGCTGAGTGCCAGGCACTCAGTCAGCCGTCGGCGGCTCCCAGAGCGCGTCTCCGACTTGCTGTGCGACCTTCCGGAGCATCGGGCCGGTGATGTGCATGTACCGGGCGCGCATCCTTGCCGCTCCCCCAGGCTCCCAGCCCATGATCGAGTCGACCACGACGTCCGGAACGCCGAGGAGGAGAAGGACGGTCGCTGCGGTGTGGCGAGCGTCATGGAGACGGCCGTCCCGTACGCCCGCGTCCCGAAGCAGCTGCTTCCAGACGTGATAGTCGGTGTTGGGGCTCAGTGGCCCGCCCGTCGGCGAGGCAAAGACGTATCCCTTGCCCTCCCAGTCGGCACCAGCCGCGATCCGTTCCTTCTCCTGCTCCTCCTGGTGCTGACGGAGGAGCTTGATCAGCGGATCGGGCAGACCAATCGTCCGCCGTCCGGCGCGGGACTTGGTCGACTTGTGCTCTCGGCGGACCTGCTCACGCTTGGGGCAGTAGCCAGCCTTCCGCCCGCAGGGGTCGTCTCCACAGCCGTGCGCGTACTTTGGCCGGAGCCGGTTCTTGCGGATGCGGACGTACCCCGCATCCAGATCGGTGTCCTCCCAGTGCAGCCCCAGCGCCTCCCCTTGCCGCAGACCGAGGGCAAGGGCGACGACCCAGCGCGCGCTGTTGCGGAGCTTGGCCGCCTCGACGAGGACGCTCTGAACCTCCTCGATCGTGTACGGCTCAATGTCCTCCTCTTCGAGGCGCGGAGCCTTGGCGATCTCGGCGACGTTGGTCGGGACGTGCCCGCGCCGTACCGCCTCACCGAGGGCGACCCGGACAGTGCGGTGGACATGGTGAGCGGTGCCGGCCGAACTGCCCGCCTTCTGCATCCGCTGGTAGAAGCGCTCCAGGTGCTCGGGCTCCAGCCGCTCAAGCCGGTGGGCGCCCAGGCCGGGCACGATGTGAACCCGTACGTCTACCTCGTATCCGTCGTACGTGTTCTCGGAGACGTACGGCTTGGCGATGTTCTCCACCCAGTGCTCAAGCCAGCTCTGGACCGTCCAGCCCTTGCCCGGCTTCCGCAGTTTCTTGGCATCCCGCGCCCGTTCCATCTCACGGACGGCCTTGGTCACTTCGGCCTTGGTCTTCCGCTCGATGTGACGGCGGTCCGGCTTGCCGTCATCACGAACGCCGACCGTCACCCGACCGTGCCATTTCCCGTCCTTGCCGAGGTAGATGGACGAGGCCCCGTTGGGTTGGCGAGTGCGTTTCTCCTCTGTCATGGCCGCCCCCTCAGGCCGCTTCGGTGGGACGAGAGCGGAGCTTGGTGACGTACGAGCGCAGCGCCTCAAGAGGAACGCGGCGAAGACGACCGACTGTCACCGACTCGATCTCGCCCGCGAGGACGAGCTTGAAGCACGTCGTACGGCCGATGCGGAGCCGTCGGGCAGCTTCTTCGACGGTCAGGAGCACCGAGGAAGGGTCGGCAGTCTCCACGACAGGGGAGGCGGCTCGCGGTTCAGCCATGGGTCGGTTCTCCTTCCGTTCCGGGGGCGGATTCGAGGGAGGCGGCGAGCCAGGATTCGCCTGCGCTGAGGCCCGTTCCGGCGAAGACCCAGTGGGCGAGGACGAGCGTGGTTTCGCCGTCCTGCGGTGCAGCCGGGGCAACCTGGGCGCGGCGCCATTCGGCGCGGGCGTCGCGGAGGGCGCCGAGGGTGGTGGAGTAGCGGCGGGACTTGGTGGAAAAGTGGCCGCGGAATCCGAGCATGTGGGCCCAGGCGCGGAGCCGGAGGTCTGCCAGCTCGGGGCGTGCGCCGAGGTCCCAGGCAGTGCGGATCATGCGACGGGCATGGTCGGTGATCCGGGCTTGCGCCAGCTCGGCGAGGAAGCGGATCGGCCGGTCCAGGGTGCCGGTCGCCGTCTCGGCGCCCTTGGTGGCGTACTTGGCGATGTACGCGGCCACCGCCCGTTCGGTCAGCTCCTGGCCGTCGTCGAAGTCGGCGGAGCGGATCGGGCGGACGTCGAGTTGACGGCCGAAGGCGAAGGTGTGCGCCCGGCTGTCGATCACTGGCCCGTCCACGCGCGCGGCGATGGCGGCGGCGCGGATGGCGTCGGTCAGCAGCTCGGCGGTGGCCCAGGCCGGGGGTGAGGTGTCGCCACCTTCTGGGCCGTCGATGCGGATGACCGCGTGGAAGTGAACGGCGCCGCGTTTCTGGTACTCGGCCACCTTGGCGAAGGAGATGCGCGAGTGCTCGCGGAAGGCACGTTGGGTGAGCCCTGCGCGCTTGGCAACCTCACGGCGGAGGTAGATGGAGAAGCGGCGCCACAGGGCCCCGGCGTGTGCGTTCCAGAGCACGGCGGCTTCGTAGTCGTACGTGTCGGGGTCGAGGGGTGTGCCGAGAGCCGCATCCTCCTGGTCGTGGTGGACGCCGCAGCGGCAGCCGCGCCCGCCGGAGGGGCGGTTGTGGACGGGGCCGAAGCCGGGGGCGGTGAAGGTGGCGAACACGCGCGGGTGGGTGCCGACTTGTTCGGGAGTGCCTTTGCCGCCGCGCAGTCCGGCGGTGATCAGGTGGTAGGTGTCTCGGCGGTACGTTTCGGCGCAGGCCGCACAGCGGGTGGCGCGGCGGTTGTTGCAGCGGACGAGGAGGTGACCGGCCGGGAGGGTGGCCGAGTCCAGGTGGTGCAGGACGCGGCCGATCTCGCCGGTTGCCGTGTTGACCTCGTACTCCGTGCGGTGGCCGTCGAGGCGTACGGGGCGGGTGCAGCCGCCCAGGCCGGAGAGTTGGCTGGCCAGCTCGGGCATGGTGCCGAGGGAGGCCAGCATGGAGAGTTCCGCCAGCGGGGGCGGAGTCTGCCGGGTGATGATGGGAATTCCTTTCGGCTGTTTCGGCGGTTGGGAGGGACGGCCCCGGGGCGGCGGGATGCTTGGCGGCGTTGTTGCCGCCCCGGCGGCCGGTCAGCGGTGGTTCGTGCTGCTGACGAGCGAGCGCAGTACGACGGCGGCGATGGCCACGGAGATGGCCGTGACGGCGACGGCCGCCAGGAGCGCGGTGAGTACGACGCTGACGACGACCACGGCGGCGACCGCGCCGACACCGACGCCCACGTACGGCGCGACCGGACGGCCGGCAGGAGCAGCCGGGGCGTGGTCCTGCTGAGTGGTGGTGATGGTCGTCGGCATGGGCGGGGCGTCGGGCAGCTTGGGACGGAACACGGCGGGACTCCTTGTCAGTCGTGGTTGCCGTTGACGACGTCGACACCGCTGCGGGTGCCGGACTCGATCGCGGGGGCGAGGAAGGTGTGCGAGAGCCAGAAGCCGAACAGCGCGATCACGACGGCGACCCAGAGGCGGACGCCGAGGAACTTGATCGCGGCCCAGGCGACGACGCCCAGGACGAAGACGAGCGGCAGCGATACGGTCACGGGATCTCCTCAGCGGACGCGGCAGCGGTGGGTGCGGGCGGCCAGTTCGGCGGCGGCGCGGCTGTCGTAGTCCGTCGAGAAACCGCACCGTGGAGCCGTACAGGCGGCGGTGTGCTTCTCGCGGCCCCGGCCGTCGTAGTAGGTGGCGACCTGGACAGGGCCGATGCGGACGACCCTGCGGAAGCGGGGATTGGCGGGCATCAGAGGGCCCCCTTCTGGTCGTTGTGGTGGTCGTGGGGTTTGCCGGTGAAGTCGGTGACGTGGTCGGCCAGCCAGCGCAAGATCTCGTTGCCCTCGTAGGTGTCGGCGGCGAGGATGACCGGCTCGGCGATCAGCACGGCTTCGGTGAGGCGGTTCTGTCGGGTCAGCTCGGCGGCGCGCTTGAGCGTGCGGAGCGTGGACGGACGCAACGGGTTGTCTCCTACGGGTCAGGTGAGTTGAGCGGCGATGGCTTCTGCGAGCGGCATCGGGACGCCGAGCCGGGCGCGAAGCGTCGGGGTGTCGATGGCGGTTCCGGTCCGGGCGTGGTGTTCGTCGGCGACCTTGCGGGCGTGGGCGACGAGCGCGGGCGGGACGGGAGTTGGGGAGGGCGGAGCCGATTCCGGCTTTACGGTGGGCAGTTCGGGTGCCGCAGCGTTCACGGCGGGCTCTGGTTCCGCCGCTGGGACCTCTGTTGGTGTCGGAGCACCGTGGGCCAGCAGGGTTCCGCCGAGGAATGCGACGGCGGGCCATCCGGCGACGAGGATGCGTAGCCAGGCCGGTACAGCGCCGAGGTCGAGCAGTCCGGCGGTGGCGACGTTGGCGCCGAGCGATGCGGTCAGTGCGACGAGGAACCAGCACCATCCGGCCGCTTTCGGCCCGCCGGAGCTGAGCCGCCGCCAGGCCGCCACCAACAGCAGGTCGACGGAGACCGGATAGGCCCACGCCTTCCAGCCCTGCTGTCCAGCGGCATAGGCCAGGTCGTGCAGGTGGGCGAAGGACAGCGCGGCGGCGATCACCGCTTGGACGAGTACGGCGTCAACGCGGATGGGCAGCCGCATCACCGCTCCTCGTCCGGTTCCTGGTCACCGCCGGTCAGGGCGGCGGCGTAGGTCTCCAGTGCCTTGACGTAGTCGGTGCAGGCGGCGGCCAGGTCGCGGGCGAAGGCCAGGTGATCGGCGATGGGAACCCGGTCGAAAACCGAGACGGTCAGGGAGTGGCCCTCTCCGTTGAGGGTGAGGATCGGGGTTCGTCGAGAGCCGTACTGGCTGAGGTGGACGTTGGTACCGGCGTCCGCATAGAAGGACATTGAGGCGGTCACGAGGTTTCCTCTCGGTTTTCAGGCATGGCGGGGTAGGGACTTGGCGCGGGACGGCCGCGCCGGCAGTTGGAGCGGGTGCGCTTACTCGGTGACGGGGCGAGGGGCGGCCACGGGCCCGGATTCCTTCACGGGCACGGGCGGGACGTAGGGCCGGAAGGGTGTGAGCGCCGGTACGTCAGGCGCGAGATCGGCCGTCTCGCGGCAGGTGGCCGCAGCATCGACGAGGGACAGGTACGGGGTTCGGATGCGGGACCAGCCGCCGGACGTGTCGCCGACGACGGCCAGGCCGGGCAGTTCGGCGGCGATGGCGCAGGCAGCGCCTACGGCTTCCGGGGCGATGTCGCCGAGCGCCATCTTGGCGGAGGCTTCGTCGTTCACGCGGTGGCAGACACGACCGGTGAGCTGAGCGCGGAGCATGGTGGCGCCCTTGCCCAGCTCGGCGCCGAAACGCTGCCCGCAGACCTCCAGGTAGATTCCGGCGGCCCGGCCGAGCTGAGCGAGCCGGATGAGCTGGGTGACCATCTCGTCCCGCCGCTCCTCCTCCTTTCGCGTGGCGACGAGGAAGAGTTCCGCCACCTCGTCGATGAACAGCACGACGGGAGCGGGGCGTTCGCTCTCGGGCAGGCCCCAGATGTCCGAGGTGATCTCCTCGTCCGGTGTGCCGGGGGCGATGCCCTGGCGGGCCTTGATCAGGTCGTAGCGGTCCTCCATTTCCTTCACGAGCACGGGCAGCAGCTCGGCGGCCTGGTCAGGGTCAGTCGCGAGCGCCGAGAGCCGGGCGGCGAACGGCGCCAGCTCCACGCTCCGCTTGCAGTCGATGCCGACCAGGACCACCGGCTGAGCGGCCAGCTCGGCGAGCAGGTTCCGCAGGTACATGGACTTGCCCGAGAGCGTGGCGCCGAGGACGAGTTCATGCGGTACGGCGCGGTAGTCGCGTACGAACGCGGTCGCGTCCTCCCGCAGCGCCACCGGCACGCGGAGCAACCCGCGGTCGATCCGGCGAGGCATCCGTACCTTCCGCAGGACGTCGAAGCCGACGAGCCGCAGTTCAACGACTCCGGGCTTGATGTCCCGGACGTACACGGCGTGAACGCCCCAGGCGTGCCGCAGCCGTTCGGCCGAGGCCGCGACGTCCGCAGGTTCCTGGCCGGGAGCCAGCCGCAGCCGAAGCCGCAGGCCGGTCGTGGTCGGGCGGATCATGCCCCGCCGAGGGGGCACAGGCCGGATCTCACGGCGGGTGGTCGCTTTGACGGCCAGTGCCCGCCACCGGGACGGCTCGACCGTCAGGCCGCACGCGTCCATGGTCGAGGAGTACGAGGCCAGCAGCCGGGCGACCGAGACCGGCAGCCCGACCGTGGACCAGTACGCCGCCGGTAGGCGTGGCGGGCGTAGGCCGCGCCGCCTATCGCAGCGAGCGACCCGCCCAGCTCGGCCCACGTCACCAGGTCCGTCACGGCGATCAGCCCGCCTCAGCGGCCGGGAAGGCGCCCGGAGCAATGGCGGTGGCCCGGTAGGCGATGCCGTGCCGCTGCTGGCCGTTGAACACGCTCTCCCACGGCCGCGCCACCAGACCCGGCAGCGCGACCGGAGCTCCGAGCGTCAGTCCCTCGGAGACACCGCTCTCAGGAACCGTGACCTTGATCAGCGACGATTCCCCCTCCTCGATGTAGACGACGCCGACCGTCATCAGTGCCTCACCGCTCACGGTGTCCTTGGCGATCTCACCGGTCTGCCGGTCGCGCACCTTCGGCGACGGCGCTTCGGTGAGCAGGATCGTGGCGGTCGAGGCGTCAATGCGGATCACACGCACAGAGATTTCTCCTTCTGAGTCGATCAACCTGCCACCTGACAAGTTGACTTAGCAAGTTCGAAGGTAGAGATGCCAGGTTGACTTGTCGAGTCGTTGTCGAGCGGAACCCGCCCTGCTCCAGGATCAGTTCAGGCGGTAGGTGTCTTCCAGTTCCTGCCGATCGGCAGGTAGCAGCACGTCAGAGACTTGCAGCGCCTGCCCGGAAGCGTCGCACGCGATGACCAGGACGCTCAGGACGGGCACGCCATCTGGCAAGCCCAGTAGCTCAGCCTCACCGCTCTCAGGCAGTCGAGCCGAGACCCGTTCCGTCACGTGGTCGAAGCGGGCTTTCTTCCGCGCTTCCAAGTGCTTGCGGACACTGCCGCTCAGGGCTTCGGAGCTCCCCAGCTCGGTGTCCTCAGCCAGGCCGGCGGGGAAGTATGACGAGACCAACTCGACCGCTTCGCCGTCCTCTTCGACCAGGAACCGGCGCATGAGCACCTTGGCCCGCTTCGGCAGCCCGAGCGCCGAGGCGACCCGCGCCGGAACGGGGACTTCACCGACCTCAACCAGACGTCCCGAGGTCTGCGACTCGTCACGTTCCAGCGCCTCGCGGCCCCGCCGGTCCTTCTGCTCAACGACTTCCGGACGACCCCGAACGATCGTGCCGAACCCCTGCCGGGACTCCAGCCAGCCATCCCGCTTCAGCAGCTCAAGCGCCCGCACGACGGTCGGACGGGACATCCCGAAAGCCTGCACCAGCTGGTTCTCACTGGGCACCCGCGTACCGGGCGGGTACGTGCCGTCCTCGATGCGACGCTGAATCGTCTGCGCGAGGCGCACGTACTTCGGTGGCTCCACTTCATACGCCATGAATGCCGCCCGTCGGGATTGGCCAAGTCAACTGGTCAACCAGACTAGCGACAACTGGACCGTCAGAACAGGATCGGTCCGAAGCCCTCATTGGACGGCCACGCGTCGGCAACGATGAAGGAGACGACCGTCCCGCCGAAGCGACTGGGACCGGAGTGCCACGACTCGGCGATGGAGTCGACGAGGAGCAACCCCCGCCCGTGAGCATCGTTGGCCTCCGGTTGCCGCATGCGCACACTCGCCGGGAACCCCGGATTGTGCACCTCGATTCGAAGCGACGTCTCCACCCGATACCACTCAACGCGCACCACCCAGGTCTCATCCGCCCGCCCGTAACGAATGGCGTTGGTGACCAGCTCCGAGATCATCAATACGCAGTCGTCGATCGAGCAGGCCGGGTTGTACGGGGCGATGAACTTCCGGAACCACCGCCGGGCCCGAGGCACAGACTCCGCGACGGGGTGCAAGGTCATGGCACCGAGTCGCGGTGAGTCCTCAGAGGGAAAGCGGTCGATCGTATAGGCCATCCGCACTCACTCCTTGCCGCTGCCGTCGCAGTCGAGGCAGCGCCGTTTCGATGTGGCACGGACGCGGTCGTTGGCCGTGGAGAGCGCCAGAGCCGTACGGGAGTCGACGCGCTTCCAACCGCGCCCCCGGCATCCCCGGCAAATTGAACGCGCGCCGCTCTCGTTCGGCCGCAGAGTCGTCACGTCGTGCCCCCTTCCAGACAAGTGGCCTTAGCCACTTCCTGGATAGTGGCATTGGCCACTTGGAGTGCGCAAGCGGTTCGGCGCAACTGCCGGACCATCAGGTGAGCGGGTAACCCTGCTCGAAGGCCCAACGATGCGGGGGATAGGTGGCTTCGGCGAACTCCAGCGGCCGGTCCTGGAGGTCGAAGACGACGTGATGGACAATCAAGACGGCGGAGTTCGTCTCAAGTTGGAGATCGGCTGCCTCCTCGTCCGTCGCACTGCGAGCTCACATACGGTCCTCCGCATAGCTGCCCTGACGTCCCGTCATCTTCTCGACATACATGAGGGTCCCCTCCTGAATCCGCTCGGGATCCACGAGCTTCGGCGCACGCTGGCCGACATCCGGAGCGAACCACGAGGTAGACAGATTGATCGGACCGTCCTGGTTGTTGGTCACCCGACGCCGATGCACAGCCCGGCGGTCCTTCACCAGCCCCAAGGCCTCAGCGACGTGATCTGGCGCCTCAATCCAACCGGCCGAGGTGATCACCGCGTACTCACCGGGCGTGTAGATCTTCCCGGTCTGCCGGGCCCGCCCGTACAGCTCACGCGCCCGCCTGTTGACCTCCAGGCTGCGCACGTACGTGCCCGATCCCTGGCGCTTCTCGACGAGCCCTTGATGGCTCAGCGCTTCCAACGACCGTGCGGCAGTGGGCCGGGAAACCTTCCAGTCCGCCGCCAACTGCCGCTCTGAGGGCACCTCGTCCCCCGGCCGCAGGTCTCCCCGAAGGATCTGATCGCGGATGTAGTTCGCGATCTGGAGATACTTCGGCTGAGCCTCCTCGATCTGCGGCATCTGCCCTCCTCGGTCCAAAGTGGCTATGGCCTCTAGCCACTATAGGATGAGTGGTCAACCCTTGACCCCGTAGGCTGAACCGCATGAAGCGGTTGATCGTCGCAGCAGGAGGAGGGGGCGACGCAGTCGCCGCCGCCATGCTTCACGCCGCCCTCTACGGCGACGAGGACCAGGCGGTGATCCTCACGTACGCGTGGGACCGCCTCTTGATCGACCCGGTACCGGGCCCCCGCGGACCGGACAACTTCACCGGCCTCGAACCGATGACTCCGGCCGTGTGGGCAGTGCCGGCCAAAGCCCGCCCGATCGCTCCGGCAGGCTCCACCCTCCCCCGCCTTGCGGCAGAGCTCCCGCACACGTTCGCGCTGATCGACCCGCACCACGGCACCGAGGGCATCACCCGCCAACTCGAAGAACTCGTCAGCCACTTGTCACCGGCGTCGATCGATCTCCTGGATGTGGGAGGCGACATCCTCGCGCGTGGCGATGAGCCGACGCTGAAGAGCCCGCTTGCCGATGCCGTCACGCTCGCCGCCTGCTGCCAGGTGAACGCACCCATCCGCCTCCTGGTGGCGGGTCCTGGTCTGGACGGCGAACTCTCGCTCGATGACCTACGCGGCACGCTCGGCTCCCTCGTCTACACGTTCACGGCGAAGGACGTGGAGCCGATCAGCCCGGTCCTGGAATGGCACCCCTCCGAGGCAACCGGGATGCTCGCGGCAACGGCCCGAGGCGTACGCGGCACCTGCGAAATGCGGGACGCCGGACTCCCCGTTCCCCTCACCGACCAAGGCCCCACGATCCATGAGGTTGACCTGGACGACGCATTGAGCCGCAACCAACTGGCCCGCGCCGTCATGGCGACGAACACGCTGGACGAAGTGGAGGCGCACAGCCGCGAAGTCTGCGGCTACTCGGAGATCGACTACGAACGCAACAAGGCCGCCTGGCTCAAGGAACAGCCACCGGTCAAGCTCGACCCCGAGACCGTGCTGTCCCAACTCGACCAGTTCGAGGCCGAGGCCCGAAGCCGCGGAGTCACCCACACGACGTTCCGCCACCTCACCGAAGCCCTCAGCCTCCCTGGCACCCAGCGACAGGCCCTCAGGTCCCTCCTCATCGAGACCCGCCCGCAGCAGTACGAAGGCCCCCTCTGGTCCGTCGCAGGGAGCTAACCCGGCCAGCCTGCCTCGGCAATTTCAGGAGCCGTCTTCTGGTATCACGAATGGCATGGCCAGCAGCCACTGCTGGTTCTCGCCGTCATGTGGCTCCCAGAACACGGGCATCGTCCTTGCCTCAGCCTCGTGAGGGCTGTCCAGGGCGAGGCCTGTTCCTGCGTTAATAATGCGATGCGCCCGAAGCCCGGGAGCGGGAAAGACATGCCACCGTTGCCAAGCAGCATCGTTGCCACTGCGTCCCCGCATACGGGGATGATCAAGGGCTGCTGCCGCATGACCATCGAGCAGCAAGTTGTTGCTTTCAGAGATGATGTGCACCCCACTGCCATGGCCAGACGCCTCCAGGTACCACAACTGATGCGGTTGGCCATGCGGCCCCCAAAGATGCGGCTGGCTGCCATCAGAGTTGCGAAGACACGTGTCGAGCGCCAACCCGCTGCTCACCGATATGAGCAAGAAGGGTCCGCTCGGCTGACGCTCACGACGTTTGAAGAACGCACCCACATCGTTCGTTCCGATCTTCAGGAACGGAAGACCTATCTCGGCACTGACCTGACGGTTTCTCGGCAGCATGGCCGCCATCCTAGGATGGCGGACTACCTCCAAGTGTGGTGTTTGCAGCTTCGGAATGGTTCGTGAGATCGCACGGCAGAAGTGTCTAGTCCCAGGTGATGCTGAGTTACAACTTTCTCTACGGGTTCAAGGCCCGCGCACGGCGCGGGCGCGCGCCGCCTCTGCGGCGCGGCCTGCCTCCTGTCTGCGCCCCGGCTGGCCGCGCCCGGCGGCGCGCTGCGTGCAGCGGGCAGCGCAGAGAGAAACCCTCTGTGGCTGAGGCCGGTCGGCTCCGCGACTTTAGCCAGCCACTTTGGCGCGAGCCTCGAAGATCATGGCCCCAACGTCGTGCTTTAACGGGCAGGTCCACTGACTGCCCGACGCGCCGGAAGCTTACGGGGCCATGATCACTCGCGCCAAAGCAGCTCCCGGCCAAAGTCGCTACGCCAACCTCAGCGAAATTCTGCGGCAACGATCAACGATCAGCCCAAAAATCATCCCTCAGCCATTCATCCGAACGATACATGATTTCTTGGGCAGCCCCATCACCTAAAATTGTATTCGTAAAATCCGCGAGAAGAATTGTTGCGGAGATCCATGTCATCAACTCATCCCCACTAATCGGGACATCTATGGAATTGCGCCACCCATGGAGGTCCTCCCCCATTTTCAGAGCCCATAGACCGCCAGCGACAATCGGGATCCCTTCACCGGTGTAGAGTTCACTCCCATGTCGCTCCCTGAATAACCTTGGCATGATCAATTCCTCAAGGGAAATTCGGCGCTCCGCTTCATCATCCCCATTATTCATGGGGAATACAAAGACATCTCCGTCGGTCGAGAGCTGCCCAAATGGGGCATACAGGACCGTTATCAGGATCGCGAGTTCCCCAACCAGGTCGCCTCTACGTTCTCCTAGCTCCTCCAATATGTCAGGCATGAGTTCAGAATTGGATGTCAACATAGCTTCAACCAGGCCAATCGCCTTTCGTGTGCTCCGCGGAACCCAAATCTTTGGACTGTCTGTACGTGGCTCGAAAGAAGGTGCGACCAGGGCTGCAGCGCGCCGTCCGTTTCGAGTCAAGTACACGACGGCGCCATCCCGCTCCACCTGGTCGATTAGGTCCCTCAGGGTGGCGCGTGCCTCACGAATCCCAACCTCAAGATCGGGTTTATCGTCGCGGTCCTCAGTCATGGAGGGAGCGTAACGTATCAATCACGATCCCGCATACGTCCGAGCAAAAGGGTGTGTACGCATGTGTACACACCGACTTTTGCCCTCTACCTACGCGCTTCGGCATCCTGTTCCTGAAACGCCAAGGCGATGCGAAATCGCCTCACTCAGAGAAGGTGTCGAATCCTGTAGGGGGTACCGTAATGCCTGAATCCGATAGCTCCTCTGCGCCGCGGAAGTGGTGGATGCACCACACCATTCCTTTGTCATTGGCGATCATTCAGGGAGTCCTGAATTTGTCCTACCCGGCTGTAGGACATGCCGTTTCGGCAAGTGTTGTTATCTACCTTGCTGTGGTAGATGCGACTCAGCGCAAGAGGGGCAGTCTCGTGGGAGGGCAAGTTCCTGAGACGTCGCCCCAACCGACAGAAATTTGCCGAGCCGAGTGAGGTCTCTCGCAGCGTGCCTGTCCGGCCCCATCAGTGCCAGGCCACCCCGCCAAGGTCAGCTCTAGCTTGAGCTCCTAGAGCGGTGGTCTACGGATCATGGACTATCTGTGGACAGGTCCGATGTAGCCCGATGCCCACGAGGCTCTGACTACCAGCTTTCGCTAGGACCGAAAGGCCCTCCGGAGCCGTGTGCGCAGGTTCGAACCCTGCTGGGGCATACCGCATGAGGGTGCCGAGGGCCCCGTCACCAGCGGACGGGTGAGGGCAGGTCCTCGTACCAGCGCGGTTGCAGTCGGTTCTAACTGGCGTTCCACAGCGGCCAATTAGGCCATAATCGGGATATGCCGGTGAGCACTCCCCTCTCCCTCCCGATACCTCCTCTCGTGCCTCTGCCTGTACCGCCGCGCAGGGTGGTTCTGATCAAGGAACCTCGCACAGTCGCTCGCCGACTAATGCGCAGCGCTGGGGACGGGCCCTTGCCCGTCCTGGCGCTGCGCGTACAGGACCGAGCCCGAGAGGAGGTCCGGGTGTTCCTCAGCGAAGACGGATTCCGTGAGCATCGCCTCTATGTCCTGGAAATCGCCGGCAGCCACCCTCACATCAAGATCGGCTATAGCTCCGATCCGTGGGGTCGGCTGACCCAGCACATCGGGGAGATGAACCGCTGGTATCACACGTTGATCAGGGCCCATGTCTCCGAGCCACTGATTGACAAGCACAGCGGAAGGCAGGCCGAGGACCGAGCACACAGCTTTATGCGCAAGCTCTACCCTGTGGCGGCACCAAGTTCCCGTGAGACGTTTATGGGCACAGACTTCAACGCCGGCACGGCCTGCGTGGACGTCGCTGTCTCCCTGACGAAGTACTCCGCCTGAGCCAAGGACGCGGTGGGCCGGTAGGCGCCTCGCTGGCGCCTACCCTCACCAAGCCCAAGGAGGTCCTGGGCGACAGCCAGCCCGGCACCCAGGTAAGCCGCAACGTCCTCGCCGATGCTCGTAACGCCAGCGCACTGTTCAGCAGAGAAGTACCGCAACCTCGTCGACCGCAGCAGCCCTCTACGCCCGACTGACCAGACCTCAATGGCCTTGCAGCCTAAGGCACAGGTTTCCAAGGCCAATATCCCCAGGGCGCTTCGGGACAAAGGAGGGGAGGCCATGCCATTGGCGTGCCAGATCCTACGGGGACTCACGGGGACTCACGGGGAATAGCGGGGACTCGGCTGCGCATCCGAGAGACTGGAGCACCGTTTCGACGCAGGTCAACACAGTGATCGCCGTCAGAAGACCCGAGCTTCCCAAGCTCAGCGTCCCCCGGCTGGGGGCCTCTGTCAGTCGAGCCAGACAAGCAGTGCGTCATCCGCTGCGGCGGCGGCCTCGAAGAACTCCGTCAAGCCCTCGTACCAGTGGCGCCCCCACTCAAGCGCGCCAGGCTCGTCCCACCCCAGGGGATACACCTCAGCCCTCGTGAGTTCGGCAGGATTCACGCCGTCGATGAGCTGGTCGTAAGTGGCGGTGCGAAGAGCCTGCGCCGCGAGCCGAACACGTTCAGGCTTCAGATATCGCGGAGGCCCGTACCCCCAGTCCTCATCGTCGGCAAACGGCTCCTCACCATGGATCACGTTCACCGAGAACTCGACGCGCGACAGCAGGAAGCGGAGCATGTCCCAGGCCTTGTACGTACTAAAGTGCCGTGCTTCAGCTGGCGCAGGCTCCGACTCCTCCTCGGCGTCCTGGACCTCTTCGACGAAGTCCAGGGCCCAGTCCGGGTCTTGGATCGCTCGGTCAAGCTCAGCAGCCGTGACACGCAAGTACTCGCCGATCATGCTCATGGCCGGAGACTAGGCGAGGCCACTGACAACGGCCGCCGCGCCCGTCTCACTTTCCGTCTCATTCAGCCCGGTTCACCGACGTTCAGCCAAGACCGGGAGTTGATCCCATCCTGTGGCCAGCCGTCCATGAACCCAGGTGAACGGCCCCGAACGACACCCAACACCCCACCACCACAGTTGGAAAGCGTGTTGGGGGCAACCCCTCACGAGTTCGAATCTCGTATCCTCCGCCAGTGCCTCACCGGGCACGATGTCGAAGGGCCCCACCGTTCGCGGTGGGGCCCTTCGACGTGTCGCAGCACCAAGTGTCGCGCGACAGCCTGACCCCGCCTGGAACGTTTGGATATCCCGCTGGGTCAGCACTTGTTCGCAGCCATCCTCAGCAGGCTTCAGCCGTTCTCCTTTGCGGTCGCTTCACGTACGGCCGGGACGATCTCGCCGGCCCAGCGGCCGAGTGAGGCGGTGCTCTGCGTGCCGTGGTCGGCCGAGAAGAGGGTGAAGCCCGACGCTCCGTGCTCGAGTACGGCGTCGGTCAGTTCCTCGACCCACTGGTCGACAGAGCCGCCGATCCAGCGGCCGTCGGTGTCGCGCGTGGCAGGCAGCGGCCGGTCGGTGATGCGCCCGGGGAAGTTGAAGACCGTGCGGATCTCGCGCGGATCACGGCCCGCGGCCGCCGCCGCTTCGTCGATGACCGGCCGCGACGTCCGGTAGCGCTCGCTGAGCCAGTCCGCCGCGTGGCCCGGGATCCATCCGTCGGCCACCCGCCCGGTGACGGCCAGGGACTTGCGGCCGACCGAGCCGGTCCACACCGGAGGTGCGGCCACCGGAGACGGCTCGATCTCGTGCACCTGGTAGTGGCGGCCCTGGAAGGTGACCGGTGGGCCGCCGCCCGACAGCCTCTTGATCAGGACGATCGCCTCCTCGAAGGCGTCCACGGCAGCGCCGGGTGAGAGCCGCTCCACGCCCATGTCGGAGATCCGGTCCCACAGCCCGCCCGCGCCCATGCCGAGCACGACGCGGCCGCCGGAGAGCGCCGACAGCGAGGTCACCGTGCGCGCCAGGAGGGGAGCGGGCCGGGTCGGCAGGTTGGTCACGTTGGCGAAGCCCGCGATGCGCTGCGTACGCCCGAGGAGGAATCCGATGGTGGCGTAGGCGTCCAGGCGCTCGCCGATGTAGGGGTGGTCCGACAGCGAGAAGTGGTCGAGCCCGTCACGGTCGGCCTGCTGGACCATGCGCAGCAGCTCCGGCCCGTCGTCGATGCCGCTGTGTGCGCCGAAACCGAAGACGATTTCTTGAACAGACACTGCTCTGCCTTTCGTTCGATTCATTCGATGGGCCGCCGGTGCGTGATCACCAGGCGTACGCCTCGGGCGCGGGCTTGGCTCCGTTCGGTCCCGGCGGCGGGAACAGCTTGTCCAGCTCGGCCAGGGTGCCGTCGTCGAGGGTGATCTGAAGTGCGCGCAGCGACCCATCGAGCTGCTCAGCCGTCCTCGGGCCGACGACCGGCCCGGTCACGCCGTCCTGCGCGAGCAGCCAGGCCAGTCCGACATGGGCCGGGTCCTCGCCGAGATCGGCGCACAGCTTCTCGTACGCCTCGATGGTGTCCCGGTGCTCGGCGAGCGTGCTCGCCGAACGTCCTGTGCTTCCGCGGGAGGAGCCGCCCTCTTTCTGCTTGCGCAGGACTCCGCCGAGCACTCCACCGGCCAGCGGGCCCCACGGGATCACACCGAGTCCGTACGCCCGTGCCGCGGGCAGCACTTCCAGCTCGACCCAGCGGTTCAGGAGGTTGTAGATGGACTGTTCGGAGACGAGGCCGAGGAAGTGCCGTGACCGAGCGGCCTCCTGAGCCTGTGCGATGTGCCAGCCGGCGAAGTTGGACGAGCCGAAGTAGAGGACTTTTCCTTGCTGGCGAAGGACGGTGAACGCCTCCCAGATCTCCTCCCACGGCGTGTTCCGGTCGATGTGGTGCATTTGGTAGACATCGATGTGGTCAGTCCGCAGTCGTTTGAGTGACGCCTCGCAGGAGCGCCGGATCTGCAGGGCGGACAGGAACCGTTCATTGGGCCGATCGCCCGTCGGCAGGTAGGTCTTGGTGGCAAGGACGGTCTTCTCCCGCCGGCCGCCGCCCGCGGCGAACCACCGGCCGATGATCTCTTCGGTGCTGCTCTCGCCCTGCCTCGTGCCGTACACGTTGGCCGTGTCGAAGAAGTTGATGCCGTGCTCATGTGCACGGTCCATGATCGTGCGACTGTCCTCTTCGGAAGTTTCCGTCCCGAAGTTCATGGTGCCGAGCACGAGCCGGGACACGGTGAGGCCGCTGCGGCCCAGGTGGGTGTACTCCATGAGTTCCAGCCCTTCAGGCGGTGGGGCCGAACTGGCCGATGAAGCGGCCGGTGAACAGGTCCGCTCCCTTGTACTCGGCCACCATCTCGGGCGACGCGACGAACGGGCCGTCGGGAGAGGGCAGTTGGCCGACGCCGCTCTTCGGGCCGAGCGGGAGCAGGATCATGGGGAAGGGCAGCGGCTGGTACGTGGCCGTGGGCTGCTCGCCCTTCAGCTGGGCGTTGATGTTCTTGGCGACCACCTCGGCGTGCTGCATCGCGTAGCCGGCCATCTTGGCCTCCGCGACATCGGTGATGTCGCCGACCGCGTACACGTTTTCGTGTCCCTTGACGTTGAGGAGTTCGGTCACGGGAACCTGGCCCTGCGGCGTACGGGTGGTGAGCTTGCCGTCCGCGAGGTAGTCGCTGTTGGTGCGCGTCCCGTAAGCGCGGAACCAGATGTCGGCGGGGATCTCGTCGCCGCCGCTGGTGGTGACGGTGAAGCCGCCGGCCAGTCCGGGCTCGGTGCCCGGCGACGCCGTCAGGGTGGTTGAGAGGCGTAAGTCGACGCCGAGTACGTCGAGTTGGGCCCGCAGGTCCTCGACCACCTCCGGTTTGAACCCGGGGAGCAGTTCCCCGGCCGGGTCGGCGATCGTCACGTGCTTGTCGGGCCAGACTTCCTTGATTTCCCCGGCCAGTTCGAGCCCGACCGGGCCCGCGCCGAGAATCAGCACCTTGTCGGCCTGGCGCAGTTCTTTGTGCGTCCGGCGCAGGTCGTCAAGCGCCTCACTGACGGAGTCGGACGTGGGCTTGGCGGGGTAGGCGTAGCTGGAGCCGGTGGCCAACACCACGTAGTCCGCGGCGACATGCTCACCGGAGGCCAGGGTGACACCGCCGGGGTCCACCGAGACCGCGCGGTCGCGTATCACCTCGCCCCGCGGGAGCAGCGTCTCGAAGGGGAAGAACATGCTGCCCGCCCAGTCGGGCCGGGTCAGCGCCCGCAGTGACGCGGCCGCGTTGACGAACGCGTCACGGGGGTCGATCAGAACGACATCGGCCTCGGACTCCAGCGCCTTGGCGACCGCGGCGCCCCCATAGCCTCCACCGATGACCGCGACGGTACGACTCATAATGAGAATCTCCATAGAGAGAAAGGGTTGCAGTTCGTGACACGAACAGTATTAGTTCGTACTACGAACTGCAACCCTCTTTCATGGAACAAGGCATCGCAGCCTCAGCGCGTGCGGTCGGCGGGGGCTACCTCCTCCGGTGCTGCGAAGACCACCGGAACCTCGTTGTCCAGCACGACGCGGCCCAGCAGGCCGGCGAGCACGTCCCGCTCTGCCGGGTCCAGGCCTGCGGGCAGCTCCTCGATTCGCCTGCAGGTCTCGTCGTAGAACTCCCTTGCCAGCTTGGCTCCTTGGGTGGTGAGTGTGACCCGCACCGCACGCGTGTCCCGCGGGTCCGCCTCGCGCCGGACCAGGCCGTTGCGCTCGGTGCGGTCCACCAGGCCGGTGAGGCTCGACTTGGCCAGCCGCAGCGTCGCCCCCAACTCGCCCATACCGTACGGCCTTGCCATCAGCACGCACAGCAACTGCCCCTGCTGTGCGGTCACTCCGTACTCCCGGCCGGACTCGGCGTACACCGCGTTCACCAGGAACGAGCACCGCACCAGCGCGGCCACAATCCCGATTTGGTCACTATCACGCTTATCCACCCGGCCAGGGTAGCACCGAATGTCCCGATAGTTCGTGCAGCGAACTACGGGTCAGAGGGGGTACGGCAGGGCCAGGCAGAGCGCTTGCAGGGCGGCCTCGAAGGCATGGTCGGGTGGGGTGCCGTAGCCGATGACGAGGCCGTCCCGGCGTGGATGGTGCTGTCGGGGTGGCAGTAGGGAGTGAGGCCGCCGAGGGCGAGGCCGTCGAGGGCACGGTCCGCGTCGAAAAGGCCCGGCCTCGGTGGGCCACCGCTCCCGTTCCGGTTCCGGTTCCGGTTCCGCGCGGCACCAGCGCGAAGGGCAGCGGCCGGATCGCTGCCACGCGCGCGGCGAAGGCATCCGCCGCCATCGACTGCAACACCCTGGTGGCCCAGCTGCTGGCCGCCCCGCCCACGATTCCCGATCCGGCGCCGTTCGACGGAGGAGCGCCCTTCGCCACGGACACCGAGGAGATCGTCGCCGGGTGGGCGAAGCGCCTGCCGTACGGCGACGTCTGCCAGCTCGCCCACGCCATCGATACCGGTCAGGCCATCACCGTCGAGTACGTCGCCACCTCCGGCAACCAGACCGTACGTACCCTGAGCCTGCCTCATGCTCGACCCGCCCTACCTCGAAGCCTGGTGCCACCTCAGGGACGCTGAACGGGTCTTCACCCTTTCCCGCATCCACAGCGTCATGAGCGTGCCCGAGTGAGAGGGGAGATGGTATCGATCGAGATACTGTCTCGATCGATACCATCTTCTGCCGGCGCGGCCGGGAAATGGTCGTGGGGCCGCTGAACCCGGCCGACATCGGCGAGATGCTCGACCTGTCGCCGGCGGCCGCGAGCCGGGAAGTGCTGCGGGCCATCGGAAGCGGGGAGCGAACGTTCACCAACATCGCGCGCGCCGCAGGCGGCATCGCAGGACCGGCGCAGAGGGCCGCCGCAGCGTGGGCAGGTCGGGGATGAGCCTTCCCGGTGCGATGTGATGCGTTTCCGGTTCGGGGTTCAGGGTTCAGGGTTCAGGGTTCAGAAGGGGTTCAGGGTTCAGGGGGAGTGGTCGGGCGGGGTCGGCTCAAGGGTCTGTTCCGCCCAGATGGTCTTGCCCTTGGTGGTCTGGCGGGTGCCCCAGTGCTGGGTCAGCTGGGCGACGAGGAGGAGGCCGCGGCCGCCCTCGTCGTACGTGCGGGCGCGGCGGAGGTGGGGAGCCGTGCTGCCGCCGTCGGAGACCTCGCAGATGAGGGTGTTTTCGTGGATCAGGCGGAGCTGGATGGGAGGCTCGGCGTGGCGGATGGCGTTCGTCACGAGTTCGCTGACGACCAGCTCGGTGACGAAGGCGGCGTCGCCCAGCCCCCAGGCCTCGATCTGTGCCACCGCGTCCTTGCGGGTCTGGGCGACGGCGGAGGGGTCGGCGGGTACGTCCCAGGTGGCGACCTGGGAGGCGTCGAGTGCGCGGGTGCGGGCGAGGAGGAGCGCGACGTCGTCGGCCGGGCGCTGGGGCAGGAGGTCGGCGAGCACCGTGTCGCACAGGGCATCCAGGGAGGGCGCCTGCCGGGTGAGCAGTTGGCCGAGCCGGTGGACGCCCTCGTCGATGTCGCGGTCACGGGATTCGACCAGGCCGTCTGTGTAGAGGGCGAGCAGGCTGCCCTCGGCCAGGTCGATCTCGGCCGCTTCGAAGGGCAGGCCGCCCAGGCCCAGCGGAGGGCCCGCCGGGAGGTCGACGAGTTCGGCGGTGCCGTCGGGGCTCACCACGAGCGGTACCGGGTGTCCCGCCCGGGCGAGTGAGCAGCGGCGGGAGATCGGGTCGTACACGGCGTACAGGCAGGTCGCGCCGACCTCGCCGCCGGTCTCCGGGTATCGGCCGGCCTGCTGGTCGCTCTCCAGCTCGGTGGAGAGGCGGGCGACCAGGTCGTCGAGGTGGGTGAGCAGTTCGTCGGGGGGCAGGTCGATGTCGGCGAGGGTGCGTACGGCCGTACGCAGGCGGCCCATGGTCGCGGAGGCGTGGAGGCCGTGGCCGACGATGTCGCCGACGACCAGTGCCACCCGCGCCCCGGACAGCGGGATCACGTCGAACCAGTCGCCGCCCACGCCTGCGTGCGCGCCGGCCGGGAGGTAGCGGGAGGCGACCTGCACCGCCGCCTGCTCGGGCAGCCGCTGGGGCAGCAGGCTGCGCTGCAGCATCACCGCCGTACCGCGTTCGCGGGTGTAGCGGCGGGCGTTGTCGATGCAGACGGCCGCCCGGGCCACCAGCTCCTCGGCTAGCACCAGGTCGTCCCGCTGGAAGATCTCGGGATGCCGGTAGCGCACGAAGACGGCGACGCCCAGAGTGGTTCCGCGTGCCGACAGGGGCACCGTCATCACCGAGTGGATCCCGAGTTCGCGGACCCGGGCGGCCCGGACCGGGTCGCGGGCGGTCACCTCGGCGATCTCGGCGTCGGTCATCTCGCGCAGCGTGGCCCGTCCCGACCGGAGACTCTCGACCGGTGCGGAACCCTCCGGGTACTCGTCCACGTCGCCCTGGGCGACGACCGTCTCCGGGACGCCCGGAGTCAGGGACCGGTGGGCGACGCGCCGCAGCAGGACAGGGCCGACCGTCGTCACGCCTTCCGGGGGCGGCTCATGCAGATCGTCGAGGGAGGTGTCGAGGGTGGTCAGGAGGTCGACGCTGGCGAAGTCGGCGAGTTCCGGGACCATCACGTCCGTCAGCTCCTGCGCCGTACGCATCACATCGAGGGTGCTGCCGATGCGCCGGCCCGCTTCGGCGATCAGCTGGAGCCGCTTGCGGGCCCAGTGCTGTTCCGTCATGTCGTGGGCAGAGAGACAGACACCGCGCACCTCGCCCGCCTCGTCCCGCAGCGGCGACATGAAGACCGACCAGGCGTGCTCGCGCGTCTCACCGGCGACGCGCAGAAAGTTCTCGTCGTACTGCGGCTCACCGGTCTCCAGTACCCGCGTCATGCTCTGTTCCGCCGCCTCGCCGGCCGGGTTGTCCACGATCTCGTTGACACGCAGTCCGCGCATGTCGTCCTCGGTGAGGGCCACGGACCGTTCCATGTCCTCGTTGGCCCGCCGCAGCCGGAGCCTGGTGTCGTAGAGCGCCAGTGCGCAGCAAGGGGACTGGGTGAAGCTCCAGCTCACGAGGGCTTCGTCATCCGGCAGGGGCTTCTGCCCGGTCAGTGGGGAGACCAGGAACCACTCGCGGGTGCCGGTCTCCGGTGTCCTGTGGTGCGCCAGGACCTTGATCTCGAGGCGTCGGCCGTCGCGGTGCCGGACAGAGACCTTCCCGTGCCATCTCGGCAGGTCCGCGAAAGGTGGCAGATTCTCCGCGGGGATCGCCTCCGCCAGCAGATCGGCCGCCGGTCGTCCCAGGATCTGTGCGGCCGAGTACCCGAGCAACTGCTCGGCCCCCGCGTTCCACCCGGTCACCGCGCCGCCTTCATCGACGGTGACGCGCGCCGTGAGCGCCTCGCCGACCACATCTCCGAGCGGGCGCGTCGCCCGGTCGGCGGCGATGCGCTGGTCCATGATCGCTCATCTCGCTCTCGCGGAGGTCCACCGGTCTGCGGTCCGCGGTCCGCTCTCCTCGGGCCGCCGCTCCCAGGACGTAAGCCATTATCGCCGTATCCTGCGGCTCGACGCCGGGTGGAACGGCGGATGCCGTGTCACCGCAAGCACAGCCCGGTATCTCTGCTCGACAACCGACAACTCCACCAGCGCCAATCCCGGCCTCCCCACACACGCCGCAACGACGCGCACAGCAAAGCCGAACACGGCCACTGTCAACCATCAGCTGGGACCGAAGTGTCAAGCATCTCCTGGGACCGGACACACCCCTATACCAGCGACTGAGTTACAACTCTCTCTACGGGTTCAAGGCCCGCGCACGGCGCGGGCGCGCGCCGCCTCTGCGGCGCGGCCTGCCTCCTGTCTCCGCCCCGGCTGGCCGCGCCCGGCGGCGCGCTCGCGGCTGCGGGAATGAGGTGGGAGACACCCTCTGTGGCTGGGGCGGTCGGCTCCACGACTTTAGACAGCCACCATGGGGCGAGCCTCGAAGATCATGGCCCCAACGTCGTGCTTTACCGGGCAGGTCCACAGACTGCCCGACTCGCCGGAAGCTTACGGGGCCATGATCACTCGCCCCATGGCAGCTCCCGCCCAAAGCCGCTCCACCGACCTGATCGCGCAAGGGCCAGGCCACGGCCATTGTGTGAGGAGCAGGCATGAACGGGCTGCGCCGAGCTTCTAGTCATGAAAGACTTTCCTTATCCTTAGCGACCCTCGGGGGAGTCTCATATGACTATCGACATCACCCGCCTCTACTTCGGCAAGGCAGCTGCCGAATCTGAAGCACCGGCAAACCCAGAGCGTTTCTTGAGGACTTATCTAGACAGGTGGAACCTCTCGGAGGAGATCGAAGAGCACGAGAAGTTCCTCATCCTTGGACCAAAAGGATCAGGAAAAAGCGCTGCCGCCTATTACGTTAAATATGACTGGGAGCGCAGGTTCGGCAAGGAGTCCGTGTTCTTCCAGCTTGTCGACTTCGATGAGCTGAATCGAACCCAGAGCCCTCTTCCATCTATCGACAAAAAATTGGTCTCCGATGAAGTTTCTGCCCTCACTGACGCCGCCTGGAAACTCTTCATCGGAATCCGACTCCTAGACTCCCTGATCGGCGACAACTCATGTTCGCTAAGCAGAGATCCTCAAGTCGTCAAATTCGTATCTGATCTGCGCGACGCAGGATTGGCCTCAGATGACTATCCGCAGGTTCTCAGGAGGGTTAGGGAGCGAAGAGGCGGGGTCAAAATCCCAGTCGCCTACCTTGATGTCACATCGAGAGACTCTGACCTAGTTAGCCCGGGACAGCTGGGTGATGCGATCATCGATTTGATCTCTCGGGCCAAGACAGGGAACCGGCACCTCCTGGCCATCGATGGCCTCGACAAAGCGATTGGAGAAAATGACGCCTACTGGCGCACCTTGGCCGCTCTGATTCGCGTTGGGGAAAAAATCTCGCGAAAGATGCTCACCTCAGGGAATCGCAATGTATACCTCATGGTCATGTGTAGGAGCGACGTATTTCGACGTGTAGATTTTGCCGACGCTCCTAAGATTGCAGCCGACAGTGGCATCAATATGGAGTGGGGGGCTGAGCTTCAGGACTTTCGCAACGTTCTCCTCTGGGAGTATCTTGCGCGCAAAGCGGAAATCAGCACCGAGCAGTTGCTCGATCTCCTCCCTCCTTTCGTGGAGGTGGCCCATGGAGGGAGGAGGATCTCAACACCTCGGTACATTCTAGACTTCACTAGGTACACGCCGCGCGACATGACTGAGCTCTTCAGGTCCATTAAGTCGCGGGCTAGCACATATCGACCTCTAGCGGGCGATCAAGTGCGGGCTGGCGCCGATAACTTTGCACAGAATCACCTCCTGCATGAGATCAAGTCCGAATCGGTTGGCCTTCTTCCTTCAGCTGTCACCAAAAGGTTGGAGCAGGTATTGGCCTCTCTCCCGTCGAGAATCTTCGACAAAGTCACACTTGAGCAAGCAATGGAAGAAGCCAAGATCTCTGACGTGATCTCGTTGGGGGACTTTGGGGAGTACCTGTTCTTGCAGGGGGCGATTGGAAATTATCGGGCAAGCAGCGGCTATGTCCAGTTTTACCATCGAAGGAATACTGCAGCGTTTGACCGGCGTGGTCCTTGGATCCTGCACACTGGCCTTACTTACGCGCTGAATATCCCGTTCTCTGAGTCTACTTAGGGGCTAATACGCCGCTCTGAGCAAGAAGAGCGGATACATAGGGCCTCGGCATCGGCGACACTGTCTCGCCCTGTCTGCCCCCTGATCGGTCAGCCCCGTTGCAGGGGGTAATGCCGTGGCTGACAGTTCCTCACTCGGCGTACGATGCAGGATCGTTCGACTGGATCAATCAAGATCGGATAAGGTATGTCAGTCTTGGCGGCGCAGCTCGATGATGGTCAGCTTGCCCTGTTGACTGCCATGGCTGGGCCTTACTTGAAGTCCGGGCAGTGGCCGGTCTGGCACTACGTTGAACACGCCCTCGACGGCCAGGGCTTCGAGGCCAGGACGGTGCTTAAGTCCCTCCCGGTAGTGGGAAGTCCGGGCCCTGGAGGCCGCTCATACGGATTGGTGTGGTACGACCGTAATTATCTGGCGGACGACAGTTGTCCTGCTCTCACGGTTGCGGCTGGTCTCCACGTTCCCCAGCTGGAGCATGTCTTCGGTGACAACTTCCTCGTCGTCTTGGACTACTTGGTCGGCAAGCAGCTGGCCACTCGACCGTCACCGGAGAAGGTCGAGAAGGCCTTTGTAACCTCGATGGATCTGCGGCGGAATTTCCCTGGAGCAACGCGAGAGTTCTTGCGGGCGTTGCCTGGAATCTTGTCGCACGAGCCGACGCTCCGACGCGGCCTCCAAGAGCACTGGGGGACCAGTTCGGACGTGTGGCGATACGAGCTTGATCGCGAACTGTTTCGGTTCAAGGGCGTCAGTACGCTCGGGCACTACGTTGCGCGAGTTTCCGAGATCCTTATCGAGGAACGCCTGCTCAATGACGCTGAGCTGTCTGCAGCTGAGGGCACGCACAGCGTGGTTGCACAGTTCACTCCAGCAGTGACGGCAACGCCAGCCAGTACGCGGCCGGTCTACGTGAACGAACGGCTCATCGGTGAGATAGAGCAGAAGCAGTCCCGCACCTCTTGGAGCTTGGACAAGCTCCTGGGGCTGCTTAACGAGTTGAATGAGTGCTACGCAGGTGATCACGTCTATGCCTGCCACGCGCTACTGCGAGCTGTTATTGACCATTTGCCCCCGATCCTGGGCCACAGAAGCTTTGATCAAGTAGCTAGCAACTACCCGTGGTCCCAGACCGACAAGAAGTACGTCAAGAAGCTGTTGGAGTTCAAGAACCAGGGACATGACGTACTGCACCGGCCGATCCGTACGAGCGAGGACGTCATCACCATGAACGACCTGCCGTTGCCCGCGAACTTGAACGCTCTGCTCCGTGAGTGCGCCGACAAGCTCTGATTGAGTTCGTCCGGCCGTTGCAGTACAGCAACAAAGTACAGCAACCCCAGCAACCACCCACGTCCGGTAGCGTCCCCCCAAGGCCATAGTGCGACCGGTATGACCGCCAGCGACCGATCCGCATAGAGCTACGGAACAGGTGCTCACCGCGGCCAGCCACAGGCCGGTAGACCGAGGCTTCTCACTCTCTCACGCGTGTCTCACGACATCTTCGTGCTGCCGAGCGCGGCCACCCTCGTTCAGCCCCTCAAGGGAGTGCTTTGACCACGGCTTGCTGAGGTGCGCCAACACGGCATACCGAATTGTGACTTTGGGCCATGGTGGCGCACGGCGGTCACCTTGACACTGTCTTCATGACTTCCTGGGTGGCAATTGACTTTGAGACGGCGAACGAGCACCGCGGCAGCCCGTGCTCCGTCGGTATGGCAGCGGTCGAGCAGGGGCGCGTCGTGCGCTCATGGAGCACGCTCATCCAGCCGCCGACTGAGCTCCGTCATTTCAACCCGTACAACGTGCGGGTCCACGGCATCACTGCGAACGATGTCGCCACCGCGCCAAGGTGGAAAGCGGTACTGGCCGACATCCTCTCGTTCGCGGACGGGCGTCCGCTGGTTGCCCACAACGCAGGCTTCGATCTGAGTGTCATCCGGGCCGCCTGCGACGCCGAGGGAATCGCCTGGCCGGAGCTTCGGTACTCCTGCTCTCAGGTGGTCGCCCGACGCACCTGGAAGCTTCTCACCTACGGCCTTCCGCACTGTATGGACGCCGCCGGGCTCGATTTCACCGATCACCACAACGCCGAAGCAGATGCCCGCGCATCAGCCGAAGTCATGCTCGCGGCGATGCAGGAGGCGAGTATCTCTTCCCTCGACAACCTGCTCGCCAAGCACCGGATCCGGTGGGGCTCCATGACCCCTGACCGACAGTGGCGGGGCAGTCAGTACGGACGAGAGCGCAAGCCGGTCCCCGGGGCCAATCCCGATGCCGACCCCGAAGGCGCACTGTACGGACTGACGGTCTGCCTCACCGGCACACTGGCGTCGATGAAACGGGAGGAGGCATTCGCCCGCCTCGCCGACGCCGGCGCCCAGCCGACGAAGAGCATGACCAAGAAGACCAACATCCTGGTCTCCGCGGAACAAACGCAGCTCAAGCCTGGCGGTGTCCTGAGCGGCAAGAGCAAGCAGGCGCAGGCCCTGCTCGATGCCGGGCAGGACATCGAAATCCTGGACGAGGACGAGTTCCTCCGCCGCCTCGGTCCATGACATCACGCATGGATGCCCGATCAGGAGGCTCGGGATCCAGCGGTACTCCGTTCGAGAGGAAGGGTTCGTGTAGCGCCACGGCGACAGTGGCGGCGGTTTGATGCCGTCTGGCTATCGTTCAGTCTCAACGGCAGTTTCATCCGTGGAAGTTCGCGCTCGTTCACGACCATGCCAGCAAACGGCGACACACAGGATCTGAACGGGCCTGAACTACGAGGAACGGCAACCAGCAGAGTTTGAAAGCGTGTTGGGGGCAACCCATCACGAGTTCGAATCTCGTATCCTCCGCCAGTGCCTCACCGGGCACGATGTCGAAGGGCCCCACCATTCGCGGTGGGGCCCTTCGTCGTGCTTCTCAGCCCTCGTTGTCCTGGTTTTTGTCCACAGGGGGTGCCCCAAGTGGCGTGAAGTGAGCAGCCCCCGGCTGGGGGCGGTGTGCGCGCCGACTGGTGGCCGCTGCCGCTGCGGGTGCCCCATGCGCTTGGCGCCGTGGGTCACGTCCATGGACGTGACCGGCCGGAACCTCCGCCGACGGTCGGCTCAGCGGTCATCACTCCTCGACCACAGCCCACACGGTCAGACCTCTGCCCACCCGTCGCTGCCCCCACCGGGTGGCCAGCACCTCGGTGATCAGCAGTCCGCGCCCGTATTCCTGGTCCGGCGGCGGGCTGGTCGGCTCGGGTACTGGCCGGTGGCCCCGGCAGCCTCGGCCCTCGTCGGTCACGCTGACGACGGCCGCCCCGGCCATGCGGGCGAGCGCGACCGTGACGGTGTGGCTGTCGCTGTGTTCCAGGGCGTTCGCCGTCAGCTCGCCGGTGACCGTTTCGAGGTCGTCCACCATGCCTTTGGGTAGTCCCCAGGCGCTGGCGGTGTCCCGGACGTAGTGCCGGGCGGCACTCGCGGAGGTCAGGTCGCGGCCAGGGAACGAGCGCAGCCCGAGCGCATGGGGTACGGCGGAGCGGTACGCCAGGAGGTCGTGGACAGCCTCGATGAGCGGTGGCGCGGCATGAGACCCCTCCGGGAGGCCCGGTGAGCCTTGGTCGAGGCAAAGCGCGCGGAACTCTCCAGCACTGAACCGCTCCCCACCACTGGGCCGGGCGTCTCGGTTGTCGGCGATGAGCAGCGCGTCACG
Source organism: Streptomyces yerevanensis (assembly GCF_000716805.1). Taxonomy (NCBI): domain Bacteria; kingdom Bacillati; phylum Actinomycetota; class Actinomycetes; order Kitasatosporales; family Streptomycetaceae; genus Streptomyces; species Streptomyces yerevanensis. The sequence goes on along the minus strand of NZ_JNWJ01000016.1, from coordinate 102,954 downwards.
GAGGCCGTCGGTCAACTGCTCCACCAGTGTCCGGAGTTCCCCGGTGCGCGCTTCCGGTGCCGCGGCCGCCTCCCGTGCCCTGTCCAGCAGCCGTTCCACGAGGCCGAGTTGTGCGGCCTCGATCCGGTCCGCGTGCCGTGACAGCACTCCGGTGCCGGTGCCGTCGGTGAGGAGGAGGCACGGTTTGTCGTCGTCGCCGGTCCAGGGCAGGAGTCGTACGCGGGGACGGTCGTCGGAAGTCATGCCGCCTCCAGGCATGCGTGGATGTCGCGGGTGTCGAGGTCGATCCCGTACGTGGCACACCACAGGGTGTCGCGGCGCAGCCGCTGGAGCCGGGCCTTCTCCTCGTGTTCGTACGCCGTGAGGTAGGGGCGGACGAGGGGGGGTGGCGGTGCCGTCGAGGGGCTCGTACCAGTGGCGGACCGTGGGGGCGACGAGGCGGGGCCGCGGAGTTGGAGGCGATGGCCTCGGCGGGCACGGCATCGGTGCCTGCTCGATCCGATGGTGTCCGATCGGAGCGATGAACACCCTTGCCCAGTAGGCGAGTTGCTTGACCAGTCGTCGCATGTTGCTTCCTTTGGTGTGGCGGCGTGGTGGCACGCAGCGGGAAGCCTCGAGCGCTCGATGTGCTCATTGAGAATCGTGGCATTGAATTTCAATGGTTGATACTCGCTTAGCTCAACTCTCCCTCGATACGGTGAACTTCACGGAGATACCGCAGGCCCGACAGCTGCGTACGCTCTGCATGCCGGCTCCGAGAGCAAGAGATCCCTGACGACAGTGGCTGAGTTGGAGATGAGACGGTGACCGTACGAGGATCAGCGGGACCCGCTGGTCGCATGCAGATCGCCCGCGGGCTCAAGGCACTTCGCGCCAGAGCGAACCTCACACAGTCCGAGGTCGCCAAGCGCGCAGGGGTGTCTGTCGGGACCGTGAACCGGTACGAGACATGGCAGGACCGTGCCAAGCTTCGAGTACCCACCGTGCGGGCGCTGGCCGACTCGTGTGACGCCGCGGCTGAGGAACGAGACGCGCTGATCCAGCTCGTTCGGAACCTGGACAACGGCTGGTGGATGGACCATCCAGCCGTGCCGGAGGTCATGGACCCGCTGATGTCCTTCGAGGACATCGCCACGTACGAGCACGTCTTCGCGAACGCGCTGGTGCCCGGCCTGCTCCAGACTCCGCGCTACGCCCTCGCGCTGCATGAGGCGCAGGACGTCCGTACCGAAGCGGAGGTGATCGCGAGCAAGGTGGACGCTCGCATCAAGCGCCAGTCGATCCTGGACCGCTCACCCTCGCTCCACCTGTGGGCGGTGCTCGACGACGCGGTGCTCCGGCGGCTCGTCGGCGGTGCGGATGTGATGGTCGAGCAGATCGATCATCTGCGCGCCATGGCTCAACGCCCCAACGTCGATATCCAAGTGCTCCCCTTCACCACGGGCGCACACGCGGCCGGCTCGGGCGGCCATTTCCTGATTCTTGGCCGAGACAGCGAGAGCGACCCGATGAGCAGCATGAACGTGGTCTATCTCGAACTCCACAAGCGTGGCCTCTATCTCGACGCCCCTTCCGAAGTCCAGAACTACAAGCTCATGTTTGACTACCTGCGTTCACAAGCGGCCGACACGTCGGCCAGTCTTGACCTACTGGCCGCAGCACGGCAGGAGTTCGCCCGATGAGTAACACACCGATCGCCGAACGGCTCGCGGCAGCAGCCTGGTTCAAGAGCGGCTACAGCGCTGCGGACAACGAGTGCGTCGAGGTCACCTACATTGAGCCGTGGGTCGGGGTCCGTGACTCCAAGGCACCGAGCCAGGGTGCACTCACCATAGGTGCCGACACTTTCGCCCTGTTCATCAGCGGTGTAAGGGCCGAACTCGGAGCCATCGCCCGCTGATCGTCCTTGCGGGTCAGGGGCTCTCCCCGCACAGCGGCTCTTACATCACAGTGGTGAACTGCGGCAGTTTGCCATGTGCCATCACCACCCGGTCTGCCTGTAGGCGAGTGGTGTGGACCGGTCACTGAGCAAAGTTCAGTAGCCCGGAGTCCTCCCCGTCCTGTGGATCACCGGCCGGTCACCACCTGAACAGCACTCCGTGCCAGGTCCATCCCGCGCCGAGGACTTCGTTCCGCAGGGGATCCTTCATGTCCCGCGTGTCGAAGCGGAACGTCTCGACCTTGTGCCGACGGCCGTCGGGCCCCTGCTTGACTTCCCACTGCCGGTACACCTTGGTCCCCTGACCACGGCCGTACCGTCCACCGGAGTGCTCGGGTGACGACGCTTCCCAGCGTTCGTCGAGGGTACGTATCTCGCGGTTCTCCGGGATCAGGCGCATCCGGGTTTTGAGGGTCACGCCCAGCTCCCGGATCCGGCACTCCGCCACCAGGTCGGCACGTTCTTTCGGGGTGCCATTGCGCACGACGAACGGGACGTCTGGCCCGTTAAGCGCGAGCAGCGCGGCCCGGACCTCCATGGCCGACAGCGGCGAGACGCCGCTGTCCGGGTACTTGGTGCCATTCATCTTGTCCCAAAGGCGACCCATCGCTAAGCCTCCGTTCCAGTGTCCGGGCGAACTGTGCGGACGAAGTCCTGGAAGTCTTTCAGGACTTCGTCGTACTGGGCCGCGGTGGCGGTCAGGGTCAGCCGGATCACCGCGCTCTTGTGCGGATCCGCCATGTCCAGCAGGGCCAAGTACACCTGCGACTGGACGAGGTCGCGGCGCGCGTCACTGGCGATGGCCGAGAAGGTCACCCGCTGCGTCAAGGCGGGCGCGTCCTCGGAACCAATCTCGCGGCGGTCGGTCGCCACCACCGACTCGCCGGCCCGGCGCAGTTGCTCCACCGACTCATCTACGAGGTCGGCCAGCGTCACCGCCTCCGGCGGGAACTCGCCATCGATGGTGATGTTGGCGCTGAACCCGGCGTCGCCCTGGGATGTGCGGACCCAGGTCGACGCCGCCTCGATCGCGCAGACACCCAGCTTGGCTGCGACCGATTTCATCGCGGCCCACTCGGTCGGGTAGTTCGGACGGATCTCCGCAACCATGGGCACCGCACCCTCACGGAGCTCGGGCGGGTAGGGGGCGGACGTGCCATGACTCGATCCTCTCAGGGAATCGCGCCTCCATCAGACCCGGAGTCAGCGGTTCACACGCGGCGAGCCCCGCTTTTACCCAGGAGCTGGGAAACCCGTTGCGGACTGACCTTGAGCACAGCAGCGATTTCCCGGCCGGACAGTCCCAGCGAGTCCAAGCGGCGAGCCACCTTCCGACGTTGCGCGGCAGCACGCTCCTGCGCGGCCTCCGCCTCCCGATCGGCATCACGCAGCCCGACGAGCTCACCGTCCACTCCGGCCCCGATCTCCGGCGTGACCTTCACATCAAAGGAGTCCTCTGGGACATCCAGCAGCAGGGCAACATAGTCGCGGACCATGGGCTCCGCGTCGAGCAGCGTCCTGGACTGGGTAACGCCGACTCCCTCGATGTGGAGTTCCCAGCCGTGCTTCCAGCGCTTGGCGACGGTCTCGTATGTCATGCGGGTCATTTCATCCACCCCTCCGGCAGGCATTCGAGCTTCGCTTTCGCATCATCGATGACGCCGGGCGAGATATCGCGGTGTCGGGGGATCGGCACTATGTGCTTCCCACAGGGGCAGGTCCACTTGCTGTGCGGGCCCTTGTCGGGGGTCTTCTTGACGCAGCCTGCGGCGCGGAGCTTGCGCTCCAGGTCCCGACGCTTCATCGATGCTGTCACAGCGTAAATCTACCCCCTCTTTACGTCAACATCTATCCACCCTTTACCTATCAGGGTGGTGTCGCTGGCTGGCGCGGCGTCAGGGCTCGCTGTGCGGTCGGCCTCATGTGCGGGTCTTCGTGTCCCAAAAACTGACGAATGCTGCAATCCTCCTGTATCGGCTCCTGGGCGGTGAGAGACTCCTTCCTCGCAGGGGAAGGGGAGACATCATGGGCTTCGGCTTTCGCGTGGGTGTGCCGGGGATGAGCGTGCGCGTTTCGACGCGAGGGGTACGGACTTCCGTCGGCCCCCGGGCGGCACGGATCAGCATGGGCAGCGGGGGTACCCGGATCTCGTCCGGTCTGGGCCCGTTCTACGCTTCCAGCTCACTCGGCGGAGGGCGTCGCAGCATCAGCACGAGCCGCACCACGCGTTCCCGGGCCGTCGCCCCGTCCGCGGCGCAACTGGACCGTGTTCGGCGCCAAGCTGAACGGGCCCAGCAAGAAGCTGAACGGGATGCCGCGATCGCTCAGTTGCGGGAACTGCGGCAGCAGACGACCAGCGTGCACATGCAGACCTTCCCGCCGGTCCATCCGCCTGCGGTGCCAGGGCCTCCCCAACTCGGCCTGCCCTGGGCACTGTCAGAAGCCCAGCCCTTCCACCTCACCGGTCTCGGCGTGTTCGCACGTGCCGAGCGAGCAGCCGCCAAACGAAAGGCTGAAGAAGACGCGCCGGCTTACCTGACTTCGGAGCAGGCTCGCCTCCGTACCGTCCACGGACAGCTCGCCGCCGAGGCCGATCAGTGGTGGCGAGCCCTCATGGCGAACGACGAAGAGACCGTCTGTGAAGCGGTCAACTACGCCTTCTCCGACAACCCGGCCGCAGGTTGCGCCGTAGGAGTCGACAGCTCAGTGCTGTCGGTGGTCATGCGGCACCAGGACATCGATTCGCTGCCCGGCCAGACACCAGGCGTCGCCCCCAGCGGACGCCCCACCCTCAAGACCCTCACCAAACGAGACCGCACCCTGTGGTGGCTGACCTCCATGGGCTCCAACATCATCGCCACGCTCAAGGAGGGCTTCGCCATCGCGCCGGCGATCACCGCCATCGACCTGGTCGTACTCACGCGGCTGCCCGACACCCAACGGCTTGGGTTCGTGGCGTACGGCCGATGGACGCGCCAGGCGATCGAATCAGTCCCATGGCGGGAAACGGAAGACGCACTGCGCTTCCTCGACCTCGGCCAGGACGTCGCCTGCTCGGTCACCACAACGGCTTCCGGGAACCCGTCGGGCACCATCAAAGCCCTGGATACCAGTCGACTGCCCGGCCTGCAGAACCTGCTCGACCACGCTCAGGACGACAGCGTTTCCGGCGACACCACGCTGGCCGACCTGGACAACAACCTCCGTGCCAACGTCCCGGCCGCCCACGGCGAACCGACTCTGAACCACTACCAGATCCGGCCCTTCGCAGAGTGGAGGAGCGAAGCCGCCCCACCACAGCCGCCGGCGGCTGTGGCACCCGTCCCGATGCCGGGCATCCCGCCCACGACCCTCGTCCCAGGGCAGACACTCACTCTCCCCGAGGAAGCCTGGCACGGGTTGCTCATCGCCTTCACCTTCGCAGGCGCCGACGCAGACCTCACCCTGTTCCTCACCGATGGCCAAAGCCGGGTGACCTCCGACGACGACTTCGTCTTCTACAACCAACCCTCCGTCGCCCAGGGCGCCGCCCGCCTTCTGGGTAAGCAAGCCGAGGGCCGGCACACCGTCGAACGAGCCGCCGTACACCTCGCTGCCATGCCCGCACATATTCATCGCATCGCGGTCGCGATCAACATGGACGTCGACATCGGCCTGACCTGCGGAGCCCTCACGTACGCATCGCTGTCCATGGGCTGTGCCACCGGAGCCGCCTGGACCTTCCAGCCACCCTCCGACCCCAGCGTTCGCGCCATGGTCATCGCCGAGCTCTACCGGCACATCACGAACGGCCGGCCCACATGGAAGATGCGGGCGATCGGCCAAGGTTGGGCTGATGGACTCGACGGGCTGGCCCGCGCTTATGGAGTCGACGTGGCGTGACCTCCGCATCAAGCCGCTGACCTGGGTAAACGGGGCAACTCTTGGTTGCAGTTTTGGGTGCGTTTACAAGTGGCATCAGCCTGCACTGCGGAGGGCCTACGGAACTTGGCGGTAGATGTCGCGGCGGTTGCCGACGGCCAGGACCCACACAATCAACTGACCGTCCTCAACGGTGTAGACGACGTGGCAGTCGCCGACCCTGAGCCGCCAGCGGGCACTGTGCCCCTGGAGGGCCTTGATGTCGAACGACGCGGTGTCTTCCGTATCCATCGCCTTCTGGAGTTCGGCGAGGCGGTGCAGAATCCGCAAGGCGTCAGGGCGCGGGACCTTGAGCATGTCCCGCTGAGCGTGCGGCGTGAAGCGCGTGACGTAGCCCATGGGTCAGCCCTGGTGAGCGCGCAGCAAGGCGGCCATCTCTTCGAGCGAGATCGACCCTTCCGTGCCCTCGGACTCGGCTTCGTCGGCCAGTTGGTTGAGCCACGCCTCTTCGGCGTTCTCCGCGATCTCGCGCAGGCGCTGGTACTCCTGGATGTCGATCACGACCGCTTCCTGCTTGCCACGCCGAGTGATGATCGTCGGGGTTTCCTCCCGACGGGCGCGATCGATGACGTCGGCGAGGTGGCTGCGGACCTCGGCCATGGATTCGATCACCGGATCACTCATGTCACAAATGTAGCGGATGTACATGAGATCCGTTGTCTGGAATGCCATGGCGACATCGATCTCCGCGACAGCCCCATCCGGGAGCGGCAGGCGCCGCACCACCTTCAGCGCGCTGGCGAGACAGCAGTACACGCCGTATCAGCGGCCGGGGTTTTCGGTGTGCGCTCGTCTCGACGACGTCAGCACCGGAGCAGCCAGATGAACGCCGTCAAATGCCGGTTCCCGGCAACAAGAAGGGCGCGGAGAGTGCGCGTATCGCCCATGTCCTGTTCTGCCGTCGGCATCGAAGAATGCTCGCGTGACTCTGGCGAAGACTGACAGCCCGCTCCCAAGGAACCGTGCGGTGACCCGGGCCGCCGCGGTGATCGGCTCCCTGGGTGTGCTGGTGGCGGCGTGGTTGTTGCTGGTCAGCATGAACGGTGCGCTCGACGACGAGCGGGCCTTCAGGGGCGCGGTCGGCTGTGCGTCCGGCAGCGGCGAGGCGGATCGTCGTGACGGCGACTGTCTGTGGACTGTCGCGGCGCGCATCGAGCGGACCGAGGAGGAAACGGGACGGAAGACGTCCTCGTACTGGCTGTACGTCACCGAGGCCGACGGGACGTCCAGCCGTACCCGTATCACGGGCAGTGCGCAGGAGCACCCAATCGCGCGGGCGAAAGCGCGCGTGGAGGTCACGTACTGGCGGGGGCAGATCCGGTACGTCGACTTCGATTCCGGGCGGCGGTACACGACCGCGGACCCGCGCGGTGACTACAAGCTCTTCTGCGCCTGGGGCCTCGCCGTCGGTTTCCACGGGCTGCTCTACCTCTGGCTCTGGTATTGGAACGCCCGGCTTTCCGCCGGCCCGCCCAGGACCGCCGGATGGCAGGCCGGTGTCCCGGTCACGGGTGGGTTCTGCCTCACCGCGGTCGGGGCGTTCGCGCCGTGGCCCACCGACAGCCCCGCGGCGGCATTCCGGCTCGTCGGAGTGTGTGCCCTGGTGGTCGTGGCCGTCTGTTCGGCGGCCGCGCTGGTTCTGTGGTGGCGCCGACGCGGTGACGACACCGTTGCCGTGACGCCGGTTGTGCCTGCCGCGGAGCAGGTCTTCCCGGGCCGGATCCTGGGCGAGATGCCGTACGCATCCGGCACATCTCGCAAGGGATATCTGGTGGTCGGCCCCGCCCGTCTGGCGGCGACCCCTGACCGGACCGGCGCCGCTGACCGTCGGCATGTGCCGCCCACCCTGACTCCGGTCCGCGTCCGCCCGCCGTACTGGACGGATCCGGCGCGCGCCGGAAACGCCCTGCGGTCCCTGGTCCTGGAGTGCGAGGACGACGGCGTACGGGTGCTCATCGTCACCCGCGGAAAGCACATGCCCTGGGTCCTGGGAGCCCTTCAGCCGACACCCTGCGCGAACAGTTCCGGACGTCGGAACACGGACGTCTCCTGACCTGGAACAGCAGACCTGGAACAGCCCCCGAACGGGCAGGAGTTCGACGCATCGCACTACGATCACCGCCCATGGACTGGCTGGAGCGCACCGCGAAGCTGCGGCAGTGGAGCAGAAGCGGGGCACGCGCTCCCCACAAGCCGTTGCTGTTCCTGTACGCCCTCGGCCGGTTCCAGCAGTCCGGTGACGGTGAGCTGCAGTACAGCGCGGTGGAGAAGGACCTGCGGCAACTGCTGGCCGAGTACGGTCCGCCCAACAAGACGACGCCGGCCTACCCGTTCCACCACCTGGTGAGCGACGGGGTGTGGGAGGTGCGTACCGATCGCGGACCGGGCAGCCCCGGCAGCGGGGTGCGGGAGCTGCGAGCCACGGGTGCCGCCGGGCGGCTGGTGCCGGAACTGCGTGTGGCGCTGAGACGGGAGCCGTCGCTGCTCGGCCGGATGGCGCGGGTCCTGCTCGACCTGAACTTCCCGCCCTCGCTCCACGGTGAACTGTGCGAGTCCGTCGGCCTGGAGCTGGAGCCGGCGGAGACCGAACAGCTCGCGACTGCGCGGAGGCGGCGGGATCCGCGTATGCGGGAGTTGGTTCTGACGGCGTACGAGTACCAGTGTGCCTTCTGCGGCTACGACGGCAGGATCGGAGCGGTTCCGGTCGGGCTGGAGGCCGCGCATGTGCGCTGGTGGGCGTTCGACGGCCCGGACGACGTCGACAACGGACTGTGCCTGTGCTCGCTGCACCACAAGCTCTTCGACAAGGGCGTCCTCGGCATAGGCGACGGCCACCACATTCTGGTCTCGCAGCAGTTCGTCGGCCGCAGCCCCGCCGCCCGCGAGCACGTCATCGCGCTCGCGGGCCGCCCGCTCATCGGCCCTCAGCCGGGCGCCCGCCCCGTAGCGGCGGCTCACCGTTCCTGGCACACGAGCCAGGTCTTCCACGGCAGCCCACGACCCGTCACGGCGGCCTGATTATGGTCTGTTGTATGGCGACGACGCGGTGGTGGCGGTGTTCCTCTCGGTAGCCGCCCGGAGACCGGAACGCCTCCGGGTGGCTACCGGGTTGTTCAGCGCGGCAGTCGGACGTCGAGGGAGTACAGGCGGGTGATCTGGGTGTCCCGCTCGTTGTCGTCGCTGACCAGCAGGATCTTCACGCGTCCGGTGGTGGTGCGGCCGGTCACGGCGAGTCCTTCGATGTTGTCCAGCAGGGGATTGGGCTGGGGCTGTTCGGCCGTGGCGCCGAGGGTCGGGCAGTCGGCGAGGTCGGCCAGCAGGGTCTTGGAGGCCAGGCGGGCCGCGCCGCCCGAGGTGAGGTTCTCGGTGCCGCTCACGTCGTCGGCCCGGCGTGGGTCGGCCAGATAGAGGCGGACGGTGTTGCCGACACCGGCGGTGAAGCCGCGTTCGAGGACGAGCAGCCGGCCGTCTCCGGCCGGGGCGAGCTCGACGACTCCCAGGCCCTGGTCGGCCTGGTAGCCGTACTGGGCACCGGTCTTGAAGGGTTTGCCCAGACCGGCGCGATGCCAGGTCTGCAGCCGCACCACGCCCGTCTCGTCGCCGGAAAGCGAGCCCTCCATCGAGGCGAGCAGGGTGCGTCCGCCGGTCTGGAGCGTCAGGCCCTCGAAGGTCTGGTTGCGTAGGGCCCGCCCTGCCGGGGCGACGGCGAGGGCGGCCGGTACGGGCAGCGCCTCGACCGCCTTGCCGTCGCGGTCGTAGCGGGTGACGGACGGTTCGGTCTCGGAGCTGATCAGCCGGCTGCCGTCGCGGTCGACGGCCAGACCCTCGGAGTCCGGCGCCGCGCCGTTCAGATCGGTCAGCGGGGCCACGGCCACCGCCTCGGCTCTCAGTGTGCGCCCCGTCTCGCGCACCTTGAGCGAATAGAGGTACGACTCGTCCGACACCGCGGTGATCCGGCCGCCCCGGTCGACGGCGAGGGCGGACATGTTGCCGACGAAAACGCCGTCCAGCGTCTTCTTGTCGAGGTCGTCGGAGAAGGCCCGTATGCGGACCAGGTCGGAACAGTCACGCGACGCGGCGGACGAGGCCGGGACGTCGGCGGTGGTGGCGCCCTGGGCCAGAGCGGCACCCATGGTCATGGCCACACTGATAGCCGCTACAGCAGTGATCGACGTACGCAAGCGCATGCGCATACTCCTTGGGCGCCAGAACGAAGAGGAGGGGTTGTCCGGTGCGGGTCTGCGCACGTTGGGCGTCCTCGGCCAACATCCGCGGTGGCACATGCGCCTGGGCATCACAGCATGGCGGCGCAGAAAGGGGTGGCTGCGCGACCACGAAGGGCAGGGCGAACGGCCGAACACCGCGCGGGTTCAACAAAATGTCAACCTACAGCGCGAAGGCCTGGATGTCTCTACTCGCCCAGCAAGTACACATTGAGTAACTTGTGCCCCAGAGGCCCCTGGGCCCACCGGACGGGTCCGCGCCCCGGGCGGTCGGCCTGGTGTTCGTCGGCTCCCTGCTTCCGGTCAACTGGTCCCTTACCCACTGGGTTCCGGGAGCTGCGTACGCACGCCGGCGCCAGCGTCCACGATGCTGTGCCCGGTCCGGCGCTCCGCGCGCAGCACGGCGCGGGCCGCCGCGAGGCTCTCCTCGTCCGCCCCCACCTCGGCGGCCGTCAGGACCTGGAGCAGCCGGGTCCGCCATACGTCGGGGTCCGTCTCGTACGCGTCCAGCACCCGTACGCCGTAGCCGCCGCCCACCCCCACGCCGTTGCCGCCGCTCCCGGCCAGCCGTCGGCGGACCGCCCCTCTCAGCGCGGCGTAGAGATCGTGGACGGCTCCGCGCCCGGAGCCCGTGAGCCCGGGCGCCGCCCCTGCGGCCAACGCAGTAGCCACCAGCTCCACTTCGGTTACTGGGACTTCCTTCAGTTGTGGGGCTTGTGCGATGTCTTGTCCGTCACCATGGCCGGCTGTGCGGCAGCCTTCCGCTGGCGCTGCGCGTGGCCGCGGCCCGGCTGGCGGGCGATCCGGGCCTGCGCCTGGCCGACCTGGTCACCGAGATGTCCGAGGGCAACCGGCTTCAGGCGCTGGAGCCGGACGGTGAGGACAACTCCCCCTTGCGTACGGCCTTTTCCGCGTCGTATCGCGTTCTCGCCTTTGCCGCGCGCCGGTTGTTCCGCCTGCTCGGCCTGTTTCCCGGGCCGGAGTTCACCGCCGAGGTCGCGGCGGCCCTCCTGGACGTACCACTGCCGCAGGCCCGACGTCTGCTCGGTGCGTTGGCCGCCGCCCACCTGGTCGAACCGGTGACGGTGGGCCGTTATCGGTTCCATGATCTTCTTCGGGAGTACGCGCGGGAGTGTGGGGTGGTGGAGGAGACGGCGGCGGATCGTGACGCCGCGTTGCGGCGCGTCCTGATCTGGTACGTGCACGCCGCTCGCGCCGCCTCGGGAACCTGGCTCTTTCCGGAGCTGCCGCCCGAGCTCCGGGCCTACGACCAGCAGGGCATGCCGTCCGCTGCCGAGGCCAGCCAGTGGCTGGAGGCCGAGCGGGCCAATCTCCTCGCCGTCATCAACCATGCCGCCCGGCACGGTCCGCGCCCGGTCACCTGGCACCTCACCTCCGCACTCTTCGGCCACTTCTGGATCCATCTGCCTCGGGCGACCTGGCTGGCCACTGCGCAGACGGCACTGGACGCGGCCACGGCCGAGGGTGATCTGTACGGCCAGGCAGCCATGCATCACAGCCTTGGAGTGATCCGGTGGGACTGGGGGCACGCCGGGCAGGCGGCGGATCATCACGCACGCGCACTGGACATCAGTCGGGAGCTCGGTTGGGCGGTGGGCGAGGCAGTGGCTCTCGGCGGCAGAGGCTTCGTGGAATGGAGCATGGCGCGCCTCGACAGTGCGCACGAGCGCTTCGCCGCCGGCCTGCGGATCGCCCGTGGAGTCGGGAATCGTCACGTCGAAGCGTTCGAGTTGGTCGGCCTCGGTCTGATCTGCCGAGATCTGGGCCGACTGCGCGAGGCTGCCGCTCACCTCGAACTGGCCATCAGCCGCAGTGCGGAGCTCAGTTGGTGGGACAACAGCCCGGCTCTGCGCAGTCTGGGTTGGGTGTACTGGGAACTCGGCCGTCTCGTCGACGGCTTTGACGTCCTAGGCCCCTGGGTGACCCCCGACGGGAGGCGCGGATACCGCAACGCCCGCGCCATGATGGTCGGCGCCGTCGCGAGGATCGACATCGAGCTCGGCCGCCACGAGGAGGGACTGGAGCAGGCCGAGCGTGCCTTTGCCATGGTCAAGGACACGGGACGACCCTGGATCCAGTCCAGCATCCTCAACACGGTCGCGGCTGCCCACCGGAATCTGGCCCACTTCGACCGAGCCCTTCAGGCTGACACACACGCCCTCACTCTGGCCCGGAAGGCGAGATTCAGACGAGCCGAGGCGGACAGCATCCTCGGGCTGTCTCGCACGCACCAGCAGTTCGGCCACCACGACGAGGCCCGCCGCCACGCCGAGCAGGCGCTGAGCCTGGCCCGTGAGTACGGCTTCCGAGTAGTGGAGGGCCAGGCCCTGACCGTCCTCTGCAACACAGCGGAGTCCGAGTCGGCGTATGCCACAGCCGTCGCCCTCGGCCGTGAGGCACTGGCCGTACACGGTGAGACCGGCCACCGACTCGGCGAAGCCCGCACCCTCGTGACACTCGCCCGCGCCCTCCACAAGACCGACGAGACCGACGGCGCTGCCGCTGAACTCATGAGGCAGCAGGCGCTGGACATCTTCGCGGACGTGGGCGTTCCGGCGGAGGCGTACAAAGACCTCAATTGGTGACGTTTGCAGATCGGTGAGCGGTGCTCCGGCCCGTTCTCCTAGCATGAGCGCTGTGACAGCCCGTGCACAGCTCCATCGCGCGCCATCGCCACTGACGTGGTGGCCGACGCTGCTGGTGCTCGGGCTGCTGGCCGGGCTGTTCGGCATGCACGGCCTCGCCCCGGGTGGGGCGACCGCCGTCGGGGGCCATCACTCCCAAGCCGCCAGGCATGCGGACATGGCGATGGCGAGCCTGAGCACCGAATCCGTCTGCCATGGCGACGGTCACGGCAACGGTCATGCGCAACATGCCGATCCGGTGTGCGCCTCGGGCGCCGTCGGCGCGGGACCGGCTCTTCCGGTACTGGTGCCCGACCCGGCCGGTCAGGCAGGGCCGTCGACCGACGACCGGCGCCCCATGGCTGCCGAACCAGAGGGCGGTCGTGCGCCTCCCTCACTTGCCGAGCTGCAACTTCTGCGGATCTAGGACAAGGCCTGGCCGTACCCGCCGCTGCCGAATGTGTCGCGGTCGTCGGGCGTACGGCCCTCAGCCATGTCCCGCGCCACCGGCGCACTCTTCCTCGCGACACCGCAGGAGTTCACGCATGACCAACACCCGTTCCCTCGTCCGTCGTGCCGCGCTTGCCGCGACGGCCGTTGCCGCCGCCTTCGTCCTCGCCGCTTGCGGCGGTGACGACGGCTCCGGTTCCGGCTCCGGTTCCGGAAGCGACGCGCAGACGTCGGCCTCGGCGGGCGCCGAGAACACCGCCGACGCCCCCGCCGACGCCCACAACGACCAGGACGTGTCCTTCGCGCAGGGCATGATCCCTCACCACCAGCAGGCCATTGAGATGGCCGGGATGGCCGCCGAACAGGCGTCTTCCGCCGAGGTCAAGGACCTGGCGTCCCGCATCGAGAAGGCTCAGGACCCGGAGATCAAGACGATGACCGGGTGGCTGAAGTCCTGGGGCGAGGATGTGCCCTCCGCCATGCCCGGCATGGACCACTCCGCCCACGGCGGCATGCCCGGGATGATGGACCAGAAGGACATGGACGAGCTGATGAAGGCGTCCGGCAAGGACTTCGACACGAAGTTCCTGACCCTGATGGTCGAGCATCACGAGGGCGCCGTGGAGATGGCCACCACCGAGAAGGAAAAGGGCCAGTACGGGTCGGCCACGAAGATGGCCGACGACATCATCACTGCTCAGAACGCCGAGATCGAGGAGATGAACAAGCTCCTCGGCAAGGGCTAAGGACTGACGACACCCGCGCGAGGGCTCTGGACTGCGTCATCGCAGGCCAGAGCTCCTGGTGTAGCTGTCCTGCGCGGAACTTGACTCCATGGTGCGGGGGTGCCCGCTCTGGCTCGACGCCCGGTTCAACGCCCGGTTCAACGCCCGGTTCAACGCCTGGACCGCATACCCCACCGGGGTATAACTTAGTGACTGTGAAGACGGCCTTGGTACGGGCCGCACCGGACGGAAATCGGGAATGGGGATGAAGGTCATGGACCACAGCACTCATCACACCGACACCACACACGACCACACGGCGACGCACCCCGGCACTCACCCAGGGGCCTCCTGGTCCATGGCGGTGAAGGCCACGCTGCACTGCCTGACCGGATGCGCCATCGGCGAGATCCTCGGCATGGTCATCGGCACCGCGCTGCTGTGGGGCAACGTTCCCACCATGATCCTGGCGATCGCGCTGGCGTTCCTCTTCGGCTACTCGTTCACGCTGTTCGCGGTTCTCCGGGCCGGCCTGGACCTCAAGTCCGCGATCAAGGTCGCGCTGGCCGCCGACACCGTCTCCATCGCTGTGATGGAGTTCGTCGACAACGCCATCATCGCCCTCACCCCGGGCGCGATGGACGCCCACCTGTCCGACGGGCTGTTCTGGTCGGCACTGCTGGGCGGGTTCGGAGTCGCGTTCCTGGTCACCACCCCGATCAACAAGTGGATGATCGGCCGCGGCAAGGGCCACGCCGTCGTACATGCCCACCACTGAACCCCGTATCCGAACCCCTGCATCGGCTCCTGCCCACCCGCCGCAGGCAGCCCGTTAGGCTGACCCCGTGAAGCTCCTCGTCATCGGCAGCGGTGCCCGCGAACATGCCCTGTGCCGCTCCCTCTCCCTCGACCCCGACGTCACCGCCCTGCATTGCGCCCCTGGCAATGCGGGCATCGCCGAGGTGGCCGAGCTGCACCAGGTCGACGCCCTCGACGGCAAGGCCGTGGCCGCGCTGGCCACGGAGCTCGACGCCGATCTGGTCGTCGTAGGCCCGGAGGCGCCGCTCGTCGCGGGGGTCGCCGACGCCGTGCGTGAGGCGGGCATCCCGGCGTTCGGCCCCTCCAAGGAGGCCGCTCAGCTCGAGGGCTCCAAGGCCTTCGCCAAGGAGGTGATGGCGGCCGCGGGCGTCCCGACCGCCCGCTCCTACGTCTGTACGACTCCCGAGGAGGTCGACGAGGCGCTCGACGCCTTCGGCGCCCCGTACGTCGTGAAGGACGATGGCCTCGCGGCCGGCAAGGGCGTCGTCGTGACCGGCGACCTGGAGAAGGCGACGGCACACGCCAACGCCTGCGACCGCGTGGTCATCGAGGAGTTCCTCGACGGCCCCGAGGTCTCCCTCTTCGCGATCACGGACGGCACCACCGTCGTCCCGTTGCAGCCCGCCCAGGACTTCAAGCGGGCCCTGGACGGCGACGAGGGTCCCAACACCGGCGGCATGGGCGCGTACTCCCCCCTCCCGTGGGCGGAAGCCGACCTGGTCGAGGAGGTCATGAACACCGTCCTCCAGCCGACCGTCGACGAGCTGCGCCGCCGCGGCACCCCGTTCTCCGGCCTCCTCTATGCGGGCCTGGCGATCACCAGCAGGGGCGTACGGGTCATCGAGTTCAACGCCCGTTTCGGCGACCCCGAGACCCAGGTCGTCCTGGCCCGCCTGAAGACCCCGCTCGCGGGTGTACTCATGGCCGCCGCGCAGGGCACCCTCGCCGACTTCCCGGATCTGCGCTGGAGCGAGGACGCGGCCGTCACCGTCGTCATCGCCTCGCACAACTACCCCGCCACCCCGCGCACCGGCGACCCCATCGAGGGCCTCGACGAGGTGGCCGCACAGGACGCCCCGTATGCGTACGTCCTGCATGCCGGCACCAGGCGCGAAGGCGACGCGATCGTCAGCGCGGGGGGCCGCGTGCTCTCCGTCACGGCGAGCGGTACGGACCTGGCCAGGGCCCGCGAACGCGCATACGCGGCCGTCGACCGCATCCGCCTCGACGGCTCGCATCACCGCACGGACATCGCGGCCAAGGCGGCGGCCGGGTCGTAACCCTCCTTCTCACCCTTCCCATCAGGTCTTTCTCACCCCTCCTGTCAGCCACCTCTCCCCAAAGCCATTCCATCGAGTGACCGATCCTCTATCCGGCTGACGTGGGCCGGAGCCCCAACTAGGGTGCGGCGCAAGCGTTCCGGCACTTGGCCCACCGGCATTGCGATGTCAGTCCCGGGTGCCACAGTGGGGGAGTGAGCAACGCCATGGACGTCCGCCGGCAGTGGCTGGGTATGCACGTGCCGGGCGGGCAGTAGGGGGTGACACCGGTCGTGTCCGGTATGGGTGTGGAGGGTGGCGCGCAGAGCGCGCGCTCCCGGGCTCTCGCCGTGCTGCGTATCCGCAGCAGGGCGCTGGCCGTCGCCCTGCTGCCTGCGGCCGTCGCCGTCGTCCTGCTCGTCGCCGGTGCCATGGACCATGTCGACGGCGCGGGCTGGCGGCTCGCGAGCTGGATCCTGGCCGCCGTCGCGCTCCTGGCCCTCCTCGCCGCCGCGGGTATCGCCCTGGTCGTCGCCCGCTCCCGGCCCGCCGTGAGCCCCACGGTCCCGATCCCGGAGGAGTCCGCGCCCGATCTGTACCGCATGGTGCGGGATCTGGCCGAGCGTCTGGAGGTGCCCCCGCCCTCCGCGATAGCACTCACACCGGACTGCGACAGCTGGCTGGAGGACCGCACCCACCCGGCCCACGGCCCACCCCGGCCGGAGCCCCGGGACGAGATAGCAGACGTACGCGGCCTCCAGCCCCGTACGCCCGCCTCGCCCGTCCTCGTCATCGGCTCGCCCTTCCTGTGGTGGATGCGCGTCGCTGAGCTGCGCGCGGTCCTCGCACCGGTCGTCGCGGGTACGGGACCGTCGGCGCATCCCGACATAGCCGCGGCCCGCCGTTTCGTACGGGGCCTGGACGCGGCGGTGGCGGTGACGTCCGTCCGCACGCGTGGACCCGTCGCCCATGTGGCCCTCGCCGGCGTCGGCTGGGTCGCGCGTCTGCTCCTGCGCAGCTGCCGCGGCCATGCGGCGGAGATGGAGCGGGGCGTGGCGGCGGCGGCAGCCGACCGTGCACAGGCTGTGGACTACGGTCTGCGGATCGTCGCGCAGGAGCAGGTGGGGCTCGCGTATGCGGGCTGGGACCGGCTGCTGACCCGCGTCGCGCTGCCTGCCTGGCGCATGGGCCGCTGGCCGTCCCGTCTGGACGCGGGTGTCGTCGCGGCCCTCACCGAGCTGTCCCGCCGCGACCGCCTCGCCGAGGGTTTCGCCTCCCGCCTGGGCGAGCGCCCGGCCTGCGACCTCCTCGAAGAGCCCGGCGTGATCGACGAGGCCGCCTCCCTCCTCGCCGCCCGCCTCTTCCACGGCGGCCCCGCCGAACCCGGCCCCGACTGGGCACCGGTGGACTGGGCCGAGTACCCCGACGAGGTCGTCGACCGCAAATGGCGCACGGACGCGGCGCGGCTCCACCGCGTACTGGACGCGCAGGGCGTCAGCCACTCCTCCGATCCGACGGCCTTGGCCCCCGGCGGACCGACACTGGCACGGGTGATGGACCACCTCACGGGAGCGAGGGCCTCCGGCGGTTCGGGAGGCGGGGAACGGGACGACGGGGGCGGTGATACGGCACGGGCCCCCCAGGAGACGGCCCCGGCCGCCCCGCCGGGCGCTCCGCGCGACGCCCCCGATTCCAACGCAGCCCGAGCCGCCCCCTCGCCGCATACGCCCCCCAAGTCCCCTGACGAGTCCCATGCGGCGCATGCGTACGAGGACGACGACGGAGGCGACGTCGCCAACGCGCGGACCGCCGCGCTGGCAGCAGGCCTCAGCGCGGAGCTCGCCCGCGAGGAGACAGCAGCGTCGGCGATAAGTACCGCGCCACCGCCGACCGGCGGCCCCGCCGCCGGCCAGGGCGGCCCGGACGCCGCCCTCTGGGACGACGGAACGCTGCCGCTCTTCCCCCTCCAACAGCCGCCGACCGCGCGCGAACTCCTCACCGACCACGTCACGGCGATGGTCTGCTGCGCCGCGATGGACACGGCCGGCGCGACTCCCGGCCTCGACTGGCTGGACGGCCCCTCCCTCCTCATCAACGGCGAACGCTCCGCCGACCTCACCCCCCGAGTCCTCACCCTCATAGAGGAGGGCGACCCCACACCCCTCCGGAACTGGCTCCTCCACGTCGGCATCCGCGCGGAGAAGCCGGTTCGACTGGTCTGAGTTCGTTGTCGCCTACGGGTTGCCTCCGGCGGTTGGGCAGGGGCGCCTACCGGGAGGGTGGGTTCGGTTCATGGGCGACTGCGGGTCCATCGTGGCTGGTCGCGCAGTTCCCCGCGCCCCTGAAAAGCCTGCGACTGCCCGAGCCCCAAAAAGCCAAAGCCCGCGCCTTCCTCGCCGCGAGGAGCCGGGGCCCCGAACAAGCCCGGGCCCCGGGAAAGCCCGCACCCCCGACTGCCCGTCACTTGCCCGCCGGCGGGAGGGGTCGTGGGCCGGTGCGTCGTATGCCCGTCGCTTAGGTCCGGTCTCGGAGGACCAGGGCCGTGTACCAGGCCAGGGTCGTATGCCCGGCCTGCGACGGGCTGACGCACCGGCCCACGGCCCCGCACCCCCCACCCACCTAAGGGGCGCGGGGAACGGCGCGACCAGCCACCCACCAACCCGCACCCGCCAAACGCACCTAACCCACCACCCCCGTAGGCGCCCCGCCCAACCGCCGGAGGCACCCCCACCCCCTCGTGGGGGTCCGGGGCACAGCCCTGGAGACAAACGATAACAACGAAACGTAACCCTCCGGCTCCGTAATGTGATGTGCTGATACCGCGTCATTCGCATAGCAAGGGCTTACGGGGGCACGAGGGAGGGGACAACGCATGGGCTCGGAGCACATCCGTCGCTGGGAGTCGGGCGCGCTGGCGCACGCCGTGACGGACCCCTTCGGACAGGGCCCCGTCCCCTGGCTGCGCGGCAGCGAGCACTACTTCGACGACACCGGCCAGGTAGTCCCCTGGTACGTGGACGTGGACGTGGACCCCGCCCCGCCCGCCGCCCCCCACGCCACAACCCGGACAGCGACTCGTACGCCCCGGATCCCCACCCCCCGAACCGCCGGAGGCCCCCGCTCGGCAGACGACGTCCACCGCCAGATCAAGGGCTTCACCTCCACCGGTGCGGCAGCGCCGGGCGAGGCCATCGACTTCCACATCACCGTCGACCCGCCCCAGCAGTTCAGCGTGGACATCTACCGCATCGGCCACTACGCGGGTGTAGGCGCCAGCAAGATCGCCACCAGCCCCCGCCTCCCCGGCATCGTGCAACCACCCCCGCTCACCGCCGACCGCACGGTCTCCTGCCACCACTGGTGGCTCTCCTGGCGCCTCCAGATCCCGAGCTACTGGAGCATCGGCGCATACGTCGCCGTCCTCACCACCGTCGACGGCTACCGCTCCCACGTCCCCTTCACGGTCCGCGACACCCACCCCGCCGACCTGCTGCTTCTGCTCCCGGACGTCACCTGGCAGGCGTACAACCTGTACCCGGAGGACGGCCGCACCGGCGCGAGTCTCTACCACGCCTGGGACGAGAACGGCCGGTTGCTCGGCGAGGCGGACGCCGCGACGACGGTCTCGTTCGACCGCCCGTACGCGGGCGCGGGCCTGCCGCTGCACGTCGGCCACGCGTATGACTTCATCCGCTGGGCGGAGCGCTACGGCTACGACCTCGCCTACGCCGACGCCCGCGACCTGCACGCAGGCCGCGTCGACCCCACCCGCTACCGCGGCCTCGTCTTCCCCGGCCACGACGAGTACTGGTCGGTGCCGATGCGCCGCACCACCGAACTCGCCCGCGAACACGGCACCTCGCTCGTCTTCCTCTCCGCCAACACCATGTACTGGCAGGCGGAGCTGAGCCCCTCCCCGTCCGGTGTCCCCGACCGCCTCCTCACCTGCCGAAAACGCCGTGGCCCCGGAAAACCGGTCCTCTGGCGCGACGTCGACCGCCCGGAGCAGGAGCTCCTGGGCATTCAGTACGCGGGCCGGGTCCCCGAACCACACCCCATGGTCGTCCGCAACGCCGACCACTGGCTGTGGGAGGCCACCGGCGCACACGAGGGCGACGAACTGAAGGGCCTGGTCGCAGGCGAGGCCGACCGCTACTTCCCGCGCACCCCGCTCCCCGAACACCAGCGCCGTATCCTCCTGTCCCACTCCCCGTACCGCGACGCCGAGGGCGCCCTCCGCCACCAGGAGACGTCCCTGTACCGCGCCCCCTCCGGCGCCCTCGTCTTCGCCTCCGGCACCTTCGCCTGGTCCCCGGCCCTGGACCGCCCCGGCCACGTCGACGAGCGCATCCAGCGAGCCACGGCCAACCTCCTGGACCGCATCTGCAAACGCGACTGACCGCCTCCTGACGAGCCCAGGCGACCCTCCTGACGAGCCCCGGAGCCCCCTCCTGACGAGCCCCGACGCGAAAAAGGTCCCCCGCATACGGGAGAATCGACCCACTTGCACGTCACCGCGGGGAGGAACCGTGTCCGGATTCGTCGAAAAGCCCGAGCCGATCGAGGTCCCGGGCCTGGTGCATCTGCACACCGGCAAGGTGCGCGAGCTGTACCAGAACGAGGCCGGCGACCTCGTGATGGTCGCCAGCGACCGCATCTCCGCCTACGACTGGGTGCTCCCCACCGAGATCCCCGACAAGGGCCGCATCCTCACCCAGCTCTCCCTGTGGTGGTTCGACCAGATCGCCGACCTGGTCCCCCACCACATCCTGAGCACCGACCTTCCGTCCGGCGCCCCCGCCGACTGGCAGGGTCGCACCGTCGTCTGCAAGTCCCTGCGGATGATCCCCGTCGAGTGCGTCGCCCGCGGCTATCTCACCGGCTCCGGCCTCGCCGAGTACAACGAGACCCGCACTGTCTGCGGCCTCGCCCTCCCCGAGGGCCTGACCGACGGCTCGGAACTGCCCGCGCCGATCTTCACACCCGCGACGAAGGCGGAGGTCGGCGAGCACGACGAGAACGTCTCGTACGAAGAAGTGGCCCGGCAGGTCGGAGCCGAGACCGCCGCGCAACTGCGCCAGGCGACCCTCGCCGTCTACAGCCGAGGCCGCGACATCGCGCGCGACCGCGGGATCATCCTCGCGGACACGAAGTTCGAGTTCGGCTTCGACGGCGAGAGCCTCGTCATCGCCGACGAGGTGCTGACCCCGGACTCCTCCCGCTTCTGGCCCGCCGACCAGTGGCAGCCGGGGCGCCCGCAGCCCTCGTACGACAAGCAGTTCGTGCGCGACTGGCTGACCTCCGCCGAGTCCGGCTGGGACCGCAAGAGCGAGCAGCCCCCGCCGCCCCTGCCCGAGCAGGTTGTGGATGCGACCCGCGCCAAGTACGTGGAAGCGTACGAGCACCTGACCGGCACGAGCTGGTCGTAACTGGTCGTAAGAACGAGAAAGCCCCCGGTCACGATGACCGGGGGCTTCCCTCTTCCTCTGAGCGGACGACCAGGTTCGAACTGGCGACCTCAACCTTGGCAAGGTTGCGCTCTACCAACTGAGCTACGTCCGCACTGCGCCGTGGCGCGACAGCCACTATACCCAACCTCGCTCACGTGCGAGCCGTACCGCCGTGTGCCGGTTTTCGGCTCCGAGCTTCGAGGCGGCCGACGACAGATAGTTCCGCACCGTCCCCTGCGACAGCGCGGCCCGCTCCGCGATCTCCGCGACGGGCGCCCCGTCGGCCGCGTACTCCAGCACCTCGGCCTCACGCTCGGTCAACGGCGAATCCCCGGCGGCGATCGCGTCGGCAGCCAACTCCGGATCGACATAACGGTTCCCGGCATGCACCGTACGGATGATCTCCGCGAGCCGCTGCGCGCTGACCGTCTTCGGGACGAACCCGCGCGCGCCCGCCCCAAGCGCCCGCTTCAAGTGCCCCGGCCGCCCGTGACTCGTCACGATCAGCACCCGGCACGCGGGCAGCTCGGCCCGCAACGATGTGGCCACCTTCACACCGTCCGCGCCGGGCATCTGAAGATCCAGTACGGCCACGTCGGGCGCGTGAGCCTGAGCCATCGCCAGGGCCTCCGGACCGGTCGCCGCCTCCGCCACCACGAGCAGATCGTCCTCCAGCGCGAGCAGCGCGGCCAGCGCCCCACGGATGAGGTGCTCGTCATCGGCGAGCAGCAGCCGGATGGGGCGTACGGACGTCATGAGGTGACCTCTTCGCTCAAGGGACGTGGAACGGACGACGGCGAGGAAGCCGAGGAAGGTGACGAAGCCGAGGAAGGTGACGAAGACAGCGGAATCTCGGCCACGAGCCGGAAGAGATCACCGTCGACCGGCCCCGCCTCCAGCGTCCCGCCCACTGCCGTCAGCCGCTCCCGCAGCCCGGCGAGACCGGATCCGCCGTCCTTGCGCGGACCCGGCACCCCGCCCGACTCCACCCCGTCGTTCTCCACGGTCAGGACAACGCGAGCCCCCACCACGTCCAGCGACACAGAACACCGCCTCGCGTCCCCGTGCCGCAGCACGTTCGTGGTCGCCTCCCGTACCACCCACCCCAGCGCCGACTGCACCGCCGCGGGCAGCCCCGCCGCGGAACCGGTCACCGTGCACTCGACCCCGGCCGCGGTCAACACGCCCTGCGCGCCGACGAGTTCGGTGCCGAGCTCGGCCTCGCGATACCCGCGCACGACTTCCCGCACCTCCCTCTGCGACTCCCGCGCTATCCGCTGCACCTCGATCATCTGCTCCACGGCTTCGGGCCGCTCACGCCGCGCCAGCTGCACGGCGAGCTCGCTCTTCAGGGCGATCACCGCGAGGTTGCGGCCCATCACGTCGTGCAGGTCGCGCCCGAAACGCAGCCGTTCCTCGGCGACGGCGAGGCGGGTGCGGGTCTCGCGGGCCGCGTCGAGCTCGTACACGGCGTTGAGCAGCCACACCGAGAAGACCGCGGTGAAGGCGAAAAACATACCGGTGACCAGTACCGCGACAGTCGTCGCCAGCGCGGTGGCTCCGGGAGCCCCGATCGCGAACGCCACGACCCCGGTACCCGCGGCGAAGCCGCCCACGAGCGCCGCCACGCGCCGCCAGTTGCGCACCCCGAGCGTCATAGTGCCGACCCCGAAGGCCAGCACCACCACGGTGAACGTGCCCGCCAAGGTGTCGATGTCCTCGCCACGCGGCCCGTGCCTGGAGACGAGGAGGGCGCCGGTCCCGAGCAGCGCGCTGACGGCACCGAGCGCCCAGAGCAGACGTACGGGCTGCTCACGACGGCCCCGCGTCCAGTCGAGCGCCCGGGACGCGGTCACCGCGCTCAGCAGGGCGTGCCCGCACAGCAGCGGCAGGACCACCAAGAGAGCGAGCGGCACCCCCACCTGCCCGAAGGCCGGCAGCCCGACCGCGGTCACCTGAATCAGCGCGAAGAAGTGGAAGGACCAGCGGGTGTACGTCTCGACCTTCGCCGGCGTGCTCTTCCCGTGCCACCAAGCCTTCGGCCCGCGCATACCCGCCCCCATCTCTCTGCCGTCCCCGTCGCTCAGCGTCGCGGCTCCCAGCGGAACCACCGCCGTACAGCAAACACCGCGAGCACGGTCCAGGCCACCGCCGTCGCGACGGTGCCCAGGGCGTCGTACGCGGAGAGGTTCCCGCTCCAGCCGCCCCGCAACAGTGTGATCGCCGGTGACAGCGGCAGCAGTTCGCAGATGGAGGCGAGGCGGTCGGGCATGAGTTCCAGCGGGACGGAGACGCCCGAGCCCAGCAGCGACAGGAACAGGAACGGCAGGCTCGTCACCTGGGCGCTCTCGGTGGTTCTGCTGAAGCTCGCGGTGACCGCACCCGCCGCGGCGCACAACACGATCCCCAACAGCAGCCCCACCACGGCGAGATGAGGCGCTTCGGGCATCCCGACATCGAGGAGTACGGTGCAGCCGATCGCCAGCAGCACGCACTGCGCGAGCCCGAGGAACACGGCCGGCATCGCCGCCCCGACGAGAATCTCCTCGTCCCGCAGCTCGCCGGTACGCAGCCGCTTCAGGACGAGTTCCTCACGACGGGCCACATAGGTCGCGGTCAGGGCCGTGTACACGGCGAAGAGCAGCGAGAAACCGAAGGCGGCGGGCAGCATCACCTCGCCCACCGTGAGCCCCACCTCCTTCAGTTCCGCCTCGTCGAAGGCCGAGCGCACGCTGACCGGCAGCACCAACGGTATGAACGCGGCCGTGAACAGCGTGCCCTTGCTCCGCCCGAGCAACGTCATCTCGGCCCGCGCGAGCGAGGCCATCCGCCCCGCCCTGGTCACGGTCGTACGCCCCGCCGTCGACGTCTCCGCCACAGTCCCCGTACTCATGCCACGCTCTCCTTCTCCGAGTTCTCCGCAGCGGTCCCCGAATCCGTCGCCGACACCTCACGAGCGATCCGCAGAAACGCCTCCTCCAGCGACCCCGACCGCACGTCGAGCCGTCGCAGCTCGACACCGGTCCGCTCGGCCCACACCAGGAGCCCGGTGGTGGCGCGTTGCAGCTCGTTCGTACGCAGCCGGATCATCCGCCCCTCGATCTCGTGCCCGGTGACGCCAAGTTCGGGAAGCGGCGGCAGATCACCGGGGAAGAAGCCCTCGGGCAGCTCGAAGGAGATCCGGGACGGCTGGGAGGCGGTCACCTCGGCCGGAGTCCCCGAGACCGCGATCCGCCCGGCATGCAGAATCGCGAGCCGGTCGGCGAGCCCCTCCGCCTCCTCCAGATAGTGCGTGGTCAGCAGCACCGTCGTACCCGCCGCGCGCAACTCGCGCACCAACTCCCAGGTCTCCTGGCGCCCCTCGGCATCGAGCCCGGTCGTCGGCTCGTCCAGGAACAGAACCTCGGGCCGGCCCAGCAGCGCGAGCGCCAGGTCCAGGCGCCGCTTCTCACCCCCGGACAACTGCTTCACCCGTACACCGGCCCGCCGCGCAAGACCGACCAGCGCCAGCGCCTCCCCCTCCGGCCGCGCCCCGCTCGTACAGCCCGCCCACATCCGTACGGTCTCCGCGACGGTCAGCTCGGACGGAAAGCCGCCCTCCTGGAGCATGACGCCGATACGCGGGCGTACCGCGGCGCGCTCCGTGTACGGGTCGTGGCCGAGAACCCGCACCTGTCCACCGGCCGGCGGCGCGAGTCCCTCGAGCAGCTCGACGGTGGAGGTCTTGCCCGCACCGTTGGTACCGAGCAGCGCGAACAGCTCCCCGCGGCCGACGTCGAAGGTCACCCCCCGGACCGCCTCGAACTCTCCCCCGTACACGCGTCGCAGATCAGTGACCTCAATCACGCGCTCGTTCGTCTTCATGAGACCAGCCTCCCTGCCGTCGGCCGACCGCGGCAGTGCACCCTGTCATCGCTGCACATGACAAATGTCAGAAGCCCCGAGACGAGCCCACAGGAGACGAGAGCAACAGATAGGCGCACGAAAAAGACCCCGGTCACGAGGACCAGGGCCTTTCTTCTGGAGCGGACGACCAGGTTCGAACTGGCGACCTCAACCTTGGCAAGGTTGCGCTCTACCAACTGAGCTACGTCCGCATTGCCTCCGATCGGCTCTCACCGATCGGCGCGAACACCACCTTACCTGATCCAAAAGGATGCCCGGCAAGGGATGCAGAGCGGGTGACAGGAATTGCACACTGCGCCTTCCCCCTGGAAGGGGGATGTTCTGCTACTGAACTACACCCGCGTAACTCCGGGAGCTGGGACCTTTCGGCCTTGCCCCTCGGCGTGCTCCAGACTCTAACTGACCAGCGGGGGTGCTGCGCAAGTCGGTTGCCTCCAGAGTCCGCCGGCGGACCCTGGACAACGAACCGAACCGAGCTCCCCGGCCGGAGGCCGGACCCTCATTGAGCCGCCGTGAACGCCTCGTACACCTTCTTCGGGATCCGCCCCCGCGCAGGCACGTCCATCTTGTTGGACTGAGCCCAGGCGCGGACGGCCGCCGGGGCCGGGGCCACCGCCGTCTGTGTGTAGGCCTTGCCGGAGCGCGACCGCTTGCGGCCGGCCTCCACGAACGGCTCGAGCGCCTTGCGCAGTTGCTTGGCGTTGGCTTGATTGAGGTCGATCTCGTACGACTTGCCGTCCAGACCGAAGGCGATCGTTTCCGCCGCTTCCGAGCCGTCGATGTCGTCGAAGAGAGTGACTACGACACGCTGCGCCACGAATATCGGTCCCTTCATGCGGCACCTCCACGGCGACGTGCGATGACGTGGGGAGATGCCGACTGGTCGGCTGATTTATAGAGAGATTGGGGCGACTGGGCAAAGTATCGGCTATTGCCAATTCATTTGTACAGTGCTTGGCATTGCAATGTGAAGCTCGACTTAATCGGTCCGCGTGTCCCACCGCAATAGGGTTCCGGATGTTGATCCGGATCTTTCCCTGGATTTTCCGTGAAGGAGGCCTGTCGATGCGGAATCGTGATGGCCGTCACGTAGATTCCTACCAATCTACTCGCGTAGAAATCTGAGCCGGGTAGTCTGAAGGAACCTGCTCAGCACCACACACCGGGAGTGCCAGTGGCACGCGTCGTAGTCGACGTCATGCTCAAGCCGGAGATCCTCGACCCCCAGGGCCAGGCGGTGCAGCGTGCACTGCCGCGCCTCGGTTTCCAGGGCATCTCCGACGTACGTCAGGGAAAGCGCTTCGAGCTCGAGGTGGACGGGCCGGTCGACGACACCGCGCTGGCCCGCATCCATGAACTCGCCGAATCCTTCCTCGCCAACACCGTGATCGAGGACTTCACCGTCAAGGTGGAGGAAGTGAAGGCGGAGGCGGGAAAGTGACCGCTCGTATTGGCGTCGTCACCTTTCCTGGCAGCCTCGACGACCGGGACACACAGCGTGCGATCCGGCTCGCGGGTGCCGAGCCCGTGGCGCTGTGGCACAAGGACAAGGACCTCAAGCAGGTCGACGCCGTGGTGTTGTGCGGTGGTTTCTCCTACGGCGACTATCTGCGCGCCGGTGCCATCGCGCGCTTCTCGCCGGTGATGGAGACGATCATTGAGCAGGCGAAATCGGGAATGCCGGTACTGGGCATCTGCAACGGTTTCCAGATCCTCACCGAGGCCCATCTCCTCCCAGGCGGGATGCTTGGAAACGATCACCTGCACTTCATCTGCCGTGACCAGAAGCTGCGGGTGGAAAACGCGAACACGGCCTGGACCGTCGACTACGACGCGGGCCAGGAGATCAACATCCCGCTGAAGAACATGGACGGGCGGTACGTCGCCGACGAGCGCACCCTCGACATGCTGGAGGCGGAGGGCCGGGTCGCGTTCCGCTACCTCGACTTCAACCCCAACGGCTCGCTGCGCGACATCGCCGGCATCACCAACGAGGCGGGCAACGTCGTAGGCCTGATGCCGCACCCGGAGCACGCCGTGGAGCCCCTCATCGGGACCGGCCGCACCGACGGCCTCCCCTTCTTCACCTCGATCCTCAAGAAGCTGGTCAACGTATGAGCCGCACTCCTCTGGACACGGTCGAGCACGCGGCCGCGACCCCGGACGTCGAGCTGCCCTGGGCCGAACTGGGCCTGAAGAAGGATGAGTACGAGCGCGTCGTGGAGATCCTCGGCCGCCGGCCCACCGGTGCCGAGCTCGCCATGTACTCGGTCATGTGGTCCGAGCACTGCTCGTACAAGTCGTCGAAGGTGCACCTGCGCCAGTTCGGCGAGAAGGCGCCCCAGTCGGACGCTCTTCTCGTCGGCATCGGCGAGAACGCCGGCGTCGTCGACGTCGGTCAGGGTTACGCGGTCACCTTCAAGGTCGAGTCGCACAACCACCCCTCGTACGTCGAGCCCTACCAGGGTGCGGCCACGGGCATCGGCGGCATCGTGCGCGACATCATCGCGATGGGTGCGCGGCCGGTCGCCGTGGTCGACCCCCTCCGCTTCGGTGCGGCCGATCACCCCGACACCAAGCGCGTACTCCCCGGTGTCGTCGCCGGCATCGGCGGTTACGGCAACTGCCTGGGCCTGCCGAACATCGGCGGCGAGGTCGTCTTCGACGCCTGTTACCAGGGCAACCCGCTGGTCAACGCCGGTGCCATCGGCGTCATGCGGCACGAGGACATCCACCTTGCGAAGGCGTCCGGCCCGGGCAACAAGGTCATCCTGTACGGGGCCCGTACGGGCGGCGACGGCATCGGCGGCGCATCCATCCTCGCCTCCGAGACCTTCGACGACGCCAAGCCCTCGAAGCGTCCCGCCGTCCAGGTCGGTGACCCCTTCCAGGAGAAGCTCCTCATCGAGTGCACCTTGGAAGCCTTCGCCGAGAAGCTGGTCGTCGGCATCCAGGACCTGGGGGCGGCGGGCCTGTCCTGCGCGACGTCCGAGCTGGCGTCCAACGGTTCCGGCGGCATGCGCGTGACCCTGGATGACGTACCGCTGCGTGACTCGACCCTCTCGCCCGAGGAAATCCTCATGAGCGAGTCGCAGGAACGCATGTGCGCGGTCGTCGAGCCGGAGAAGGTCGACCGGTTCCTGGAGATCTGCGACAAGTGGGACGTCATCGCGACCGTCATCGGTGAGGTGACGGACGGCGACCGGCTCGAGATCTACTGGCACGGCGGCAAGATCGTCGACGTCGACCCGCGCACGGTCGCGCATGAGGGCCCGGTCTACGAGCGCCCGTACGCCCGTCCTTCCTGGCAGGACGCCCTCCAGGCGGACGACGCCAACAAGCTTGCGCGACCGGCCACTTCGGAGGAGCTGAAGGACCAGGTCCTGAAGCTGGTGGCCTCTCCCAACCAGGCCTCCAAGTCCTGGATCACCTCCCAGTACGACCACTTCGTGCAGGGCAACACGGTGCTGGCGCAGCCCGAGGACTCGGGCATGATCCGTATCGACGAGGCGTCGGGTCTCGGCGTCGCGATCGCCACGGACGGCAACGGGCGGTACGCGAAGCTCGACCCGTACGCGGGTGCGCAGTTGGCGCTCTCGGAGGCGTACCGCAATGTCGCCACCACCGGCGCCAAGCCGCTCGCCGTCTCCGACTGCCTGAACTTCGGCTCGCCCGAAGACCCGGCGGTGATGTGGCAGTTCGCGGAGGCCATCCGCGGACTGGCCGACGCCTGCCAGCAGTTGGGCACTCCGGTGACGGGCGGCAACGTCTCGCTCTACAACCAGACGGGCGAGGCGGCCATCCATCCGACGCCGGTCGTGGCCGTGCTCGGTGTGATCGACGATGTCGCCCGCCGTACGCCGGTCGCCTTCCAGGAGGAGGGTCAGCTGCTGTACCTCCTCGGCGACACGCGTGAGGAGTTCGGCGGTTCGGCCTGGTCACAGGTGGTACACGATCACCTCGGCGGCCTTCCGCCCCAGGTGGACCTGGAGCGCGAGCGGCTGCTGGCCGAGATCCTGATCTCCGCCTCCCGCGACGGAATGATCGACTCCGCGCATGACCTGTCCGACGGCGGTCTGATCCAGGCGGTCGTCGAGTCGGCGCTGCTCGGCGGTCTCGGCGCGCGCCTGATCGTCCCGGACGGGCTGGACGCGTTCACCTTCCTCCTCTCGGAGTCGGCGGGGCGTGCGGTCGTCGCCGTACCGCGCTCGGAGGAGCTCCGCTTCAACGACATGTGCGGCGCGCGTGGGCTGCCGGTCACTCGCATCGGCGTCGTGGACGGTGACGTGGTCGAGGTCCAGGGCGAGTTCACGCTCACGCTGGCCGAGCTGCGCGAGGCGCACGAGGGCACGATCCCGGCGATTCTGGCCTGATATCCCGTACGCCCCTGAAGGCCCCGCCCGGACTCCGGGTGGGGCCTCTTCGGCTCATCGGACGTAGTTCTTGAGGATCTCCGTGTCGAGCTCGATGCCAAT
This sequence comes from Streptomyces yerevanensis, assembly GCF_000716805.1. Classification (NCBI taxonomy): domain Bacteria; kingdom Bacillati; phylum Actinomycetota; class Actinomycetes; order Kitasatosporales; family Streptomycetaceae; genus Streptomyces; species Streptomyces yerevanensis. The sequence continues at coordinate 73,142 of NZ_JNWJ01000016.1, read as the reverse complement.
CGGACCGGGGACGAACACCTTCTCACCGAACTTGGCGGTGTGGATGTCCCGGTAACCACCGACCTTCCGGTCCGGGGTGCTGTGCACCGTGACGGTGCAGGAGTCCCGGTCGATCAGGAGGTACAAGGGGATCCCGGACTGGCCGTATGCGGCCGGTTTCTCGTGCCGGTCCCGTCGGTCGGTGTCCGAGTCGTACGAGGTGACCTCGACGACCATGAGTGTCCCCTCCGGGTCGGCCCACTCGCCGTGCCCCGCGAAGTGGGCCTCCGGTGCGAGCACCGCATCCGGTTTCGCCCTGCCCTCCCGATACGCATCGACCCGGAGCCCTTGGCCCTGATACAGGTCCAGATCGGGCCTGGTCTGCATACATCGCCGGGCCAGCCAGGACACGATGGTGCTGTGGTCCCCGTCCGTCACCCTCTTGACCCCGATCCGTCCGTTGATGAACTCCAACGTGACGGTCTCGGGAGCGGCGGAGGCGATCGTTTCGAACTCCTTCACCGACATCTGAGACGTGCGCTCGGCCATAACCGTCATGTTGCACCCCCTTCCAGGCGAAGGCCAGTGTTGTCCAGGCCGGGCGGTGCGGCCTGGCTTTCGCAGCCGATCACACTCACGGGTGACCGCCTCCTCTTCTTCGGCCTGGTGATCGCCCACATCTGGTTCGACTTCGGATACCCGATCTTGTGGAACCTACTGGTGCTGGTCCTGGCGTACGTTCTCGTCACCGTGGTGAACCGGTCGGGCGGCGGCGCCCCGGACGACAAGCGCGTGATCCGGGAGGCTGTAGAGGTCGCTCCACCCGTCACCGGCCGCTGGTCCGCGCTGAACAGCCCGGCCGACCGCACGCCGAGCCATGGCACCCACGCCTACGGCCAGACGTTCGCCATCGGCATAGTCGCCGAGCCCGAGTCGGGCGCCCGCCCCGGTTTCCGCCCTGTGGCCGCTCGCCCGCCGCGCCACGGACTTCCCGGCCTTCGGCGCCCCGAGCCTGGCGGTCGCCGACGCCACAGTCGTACGGGCCACGGACGGGCAGCGCGACCACCTGAGCCGTACGTCGTGGCCGGCACTGCTGTACCTGATGCTCGTCGAAGGCTCGGTGCGCGAGCTGTTCGGGGTCCACCGCATCTTCGGCAACCACGTCGTCCTGGACCTCGGCAACGGCACGTACGCCGCGTACGCCCACCTGCGGCGCGGCTCCCTCACCGTCCGCGAGGGCGACCGGGTGCGTGCCGGACAACTGATCGCCCGCTGCGGCAACTCCGGCAACTCCAGCGAGCCGCACCTCCACTTCCAGCTGATGGACGGCCCCGACCCGGACACCGCCCGAGGGCTCCCCTTCCGCTGGCACGGCATCGGCGTGCCCCGCAACCGGGAGGTCTTCGAGGCACCGTCCGCTGCGGACGCCCACGCCTAGGCTGATCTCCATGCCACCGGCCAAGAAGCGCACTCGTACATACGACCCGGCCAAGATCCGAGCCGCCGTACTGGCCCAGCTCGGGAACGTACGGGCAGCCGTCCGCACCCTCACCTCCGAGCAGCTCACGCAGCCCACCCGCCTCGGCGACTGGACCGCACGAGAACTGGCCGCACATATCGCCGCGGCGATCGAGAGCGTCAGCCGAACCATCGACCTGGAACCACCGGCGAAGCCCGAACTCGCCCTGGTGGACTGGCCGTCCGCGACCATCGCCCCCGCGCTCGCCGCCGCCAACGCCGACCGCACCCGCGACTTCGCCCGCGAGCACCCGGACCTCGACGCGCTGTACGCCCGCACCGAGCAGCGGCTGTCCGAGCGGCTGGCCGCCACCCCGGGCGAGCGGCTGCTCGCCACCCGTCCCGGCTTCATGACCCTCGCCGACTACCTGGTCACCCGCACCATCGAACTCGTCGTCCACACCGACGACCTGAACGCCGCCGTGCCCGGCCTCGACATCCCGTACGACCGTCAGGCCCTCGCCGCCTGCACCCGCCTGCTCGCCGACGCGCTCGCCGTGAAGGCGCCCGGTGCCTCCACGGAGATCCGCGTTCCGCCGTTCGCGGTCGTGCAGTGCGTCGAGGGGCCGCGGCACACCCGCGGAACCCCGCCGAACGTAGTGGAGACCGACCCGCTGACCTGGATCCGGCTCGCGACCGGGCGTACGGAATGGCGTACGGCCCTCGCCGATGCCAAGGTCAGCGCGAGCGGTGAGCGGGCCGACCTGGGCGGGCTGCTTCCCCTGATGGGCTGAGTCGCCGGGGAGGGACGAGAAGTTGAGCGAAACTGGAAGGGAACCAACCACCCCACCCGTCCCGTCACAGCGACATGCGAACGCAACGGCTTACTCTCAGCGTCCTGGCGGTCACCGGCCTGCTCGCCACAGCGGCCTGCGGCACGGAGAAGGGTGACGACGGATCCGCGTCCGTCGGCGCCGGGCAGCAGACGAAGATCACCGGCAAGCACTGGCAAGTGGACAGCATGAACGTCGGTGGCACGACGTACGAGGCCCCGGCCGACGCCCACATCGAGTTCGGCGAGGACGGCAAGGTGGGCGGCAACTACGGCTGCAACCACTTCGGGGCCACCGCCGAGATGCAGGGCGACACGATGAAGGTCGGCTCCGACACCCTGCAGACCAAGATGGCCTGCGGTGAGAAGCCGATGGAGTTCGAGTCCAAGATGGCCGAGACGCTCTCCGAGAGCACGATCACGACCAAGGTCGACGGCGACAAGCTGACGCTCACCACCCAGGACGGGAACACGGTGAAGCTCACGGCCCAGAAGCCGGCCAAGCTCCAGGGCACGAAGTGGAACGTCACCGGCAGCACCAACAAGGGCGGCACGGTCACCTCGCTGGCCTCCGAGGCCGAGGGCAAGGTCCACCTCACCTTCGACGGCAAGGGCACCGTCCACGGTCAGCTCGGCTGCAACAAGGTGTCGGCGAAGGCGACGGTCGGTGACGGACAGATCACCCTGGGATCCCCGTCCACCACCCGCATGATGTGCTCCCCCTCACTCATGGACACCGAAAAAGCCCTGCTGAAGCTCTTCAACGGCAAGGCCACGTACGAGCTCAAGCACCGCACCCTCACCCTGACCAGCGAAAACGGCAGCGGCTTCGAAGCCGTCGCTGCCAAGTGATCCACAACGAGCCCGAATCCTCCATTCGGACCAGCGGCCGACCTCGCCTACACTCGGTGGCGTGCCACGTGGTGACGGTCGACTCAGTCATGATCTGCTCCCCGGCGAGAAAGGACCCCAGGACGCTTGCGGCGTCTTCGGAGTCTGGGCTCCCGGCGAAGAGGTCGCCAAGCTCACTTACTTCGGGCTCTACGCTCTCCAGCATCGGGGCCAGGAATCCGCGGGAATCGCGGTCAGCAACGGCTCCAAGATCCTCGTCTTCAAGGACATGGGCCTGGTCTCCCAGGTCTTCGACGAGGCCTCCCTCGGTTCGCTCCTCGGTCATATCGCGGTCGGTCACGCCCGCTACTCGACCACCGGTGCGTCCACCTGGGAGAACGCCCAGCCCACCTTCCGTGCCACGGCGCACGGTTCCATCGCGCTCGGCCACAACGGCAACCTGGTCAACACGGCCCAGCTCGCCGAGATGGTCGCCGACCTGCCCAAGCAGGAGGGCCGCACGCCACGCGTCGCGGCCACCAACGACACCGACCTGCTCACGGCGCTCCTCGCCGCCCAGGTCGACGAATTCGGCAAGCCGCTGACCATCGAGGAGGCCTCGGCCAAGGTCCTCCCGCAGATCAAGGGTGCCTTCAGCCTCACCTTCATGGACGAGCACACGCTGTACGCGGCGCGTGACCCGCAGGGCATCCGCCCGCTGGTCCTGGGCCGCCTGGAGCGTGGCTGGGTGGTCGCCTCCGAGTCCGCCGCCCTGGACATCTGCGGCGCCAGCTTCGTACGCGAGATCGAGCCGGGCGAGTTCGTCGCCATCGACGAGAACGGTCTGCGGTCGTCGCGATTCGCGGAAGCGAAGCCCAAGGGCTGTGTCTTCGAGTACGTGTATCTGGCCCGCCCTGACACCGACATAGCCGGCCGGAACGTGTACCTCTCGCGCGTCGAGATGGGCCGCAGGCTCGCCAAGGAAGCCCCCGCCGACGCCGACCTCGTCATAGCGACCCCGGAGTCCGGCACGCCCGCCGCGATCGGTTACGCGGAAGCCTCCGGCATCCCGTTCGGCGCCGGCCTGGTGAAGAACGCGTACGTCGGCCGGACCTTCATCCAGCCTTCACAGACCATCCGCCAGCTGGGCATCCGACTGAAACTGAATCCCCTCAAGGAAGTCATCAAGGGCAAGCGCCTGATCGTCGTGGACGACTCGATCGTGCGCGGCAACACCCAGCGCGCGCTCGTGCGGATGCTGCGCGAGGCGGGCGCGGCCGAGGTCCACATCCGGATCTCGTCACCTCCGGTGAAGTGGCCCTGCTTCTTCGGCATCGACTTCGCCACGCGCGCCGAGCTGATTGCCAACGGCATGACGGTCGAGGAGATCGGCAAGTCCCTGGGCGCCGACTCCCTGGCGTACATCTCCATCGACGGCATGATCGACGCGACCACCATCGCCAAGCCGAACCTCTGCCGCGCCTGCTTCGACGGCGAGTACCCGATGGACCTCCCGGACCCCGAACTGCTCGGCAAGCAGCTCCTGGAGACCGAGCTGGCCTCGGGCCCGGCGGCCACGGCCGCGGCCGACGCGATCCGTCGCCCGTAAGACACCGCAGCACACCCAGCGGTACGACACGAAAGCTCTCAAAGTCATGACTACTGAGACCTCAGGTGCCAGTTACGCGGCCGCCGGCGTCGACATCGAAGCGGGCGACCGCGCCGTGGAGCTCATGAAGGAGTGGGTGAAGAAGACGCAGCGCCCCGAGGTCCTCGGCGGCCTCGGCGGCTTCGCCGGTCTCTTCGACGCCTCCGCCCTCAAGCGCTACGAGCGCCCGCTGCTGGCCTCCGCCACGGACGGCGTCGGTACGAAGGTCGACCTCGCCCGGCAGCTCGGCGTGTACGACAGCATCGGCCACGACCTGGTCGCGATGGTCATGGACGACATCGTGGTGTGCGGTGCCGAGCCGCTCTTCATGACCGACTACATCTGCGTCGGCAAGGTCCACCCCGAGCGCGTCGCCGCCATCGTGAAGGGCATCGCCGAGGGCTGCGTCCTCGCGGGCTGCGCCCTGGTCGGCGGCGAGACGGCCGAGCACCCCGGGCTCCTCGGCCCGGACGACTTCGACGTCGCGGGCGCCGGCACCGGGGTGGTCGAAGCCGACCAGCTCCTTGGCGCCGATCGCATCCGTAAGGGGGACGCGGTCATCGCCATGGCGTCCTCAGGCCTTCACTCGAACGGGTACTCACTCGTCCGCCACGTCCTCTTCGACCGCGCCGGGCTCAGCCTCGACCAGCACATCGAGGACTTCGGCCGCACCCTCGGCGAGGAGCTCCTGGAGCCCACCAAGATCTACTCCCTGGACTGCCTGGCCCTGACCCGCACGACCGAGGTGCACGCTTTCTCGCACGTCACCGGCGGCGGCCTCGCGGCCAACCTGGCCCGAGTGATCCCCGACACCCTGCACGCGAGGGTCGACCGCACCACCTGGACCCCGGCCCCGGTCTTCGACCTGGTCGGCACGACCGGTCAGGTCGACCGCCTGGAGCTGGAAAAGACCCTGAACATGGGCGTGGGCATGATCGCGATCGTCCCCGAGGAATCCACGGACGTGGCCCTCGCCACACTGGCCGACCGCGGCGTGGAGGCCTGGGTAGCAGGCGAGATCACGGACCGTGGCGACCAGGAGACGGGCGCGGAGCTGACGGGGGATTACGCCGCGTAACCGCGCCCCTAAAGGGGCGCGGGGCTGTTTCGATATGCGGCTCCGCCGCGTGGGCGCGACCAGCCACGACGGACCCGCAGATCACGACGACCGCAGGTCACGTCGGCTCGCGGGCCAAGACGAACCCACAGCTTAAACCGCCGAACCCAGCGGAGCGCCATGCACAAAACCCGGTCCGGTGCGTTAACCGCTCCGGACCGGGTGAAGCGCTGCTAAGACAGTCAAGCGCCGCGACGCTGCTGTTGCGACGACGGACCGGACTCATCGTCCTCGTCCTCATCGTCGTTGTAGAGATCCGCGTACTGGGCGTACGGGTCATCGTCTTCGTCATCTTCGAACGGCTCGCCATTCGGCGGTTGGCTCGAAGTCGAAGCGCCCAGCTCGCTGGCCAGACGCGACAGATCAGTCCCGCCGCTGTTGTACTTCAGCTGGCGGGCGACCTTCGTCTGCTTGGCCTTGGCCCGGCCGCGCCCCATGGCTCGACCCCCTCGGTGACGGGGCTCGACGGCCCCAGAGTCTTGACACGCGTTCATGATCTGGAACGGGCTCTCCGTGGAGAGACCGGTCCGTAGGGCTTCCACGGTACCTGAGCCCACGCCCATACGGTACGTCGCCCGCAGGACGTGGCGCCGCCCAGAACCCTCGGGGAGCCCTGTCCCCGCTGGTCAACCGCGATTTTAACCTCTTATCGGCGCACGACCCGCCGACAAAGTGAGAGTTCTCTCCAACACCCCGTCGGCGGGTACCCCACGCCTCAGCGGCGCCGCGCCTCCGCCATCCGCTGCTCGGCGATCCGGTCCGCCGCCGCGGCCGGCGGAATCCCGTCTTCCTTCGCACGTGCGAAGATCGCCAACGTGGTGTCGTAGATCTTCGCGGCCTTCGCCTTGCACCGCTCGAAGTCGAAGCCGTGGAGCTCGTCGGCGACCTGGATGACACCGCCGGCGTTCACGACGTAGTCCGGCGCGTACAGGATCGTGCGGTCGGCGAGGTCCTTCTCGACGCCCGGGTGCGCGAGCTGGTTGTTGGCGGCGCCGCACACGATCCTCGCGGTGAGGACCGGCACGGAGTCGTCGTCGAGCGCCCCGCCCAGCGCGCAGGGGGCGTAGATGTCGAGGCCGTCGACGCGGATCAGTTCGTCGGTGTCCTTGACGGCCACCACGTCCGGGTGCCGTTCGGTGATCTGCCGTACGGCATCCTCGCGCACGTCCGTGACGAAGACCTCGGCGCGCTCCGCCACGAGGTGCTCCACCAGGTGGTGGCCGACCTTGCCGACGCCGGCGATGCCGATCCGGCGGGCCCGCAGCGAGGGATCGCCCCACAGGTGCTGGGCCGAGGCCCGCATGCCCTGGTAGACGCCGTACGCGGTCAGCACGGAGGAGTCGCCGGCCCCGCCCTTCTCGGGCGAGCGGCCGGTGGTCCAGCGGCAGGCGCGGGCGACGACGTCCATGTCGGCCACGTACGTGCCGACGTCGCACGCCGTGACGTACCGCCCGCCGAGCGAGGCCACGAACCGGCCGTACGCGAGCAGCAGCTCCTCGGTCTTGATCTTCTCGGGGTCCCCGATGATCACGGCTTTGCCGCCGCCGTGGTCGAGCCCGGCCATGGCGTTCTTGTACGACATCCCGCGCGACAGGTTCAGCGCGTCGGCGACGGCCTCTTCCTCGCTCGCGTACGGGTAGAAGCGCGTGCCGCCGAGGGCGGGGCCCAGGGCGGTCGAGTGGATGGCGATGACGGCCTTGAGGCCACTGGCGCGGTCCTGGCAGAGCACGACTTGCTCATGACCCCCCTGATCCGAGTGGAACAGGGTGTGCAGGACGCCGTTGGTTACGTCGGTCACGGTGGTGACTCCTGGGTAAGTAGCGGCGGTTCTGGGGCGGTGCCCGTAAGGGTGGCGGGTTCCGTGACATTGAGATTAGAGCTTCCGCGTACCCGCCACTGGCGCGGTGCTCAGGATCACCTTCTCGCGGAGTACGGTCACGTTGTGGCATCGGACGCCGAGCAGTGTGTCCCCGCGCCCCCGCGCGGGGGTTTCGAGGGTTTTCCGTCAGATCCGCGGGGGAGGGAGCAAGCGTGCCCAAGGTGTCCTCGGTGATCGTCCCGTACGCGTCCTACCTGCGCGTGTACGAACCGCTGGCCGCCTTCCCGGAACCGGAGCGCGGCCACTGGGCGCGGTACGCGCGCCGCCCCGGTCGGCCCTCGTCCCAGGACGAACTGCGACGCTCCCTGACCGACTTGCTGCCCACACCGCCGATCCCGGTGCCCGTGCACGAGAGCAGCGACGCTTTCGTCGCGGACGTGGACGGCGTGCTGTGCGTGTGCCCCTGGCGCACCCGGCTGCGCGGCTGGCAGGCCCTGGGTGAGCTGGCCGAGGAACTGCCGGGGCCGGTCCTGGACGCTGTGCTGCCTCCGGTCGTACGCCGCCAGGCCGCCCAGGACTACGAGCGCTGGCTGAGCCGCAACCCGGACGCCCGCCCCTGGATCCGCACCTCGACCTGGCACGTACCGCTGAACTGGTTCGTGCTGGTCGCCGACGAGGAACGCGAGTACGACAAGGGCTCGGAGAAGGACGCCCCCGTACTGCGCTACCGGACGCCCATGGTGCAGGCGCGGCGGCGGGTGGCGCGGGGGCTGAAGGCGCTCAAGGACGCCATCGACGAGGGGCCGCTGATCGACGGCCTTGTGGACGTGGGGCGCTGGCTGGAGGAGTTCCATCCGCGCTCGCTGGTGGAGCTGGACTACGGCGGCCTGGTGCACGTCCTGCCCGCCGAGCAGCTCGACAGCGACCATTCGGCGGCGGATGTGGCCGAGGGGATCGAGGCGCTGCGTACGGGCGACGGGGTCGGGGCCGGGGAGGCGTACGGTCGGCTGGTCGAACGCTGGCGGGCGGTCCGGGATCGCCGTTCGGCGAACTGACGGGACGTAAGTCACCATAAGGACTTTGCGGGTAAGGGTGACGGACAGCACTAACGCGGACCTTGCACCAGACACCCCTCCTCATGTCAAAATAGGACAAGGAGTCCGGTGAGGGCTCCATCTGCCCATGTATGGGTGGAATCTCAGCATTGCGCGCTATGGGGGGTCTCGTGACTCCCGATCACCCCTGTGACTGATCGTCACAGGGGCGTGACTGTCCGCTATGGCATGGTCCATCGGCTTCCGTCGCTGATGAACACCTGAGAGGGCAATTCCATCGGTTTGGCCGACGCGGCTGGACAGATGGTGTAGTTGTAGTGCCGAGGACAAGCCGTTCGTCCTATAACCGACTCGACCCGCGTCCGCCATTTCGGGCAACGCGGGTCAAGGTGCAGAATTTAGAGGAATGAACCGAGAACGTTCGGTTCCCCCGAGGAGGCCGCTCATGACCGCTCGCACCCCTGATGCCGAGCCGCTGCTGACCCCCGCTGAGGTCGCCACGATGTTCCGCGTTGACCCAAAGACGGTCACGCGGTGGGCGAAGGCAGGCAAGCTCACGTCGATCCGCACGCTCGGCGGGCATCGCCGCTACCGCGAAGCTGAGGTCCGCGCTCTGCTCGCGGGCATCCCGCAGCAGCGTACCGAAGCCTGAACAACTGCATAGCAGGGCATTTCGGCAGGTTCCCCCAACGTGCCGGACTGCTCGAACCAAAGCTCCAAACGACGCGGGTTCTGCCCCAACAGAGCCCACGCCCGAGCCAGAACCTCAAGCAACAAGGGTGCGTCGTCGATCGCGCTGGACTCCGCCGGGTCCAGCGCGATCTTTTTTGTGCGCGCTCTCTGACGGGGTGTGAGCGGTCGTGGGGAGTCCGGGTGGTCCCTGAGCGGTCTGGAGTGCCGCTTGGGGCGGGTTTGGATCCGGTTGTGGGGCTGACCCCGGGGTGGGGTGCAATTGCACATATTAAATTGAGCGGCTGTAAGTGACCGGTAAGTACCGCCGATTTGAAAACCTATGCAGTGACTCCCGTCACATGCCGGGGGCCTTGCTGAGGGTGTGTTACCTGCGGTAAAGGGGGGAGCTCATGCCGTTGCGGGGCTTTCGTCCTCCGCTGCACCCTCGGGACCGTCCGCGTCGTCCGGAGTCAACTCCATGGCCATGGCCAGGTTCTGGAGGCGGTGGCAGATCGGGCAGTGCCGGGTCAGGTGCCGGTACCCGGAGGCGGCCTGCAGATGGGCGCGCAACAGTGCCCGCGTCTCGTGCCGGGCGAACGCGGTCATACGCCACCTCCAACGGGTTGGTTGGCCTTGGTGTTTGAGTACCGGGGGAATGTGACGGCGTCAACACCTGCCGCCGGCGGTTGAGCAGTTGGGTCCGTTGGCGGCTGCGGGTGCGTGGTGGCTGGTCGCGCCGTTCCCCGCGGGGTGCCTCCGGCGGTTGGGCGGCTGCGGGTGCGTTGTGGTTGCTCGCGCCGTTCCCCGCGCCCCTGGGGTGGGTGGGGGGTGCGGGGCCGTGGGCCGGTGCGTCAGCCCGTCGCAGGCCGGGCATACGGCCCGGTGTTGGTACACGGTGCGGGTTCTCCGAGACCGGACCTAAGCGACGGGCATACGACGCACCGGCCCACGACCCCTCCCGCCGGAGGGCAAGTGACGGGCAGTCGAGGGTGCGGGCTCGCCCGGGGCGCGGACTTGCTCAGGGCGCGAACTTTTCTGGGGGCGCGGGCAGCCGCAGGCTTTTGCCTTTAGGGGCGCGGGGCTGTGTCAATTTGCGGCTCCGCCGCGTGGGCGCGACCAGCCACGACGCACCCGCAGCCGCGACACGACTGTCACCCCCACCCCCTGGCGGGGGGCCTGGGGCGCAGCCCTCAGTTTCGGGAAGGGGCGGGGCTGGGGGAAAGGAACCGCCTGTACGCCGAAGGGGCCCGCATCCTTGGCGGATGCGGGCCCCTTCGATGTGCGCTGCGGTCCTGACGGGATTTGAACCCGCGGCCTCCACCTTGACAGGGTGGCGAGCACTCCAAACTGCTCCACAGGACCTGGTTTCGCAGGGCGATTGTCGCGTTGCGCTGCGAGAAGAGACTGTACAGGAGGGGACGCCCGAGGGGCGAACTCACCCAACGTACAGACGCAGTTACGGAACAGCCGCATCGATCGCCTTCACGATGCGCTTGTCGGAGACGGGATACGCCGTGCCCAACGCGTGAGCGAAGTAGCTGACCCGGAGCTCCTCGATCATCCACCGGATGTCCAGGACCTGTTGGGGAACGGGACGGCCCTGCGGCATCTGCTCAAGGAGCCAGGCGTACTCGTCCTGCATCTCATGGACCTTTGCCATCCGAGTCGTGTCCCGCTGGACGTTCGTCGGCATCTGCTGGAGGCGCCGGTCCGCGGCCACCAGATAGCGCATCAGATCCGGAAGGCGACGAAGGCCCGCCTCCGTGACGAAGCCCGGCTTCACGAGGGCGTCCAGCTGCGCCCGTACGTCCGTGAGGTTCGCGAGGAGCGCTGGGCTCCGTACGGACTTCAGACGCCGCTCACAAGCCTGCCAGGCGGCAAGGACCTGCTGGACCTGGTCGACCGTACGGACCGTCATGTCCACGATCTCGGCGCGCACCTTGTCGTACAGCTTCCGATACGACTCCTCGTCCCAGGCCGGCCCTCCGAAGTCCCCGATCAGCCTGTCGGCGGCAGCCATCGCGCAGTCGTCGAACAGCGCCTGGATCGATCCGTGGGGATTGGCCGAGAGGGCGAGCTTCTGCGGGTTGGTGAGTTTCTCCGAGGCGAACTTGGCCGGGTTCACCGGGATGCCCAGCAGGATCAGCCGCCGCGTGCCCTTCCACATCGCCTGCTGCTGCTCGGCCTCGGTGTCGAAGAGGCGTACGGAGACGGTGTCGCCGTCGTCGACCAGCGCCGGGTACGCCTTCACCGGCTGGCCGGCGCGACGCGTCTCGAAGACGCGGGTGAGCGAGCCGATCGTCCAGTCCGTGAGGCCCTTGCGCTCCAGGGACTCTCCGCCCGTGCGTTCGGCCGTGGCCGCTGCCGCCTGTGAGATCGCCTGCCGCGCCTTCGGCTTCAGTCGGAGCTTGAGCGCCTCCAGGTCCTTGTCCTCGGCCAGCTTGCGGCGCCGCTCGTCGACGATCCGGAAGGTGATGCGGAGATGGTCGGGGACCTTCGTCCAGTCGAAGTCGTCGGCGGTGAGGGGCACGCCGACCATGCGCTTCAGTTCGCGGGCCATCGTCGTCGTCAGCGGCTCCTGCTGTGACATTGTGCGGCCAGAGGCCGACGGCACCGCCCGCTCCAGGAACTTCTGGGCGAAGTTGGGGGCCGGGACGTAGTTCCGGCGGATCGGCTTCGGGAGGGAGCGGATCAGCTCCGTGACGACCTGCTCCCTCAGCCCCGGGATCTGCCAGTCGAAGCCCTCGTCCGTGACCTGGTTGAGGACCTGGAGCGGGATGTGGACGGTCACGCCGTCGGCGTCGGCTCCCGGCTCGAACTGGTACGTCACACGGAACTTGAGCCGTCCCTGACGCCACGCGTCCGGATAGTCGTCCTTGCTGACATCCCCCGCCCGCTCGTTGATGAGCATCGACCGCTCGAAATCGAGCAGTTCGGGTTCCTCATGCCGCTTGTGCTTCCACCAGGAGTCGAAGTGTGCGCCCGACACGACGTGTTCGGGCACCCGCTGGTCGTAGAAGTCGAAGAGCGTGTCGTCGTCGACCAGGATGTCCCGGCGTCGGGCGCGATGCTCCAACTCCTCGACCTCGGTGAGGAGTTTGCGGTTGTCGGCGAAGAACTTGTGGTGCGTACGCCAGTCGCCTTCGACGAGCGCGTTGCGAATGAAAAGTTCGCGGGACGTCTCCGGATCGATCCGCCCGTAGTTGACTTTGCGCTGCGCGATGATCGGTACGCCGTACAGAGTGACCTTCTCGTACGCCATCACCGCCGCCTGGTCCTTCTCCCAGTGCGGTTCGGAGTACGTCCGCTTCAACAGGTGTCCGGCGAGGGGCTCGACCCACTCGGGCTCGATCTTCGCGTTCACGCGCGCCCAGAGACGGGACGTCTCGACGAGCTCGGCGGACATCACGAAACGCGGGGGCTTCTTGAAGAGGGCAGAGCCCGGGAAGATCGCGAACTTGGCGTTCCGGGCGCCCAGATACTCGTTCTTCGCGCCCTCCTTCACGTCCTTCATGCCCACGTGGGAGAGGAGCCCGGCGAGGAGCGAGACGTGGATCTGCTGGTCGGGAGCGTCGTCCTCGTTGAGATGGATGCCCATCTGCTTGGCGACCGTGCGGAGTTGGGAGTAGATGTCCTGCCACTCCCGGATCCGCAGGAAGTTCAGGTATTCCTGCTTGCACATCCGGCGGAAGGACGACGAGCCCCGTTCCTTCTGCTGCTCGCGGATGTACCGCCAGAGGTTGAGGAAGGCGAGGAAGTCGCTGGTCTCGTCCTTGAAGCGGGCGTGCTGCTGGTCCGCCTGGGTCTGCTTCTCGGCCGGACGTTCGCGCGGGTCCTGGATGGAGAGCGCGGCGGCGAGCACCATGACCTCGCGCACACAGCCGTTCTTGTCGGCCTCCAGGACCATCCGGGCCAGACGGGGGTCGACGGGCAGCTGGGCCAGCTTGCGGCCGGTCTCGGTGAGGCGGTTGCGTACGTCCTTCTGCTTGGGGTCCAGCGCGCCGAGCTCTTGGAGGAGTTGGACGCCGTCACGGATGTTGCGGTGGTCCGGCGGATCGATGAAGGGGAACTTCTCTATGTCCCCAAGACCCGCGGCGGTCATCTGGAGGATGACGGAGGCCAGGTTCGTACGGAGGATCTCGGCGTCCGTGAACTCCGGCCGGGCGGTGAAGTCCTCTTCGCTGTAGAGACGGATACAGATGCCGTCGCTGGTCCGTCCGCAGCGGCCCTTGCGCTGGTTGGCGCTGGCCTGCGAGATCGCCTCGATGGGGAGGCGCTGGACCTTCGTACGGTGGCTGTATCTGGAGATGCGGGCGGTGCCCGGATCGATGACGTACTTGATGCCCGGGACCGTCAGCGACGTCTCGGCGACGTTGGTCGCCAGCACGATCCTGCGGCCGGTGTGGGGCTGGAAGACGCGGTGCTGCTCGGCGTGCGAGAGGCGGGCGTAGAGGGGGAGTACTTCGGTGAACCGGTAGTTCTTCTTGGTGAGGGCATCGGCGGTGTCCCGGATCTCCCTCTCTCCGGAGAGGAAGACGAGGATGTCGCCCTTGCCTTCGGCCTGGAGCTCCTCGACGGCATCGCAGATCGCAGTGATCTGGTCCCGGTCCCCTTCTTCACCTTCGGCGGACTCGCTGTCCTCCTCGAGGAGCGGGCGATAACGGACCTCGACGGGGTACGTACGACCGCTGACCTCGACGATCGGGGCGTCGCCGAAGTGACGGGAGAAGCGCTGGGGATCGATGGTCGCCGAGGTGATGACGACCTTCAGATCCGGCCGCTTGGGCAGCAGCTGAGCCAGATACCCCAGCAGGAAGTCGATGTTCAGCGACCGCTCGTGCGCCTCGTCGATGATGATCGTGTCGTACGCGCGCAGCTCACGGTCCGTCTGGATCTCGGCGAGGAGGATGCCGTCCGTCATGAGCTTGATGAACGTCGAGTCCTGGTTCACCTGATCGGTGAACCGGACCTTCCAGCCCACGGCCTCACCCAGCGGGGTGTCCAGCTCCTCGGCGACCCGCTCGGCGACCGTACGGGCGGCGATGCGACGGGGCTGCGTATGCCCGATCATGCCGCGGAGACCGCGCCCCAGCTCGACACAGATCTTGGGGATCTGCGTCGTCTTCCCGGACCCCGTCTCACCGGCGACGATCACGACCTGGTGATCACGGATGGCCGCCGCGATCTCGTCCTTCTTCTGGCTGACAGGCAGCTGCTCGGGATACGAAACGGCCGGCACACGCGCCGTCCGCTCAGCCATACGTGCCTCGGCCCTGGCCACCTCCGCCTCGATCTCGGCAATGACGGCGGCCCGAGCCTCGGGCTTACGAATCCGGCGCGCCCCTTCAAGCCTGCGCCCAAGCCGATGCGCGTCGCGCAGAGACAGCTCGGTCAGACGGGGGGCGAGATCGCCGAGAGCAGGGGCGGGGGCAGGGTGCGTAGACATACGGGGTCCAGGATCGCACCTCGGGAAAAGAGGTGGCCAATGATTAAGGCCCCGATCCGAAGATCGGGGCCTTGGGTGGTGGCTGGGGCCGGGGTCGAACCGGCGACCTATCGCTTTTCAGGCGATCGCTCGTACCAACTGAGCTACCCAGCCGCGCAACCCTTGAGGTTGCAGCGGTCCTGACGGGATTTGAACCCGCGGCCTCCACCTTGACAGGGTGGCGAGCACTCCAAACTGCTCCACAGGACCAAGCTGTTGCGTGCGAACAGTCTCGCACACGGGGTGGCGTGCTCCCAACGGGATTTGTGACCAAGGGTTCACGCTGCGGCGGCTCGATGTCGCTGGATCAGCGTATCAGACCGGGGACGGTGGCCCCGCACGTCTGACCTGCGGGGCCACGGCTTCCCAGCTCTGCGTCTGTTCGTGCTCGTCGCGTACTCGTCCGGCTGCTCGTCGAAGGTGACGGCCGCCTTTTCGGTCGCTCCGAGCATCCGTGTGAGGTCCGGGGCGGCGGGACCCGTACGGAGCCGGCGGCGGCCTGGGAGTTCGTACGGCCCCGTCGGGTCAGGTGGCGGACCAGCCGTTGTCGACGGGGAGGACGGCGCCGTTGATGTAGCTCGCGGCGTCGGAGGCGAGGAAGACGATGGCGGCGGCCTGTTCCTCGGCGGCGGCGAGCTTGTCGCCGACACCGACGCCGAGGTAGGGGCCGAGTACGGCGGGGCCGTGGGCGTCCGGACGTAGGTCGGGGCGGAGGTTGGTGGCGGTGCCGCCGGGGGCGATGGCGTTGGCCCTGAGGCCGGACTTGCGGTACATCACGGCGAGGGATTTGGTCAGGCCGACGAGGCCGTGCTTGGAGGCGGTGTAGGCGGCTCCGGCGGCGCTGCCGCGGAGGGCGGCTTCGGAGGCGGTGAAGACGATCGCGCCGCTGCCTGCGGCGAGCAGGTGCGGCAGGGCGGCCCGGGTCAGGCGGAAGGGTGCGGTGAGGTTGATCCCGATGACGTTGTCCCACTCGTCGTCTTCGGTTTCGCCGACGGCCGACATGTGGTCCATGATTCCAGCGTTGTTGACGAGGACGTTCAGGCCACCGAAGGCCTGAACGGCGGTGTCGACGATCTCGTCGATGACCTGCTGGTCGCGGAGGTCGCCGATGACGGCCTTGGCTGTGCCGCCCGCTTCTTCGATCGTCTTGACGGTCTGCTCGGCACCTTCCTGGTTCACGTCCGCGACCAGGACGCTCGCGCCCTCCTCGGCGAACTTCACGGCTGTGGCCCGGCCGATGCCGGAGCCTGCTCCGGTGACGATGACGCTGCGTCCCTGAAGGCCGGTGCTGCTCATGGGTTGCTCCTCTGGTGGGTGGAACGTGAGGCGCACCTTACTTGAGTTAGGCAAGCATGCGAGGGTTACTTGAGGCAAGCAAATTCCAATGAATTCGGCTTGCTTGAGTTAGGCAATTAGCTGTTAAAGTGAAGCGCATGACCCCACGACCCTCGGCGGCAGTCTCCGTCTCGCCAGACGTGATGAAGATCGAGCGCGCCCTCACCCGTGCCACGTACCTGTCCGGCAGGGCCCGGCAGCATGAGCGCCTCATGTCTCTCGCCGGACTGCCGCTGGACCGTGCCGCCGTGGCGGTCCTGCGGCAGCTCGCCGAGAGCGAGCCGCTGCGGCTCGGAGAGCTGGCGGCCCGGTTGTCGGTGGAGGCCTCCCACGTCACGCGCCAGGTGCAGCACCTGGAGAGGACCGGCTATGCGACCCGCATCCCCGATCCCGACGACCGCCGGGCCCAGCGCATCCAGCTCACCCCGACCGGCCGGGAAGCGTTCGCCCGTGTCCGTGAGGCCAGCGTCCGGGGTATGCAGGCGGCCCTGGCCGACTGGTCGCCCGAGGATTTGGAGCAGCTCGCCTCGCTCATCGACCGGATGGTCGACGACTTCGTCGAGCGGGCCGAAGCGAAGATTGACGTTCCGCCTGATGCCTGATGCCTGATGGCGGGTACGGGGGCCGAGGCCGCGTTGCTGGTCGCGGAGTACCGGCTGCTGCGGCATCTGCTGGTCAATCCGGAACGTGTGCTGTCGAAGGAGCAGATCAGCCGGCACGTCTGGGGCGAGTTCCGGGTCGGCAACGCGATCGAGCAGTTCGTCTCCCGGCTTCGGCGCAAGGTGGATCAGGAGGAACCCGCGCTTATCCATACCCGGCGGGGTTTCGGGTACTGGCTGGGGTGCTCGAGCCGTTTACCTGGTCCGGTTGCGGTTCGCTTGCAGTCGCTGGGTGCTCAACCCCTCAGATGGTGCTTTTCTGGGGGGTGTGACGTGGTTTCGCCGGGCTGCCCCGAGGTACCGCAGCGCGGTGACGAGAGGAGCGATCACGATGGACAAGGAACGACCGCACCCGGAAACCGTCTCCGTGGAACTCAGCGGGTGCAGCAAGGAAGACGCCCGCGTCGTGTTCGACACCCTGTGCGCCTGCTTCAGCTCCGACCGGTGCGCCGAGGACGTACCCCAGGAGCTTTCGGCGACGCGCCCGACGGTGTGGCTCGGCACGTTCGACGTCGCCGACACGCACGAGGGCGCCCGCCCCGCCCGCCTCGCGGCGTCCGTCACGGCCGACGTCCAGGGTGGCTACTGGGCGATCGACCGCTTCCGTTCCACGCTGGATTCGCTGTTCTCCGTGCATGAGGTCAGCACGGCGTCCGGGGACCAGGAGGAGGAGCTGCACGTACGGCTGGAGAGCCGGCACCCTCAGGTTGCCTGAGTAGCTCTCCGGTGTCTTTGCCTGTTCTTTACAACCCGCTTCCTCGCTGTCTCGTCTCTCCGCTCGATCCGTGACACGCCCGCTGAATCCGTGGGCAGGCGGAGCGACGAAAGAGAGCGACTGATGCGCCGAACTGTCCTTGCCGCCATGGCACTTGTGGGTACGGCAGTGCTGGGGGGTGCGGTGCCCGCGTTCGCCGACGGGGGGGCTCCGACGTCGGTTCCCTCCGCCCCGGGGAGCGCCAAACCGGCCCCGACGTCCATGGCCCCGACTGAGGACGCTTCCGAGGCACCGGCCCCGACGTCCACGACCAAGCCGGCCCCGACTGAGGACGCTGCCGAGGCGCCGACCGAGATTTCCACCCCGGCCCCCGCGGATCCGAGCGCCGAGCCGACGGTGGACTCGGGTCAGGTCTCCGTCGTACCGAGCGGTGCGCCCGAGACCGGGGAGACGTCGGGGTCCGGGGAGTCCGGCGGCGCGCTGATCGGCGGGGGTGCTGCCGCTGTGCTCGTCGGCGGCGGTGCGGTCGTCTTCCTCGTACGCCGGCGGAGGGCGTCCGAGGTATGAGGGCGCCGTCCAGGCGTGCGGTCGTCGCGGCGGGGCTGGGCTCGTTGCTCGTGGGGTGCGGTGGCAACGGGGGCGGTGAGACTGCGAGCGCACGGCCCAGCAGTACGCCTTCGCAAGCTGCCTCGAAGGCGAAGTCGGCGCAGCCTCTCGGTCGTTCGGAGCCGGTCGGTCTGCGGATCCCGGCCATCGAGGTCGACACCCCGGTCATGCGGCTGGGGCTGGCCCGGGACGGCAGCGTGCAGGTGCCTCCGATCACGGCGGACGACCGGGCGGGCTGGTACCGGCACTCGCCGACGCCCGGTCAGGTCGGGCCCTCGGTGATCCTCGGTCATGTCACGGTGGGCAGTCACGGGGACGGGGTGTTCCGTCACCTGGACCGGCTGCACCGGGGGGACCGGATCGTGGCGCGCCTGGCGGACGGCGCGGCGGCGGAGTTCGCCGTCACCGCCGTACGGACGGTCGCCAAGGCGGACTTTCCCGCGGACGACGTCTACGGCGACGTGGACCGGCCGGAGCTGCGGCTCATCACGTGCGGTGGGCCGCGTAGCGGGGACTGGTACCGCGACAACGTGATCGTCTTCGCCGTGCTGAGCTCCACGAGCCCCTGACCTCCCCACCCCCCTCACCACTCCGGCCCGCTCATGGCGGATCCCGGGCCGATGGAACGTACGCCATCGGTCCGGGCTCTTTCCGTACGAGTGTCCCTCCGACCCTGGAGAGCGTTGAAACGGTCCCGCGACAAGCGCGACAAGGCAGCGTCCGAACTGTTCGCCGCCCTCTACCCACGTCTCGCCGGCTGGTGCCGCCGGCTCGTCGACGACGACGAGACGGCCCACGAGATCGCCTCCGAGGCGTTCACCCGGCTCTGGGCCCGCTGGACCTCAGTGGAGGAGCCCCGCGGCTTCCTCTACGTCACCGCGGCCAACTTGGTCCGGGACCACTGGCGCAAACTGGAGCGTGAGCGAAGAGCCGTACGCCGTGCCACCTCGGAAGCCGCAGTCCGCCCGCAGACCGAGCAGGCCGACCCCACGGTCCGGCTGCTCGTGCAGTCACTGCCGGAGCGGTTACGCGTACCGATCCTGCTGCACTACTACGCCGACATGCCGATCCGGGAGGTGTCCGTGCTGACCGGGCGCAAGGAAGGAACCGTCAAGGCCGACCTCCATGCGGCCCGAGAACTGCTCCGCGCCCACCTGAGGAGAAGCCTTGACCACACGCTTTGACGACGGCGGCCCGGAGCCCGGCCCCGACGACCCCCTCGCGGTGATCCTCCGGCCCCCCTCCGACCACCTCGCCCCGCCCCTCGGCCGGTACGAGTCGATCCGCCGCGGCGCGGCCCGCCGCCGGCTGCTCCGCGCCGCGGCCGGAGCCGGTCTGTCGTGCGCGGTCGCCGCCCTCGCAGCCCTGCCGCTGCTGAGGACCTCCGACGCCCCCGCGTCCCCGACGCCCCCGCTCGCCCCGCCTCCCGCGACCAGCCCTTCGACGCCGCCCGCTCCGTCCACTCCGCCGTCCACTTCGCCTGACTCGGCGAACCCGTCGGCGCCGTCACCCGGGCCGTCCAGCCCTCAGCCCACAGCCGAGACCCCGACGGACGCCTCCGACGTCCCGTCACCTCCGCGCACCTCTACGCCCACTTCTGCTCCCACCGCCGACACCGCAGCGCCGGCACCGACCTCGTACCTGCCCTCGCCCACCGTCGAGCAGAGAGCAGTGCCGAGCGAAACACGCTGACCTCAGTCCTTGACCGCCACGGCTCCCAGTTGGGGGACGACCCGGGTTTCCGTCCCGGGCTCCGGTCGCCACAGTGAGCAGGAGACGAGGCCCGGCTCCAGGAGCGTGAGGCCGTCGAAGTACGTGGCGGTCTCCTCCCTGCTGCGGGCGGTGACCGGCGGCTTGGCGTTGGCGTTCCAGAAGGCCATCGCCTCCAGTTGGAGGTCGCCGCCGAGTGAGGGCTCCGTGGTGGGGTGGGTCAGGACGAGGAAGCTGCCGGGGGCGAGCGCCGCCACGAGCCGGCTCGCGATGGACCGGGCCTCGGCGTCGTCGAGGACGAAGTTGAGGATGCCCAGCAGCATCAGTGCGACGGGCTCGGTGAAGTCGAGGGTGTCGCCGGCGATACGCAGGATGGCGTCCGGGTCGTGCACATCGGCGTCGATGTAGTCGGTGGCGCCTTCCGGGGTGCTGGTCAGCAGGGTGCGGGCGTGTGAGAGCACGATGGGGTCGTTGTCGACGTACACGATCCGCGAATCGGGTGCGATCCGCTGGGCGATCTCATGAGTGTTCTCCATGACCGGCAGCCCGGTGCCGATGTCGAGGAACTGGCGTACGCCGCGCTCCTCGGCCAGGAAACGCACGGCACGGCTCAGGAACGCCCGGTCGGCGCGGGCGATGTCGCGGATGACGGGGATCATCCCGGCGACGTGGTCACCCACCTGCTCATCCACGGGGTAGTTGTCCTTGCCGCCCTGCCAGTAGTTCCATACGCGGGCGTTGTGTGCCGTCCCCGTGTCGATCCGCGTCTCTGTGCCGTCGGGGTCGTCGGGCTGGTTCTCGCTCACGTCGTCCTCTCCTCGTACGTCCTCGTACGCCCAAGGGCCGGATGGCGCCGGGCACTTGGGTCACGACCGTGGTACGGCCTGCTGGTGGCCGTCATTCTGCCGCCCCGGCCGTCGTAGGTTTGTGGAGGATGCCGGTTGGTGGACGATGCCGACTGGCTGGAACTCCCCCGGGAGGTGGCCGTGTTCAGAGGTCCTGGGTGGCGGATCGACGGGCTGGCGGGTCTCGCCGTGAGCGGTCGCTCGTTGCTGCGACGGCGTCCGGCCGCGCGTCCGAGGCTCGAGTTGCTCGAGCCGTGGGAGCAGGAGGTCGACGAACGGACCGCGCGCGCCCTCATCCGGAGCGGCATCCGAGGCTTCCCGTACCGTCCGCGCCGCGCCGAGGACGTGCCCGGCGGCGCGCTCGAGGAGCTGGGTCAGGCGGTCGGAGTCAGCACGTTCCGAGACGTGTTCGTCGTGCCCGCCCATACCCGGCCCGGCCGCATGGGAGGGAGCCGTCTGCAGCTGCTGACGCCGGCCGGCGTACTCGGTTTCGGCCCCGGCGGAGTGGCCCTGTGGGTCGGTGCTCCCGCCGAGCCCGGAGTGCGGGTGGCCCTCCGGCCGGAACAGGTGGCCGCGATCGAGACCGCACACGTCCTGCTGTACGCCCGCCTGACGATCCTCGCCACCGACGCGCGCCTGAACATCCACTACAACGCCGTCGCCGAGCACGAGCTGCACCCCTTGGTGCTGGCCCTGCGCCGCCGCGTCGCCCCCACAGAGCTGGACCTGCCCGATGTTCCCGTACCGAACGCCGGGCTCCCGTACAAATGGCGACGCCTGCTCACCTCGCACACGGCACGCCTGAACGACGGCGACCCGGTCGCCGCCGTCGCCGGTCCGCTGCCGGTACCCCCGCGCTCGGACCCCGCGTACGCCGCCGTCGTACTCACGCCCCGCGAACTCGTCGTCCTCGCCGACCCGGTCCACGCCGAGCGAACCGGCGACCGTCACGGCCTGGACACCCACTGCATCCCGCGGACGAGAATCGAGCAGGTACGCGCGGACGGCCCGCTTCTCCGAGTCCGCGTCTCGGGAGCGGACCTCCAACTGCCGCTGGGCGAACGGCTTTCGGCCCGGACCGTGCACGCCTTCGCGCGGCATCTGCCGGTCGCGCCGTAGTGCCTCCGTCAGCTCGTCGAGGCAGATGGAGCTGAGGCAGCGGCTGGTACAGCGCATCGTCGAGAGCGGCGAACCGCATCCTGTGATCACCGGGAAGGCGTTACGCGCGTGAGGTCCTCGCCGTTGCTCCGGGCGCCGATCGGGTGCTCCCGTCCTCCCGTCGGACGACGGGCTCGCCGATGCCCAACAGGTTTCCCTCGCTGTCGCGGAACCAGGCGGCCCGTTTGCCCCGCGCCCTTGCTTCAGAGATCTCGGAGCTTCAGAGATCTCGGACCGCGTCGGTGAGCGCTTCGTCGAGGATGGTGACGCCGCGGTCGATCTCGTCGTCGCTCGCCGTCAGAGGGGGTGCGATCCGGAAGGTGCCGCCCATTCCGGGCAGCTGGACGATGTTCATGTGCAGCCCGAGCTCGAAGCAACGCCGGGTGACGGCCGCGCCGAGCCGGTCGGCGCCACCGGCGCCCAGAACCTGGTCACCGACCAGTTCCATACCCAGCAGCAGCCCGCGACCGCGGACGTCCCCGATGACGTCGTGGCGGGTGGCGAGCTCGTCGAGACGGCCGCGCAGGGTCGCGCCGAGCCGGCGGGCGCGCTCGTCGAGGCGGTCGCGGACCAGCACATCGAGGACGGTGTTGCCGACGGCGGCCGGCAGTGGGTCGTTGACATGGGTGGTGAAGAACAAGAAGCCCCGGTCGTACGCCTGCTGCTCGATCTCCGCGCTGGTCAGCACCGCGGCCAGCGGCAGTCCCGCGCCGAGCGTCTTGGACAGCGTGAGGATGTCCGGTACGACACCGTCGTGCTCGAAGGCGTACCAGTCGCCGGTGCGGCACAGTCCGGTCTGAGCCTCGTCGAGGATCAGCAGCATGTCCCGTTCCCGGCACTTCTGCGCCAGGGCGGCGAGATAGCCCGGCGGGAGTTCGATGACGCCGCCGGAGCTGAGGATCGGTTCGACCAGGCACGCGGCGAGGCTGCCCACCGACTGGGCGTCGATCAGGTCGAAGCCCAGGTCGAGCTGGCGGCGCCAGTCGAGCGAGCCCTCGGCGTCGACGATGTCGGGGTGGAAGCGGTCCGGCACCGGCAGCGCGAAGTTGCCCGGCGCCGCGGGTCCGTAACCCCTGCGCCCGGCGCTGTAGGTGGCGTTCGCGGCGGCCTGGGTCATCCCGTGCCAGGACCGGGCGAACGAGACGATCTCATGGCGACCGGTGACGAGCTTCGCCATCCGCACCGCGGCCTCGTTCGCCTCCGCCCCTGTGGTCAGGAGCAGCGCCTTCTCCAGCGGCTCGGGCAAGGTTCCGGCGAGTCGGCGGGTGAGCTCGACGACCGGGCGGCTGAGCATGCCGCTGTGGAGGTGATCGAGGACGGCGACCTGCTCGCGCACGGTCGCGACGATCGCCGGGTGGGAGTGCCCGAGGATCGCACTCATCTGACCGGAGGTGAAATCGAGCAGCTCACGACCGCTCTCGGTGAACACCGACGTGCCCGCGGCACGAGCGATGAGCTCCGGCGTGAACGCGGCATGGCCGCTGTAGCGGATGAGGTGATGCTCGGGTTCCGGGGTGGCACGGGTTGTCTCGGCGACATGGGCTGTCTCAGCGACATGAGTTGTCTCAGCGGCATGGGCTGTCTCGGGAAGCATGCGGCCGACGTTAGGGACGCACCACCGCGCGCGTCCATGGCACCGTCACCATCGCGGTCGACGCGGCACACCGCAGCGCGCCGCGGTGAACGCGGTCGTCGCAGCACTGCGCGACCATCCCGAGATCCCGGCCTCGACCACCCAGGGGCCGCTGAGCCGGTAGCAGATGCCGGTAGCAGATCCGGAGCCCGCGGGGGACGCTGGTAGCAGCCACCCGCGAGGCAAGGGTCCGCCCGATGCGGGGACGAGCCCGCACGTCGGAGCACGGGAACAGGACGGGGTGACCACGTATGCGCCGCCACGGGGTCGCGTCGCCGGGCGACGGCGGACCCGCAGAGCCCAGGAGTCACCCTCGCGGCCTCGGGCCCCGGTGGAGGGAACTGGGCCGGTTCCTCCATACCAAGTGGGTGCGCGTATGGCGGCGCGGCAGGGAAGTGGAGCTGATGCACCGGGCGATGGGCTTCGCCGCCCTGGGACTGGTGACGATCGCCCCGCTGCTGATCGTGGTCGCGGCGGCCGCCCCGCTCCAGGAACGCGGCTTCGCCCTGTGGGTCGTGGACGGCATGGGGCTGTCCGGGCGCCCGGCCGACGCCGTGCAGAACGTCTTCTCCGCACCTCGCAAGGTCCTGAGTACGACCAGCGTCCTGAGCGTGGTGCTGCTCGCGCTCTTCGGTGTGCCGTTCGCGGGCAGTGTCCAGACCGGTTACGAAAAGGTGTGGGACCTGGCGGCCGGGCGCTGGCACACCGTATGGCGGCGCGCGGTGTGGCTCGCCGCTCTGACGGTCTACCTCTTCGCCGAAGCGCAGAGCGGGGCGGCCCTGGGGTCGGGAACCCTGCGCTCATCGATCCGGATCGGGCTGAGCGGGCTGTTCGGCGTGCTCTTCTTCTGGTGGGGGCAGCGTTTCCTGCTGGGCGGCCGGGTCCCCTGGCGGGCCCTGCTGCCGGGCGCCATCGCCACGATGGTGGGCCTGGGAGGCCTGCGCGTGTTCTCCTCCCTGGTCTTCTCCCCGCTCATCGTCACCAACGCGGTCTCCTACGGTGCGGTCGGCACCGTCCTGATCGTGACGTCCTGGCTCGTCGGCGTCGGCTTCGTCGTCCTCGGCGGCGCCCTCATCGGCCGCTACTGGTACATCCACGAACCGCACCACATCCCGCACCCGCACCTCCCCACACGGAAGTCCTGAAGCGTTGCCCTCTTCGGCCGTTCGTGGCCGTTACGGCCCTGGGATCGGCGTTGATTAACTCGGTGACCGGACCGTAGTTGACGGCTAACGTCGTGTAGTGGCAACCGAGTTGGACGGCGAAGCGGACGTGGAGGGGCGAGGGATGAAACGGCTACGGGGGATAGGCGTGGCGATGGCCGCCGGGGCGGCGGCGCTGCTGCTCGCGGGATGCAACAACGCACCGACGGACTACAGCGAGATCGTCACGTTCACCGACGAGCACGGCCGCGCCTGCACCGCGGCGGTGGTCGTCGACCAGGAGCAGAACGAAGGCGACGACTACGAGATCTCCACCCTCGACTGCGACTACCCCCCGGAGGGTCAAGTGCCGGGAGACACCCGCTACCTGCCCCTGCCGGATCGGGATGGGGGCGGGGAGTGACCGGCGTCAGCCGTCCACGTCCGGCCCGGCCGTTTGCGCTGTGCCCCATGGCTGATCGCGTTGTTGCGGATCGGGATACATGCTCTTCTGCGACCGCTCCGACGAGCGCAAGCAATGCCTGGGCGGTCATGCGGTGGCCGTGACGACCGATCTGAACGGCCGCCCGGATAGAGCAGAAAGTCCCCTGGGTCATGAATGCCATGGGGTCAGCCGTGGGCGGCGAGGGAGACGTGCTCCCACTCGGCCCAGGTGGCCAGCTTGCGTGCGTAGTGGTCCTTGACCAGCTGGATCGGCGGTCTGCCGAAGAACACCCGCAACGGCGGGTCCTCGGCGTCCACGATGGTCAGCAGCGCGGGTCCGACGGCCTTCGGGTCGCCCATGTCGGACAGGTCCAGGCCCTCGGTCAGGGCCTGACGGACTCCGTCGTAGAGCGGGTCGGGCTCGGAGTTGACCGCGGAGGCGCCGGGCCAGTCGGTGGGGTAGGGGCCGGGCTCGACCAGGGTGACCTTGATGTTCTGCCCGGCGACCTCGGCGGCCAGGGCCTCGGACAGTCCCTCCACCGCCCACTTGGAGGCGGCGTAGACGCCGAGGCTGGGGAAGGAGAGCACGCCGCCGACGGAGGAGACCTGGACGATGTGGCCGCCGCCCTGGATTCGCAGCAGCGGCAGCGCGGCCTGGGTGACCCAGAGGACGCCGAAGAAGTTCGTTTCCATCTGGTCGCGCGCCTCCGCCTCGGTCAGCTCCTCGACCATGCCGAAGTGGCCGTAGCCGGCGTTGTTGACGACGACATCCAGGCGGCCGAAGTGCGCGTGGGCCTTGTGGACCGCGTCGAACGCGGCGGTCTTGTCGGTGACGTCCAGGGGCAGTGCGAGCAACTGCTCGCCGTAGGCGATCGCGAGGTCCGTCAGGGACTCCGTGTTCCGCGCGGTCGCGGCGACCGAGTCTCCGCGATCCAGCGCGGCCTCGACGAACGCGCGGCCGAAGCCGCGGGACGAGCCGGTGACGAACCAGGTCTTGGACACGAGAACTTTCCAGTGGGAAAAGGGAGTTGATGGAATATGGAATGGGAGGTCAGGCCAGGAGCTGCTCGGAGACCTGCCACAGGCGCGCGGCCGCCTCCGGGTCCACGGCGTGCGCGGCGACCCCGGTGTTGGTGCCGGGCCGGTGCGGTTCGGCCTCGTCGCAGCCTGGCACCAGCGTGAGCACCCCGGCTTCGGAGTGCCGTTCCCGCCGACCGGCGAGCGCTTCGAGCGGCTGGAGGAGACCGGGCCCAGCCGTGCTCGTCGGTACGTCACACGAGCGGAACGGACACCGCGTCGTAGGGGGTGTTCTCGTCCCGATCCGGGGTGGTGAAGCGGGAGTTGGGAAGGTACAGCCGACCCTTGTAGGCGGCGGCCGTGGTGGGCAGGTCGAAGCGGTCGTCCCTGATCACTCGGATCGCAGTGCCCTTCGTTCCCGAACGGTTGAGCCGGATGACGTCCACCTGGTTGACGTTGGGCTGGACGACGTAGAGCGTACGGCCGATGAGCACCAGTCCGTCGCCGCTGGGCAGTGTGGTGTCACCGAGGTCGACCTTGCGGGTGACGCCGGTGCGAGGGTTGACGCGCATCAGCGAGCCGCCGTCGGCGGCCGCGTTGGTGACGAGCAGGGCGCTGCCGTCGGGGGTGAGTGCGATGCCGTTGGCGGTGAAGCCCGACTGCACCCAGTCACCCCTCAGCTCCAGGGTCTGCGGGGCGCCGAGGCGCCCCTGCTTGCCCAGCGGAAGCTTGTAGAGCCGTGCGCCGAAGGACTCGGTGAACCAGGCGGCGTCGCGGGTGACCAGGACGTCGTTGACGAAGCTGCCTTCTCCGCCTATCGCGTGGTTGGCGAGCAGCGCACCGCTGCGGGCGTCGACGACGCGCAGTTCACCGCTGCTGCCGCCCGCCAGGAACAGCCGTTCCCAGGCGTCCACCTTCAGACCGACCGTCTGGCGTCCCAGACCTCGGTGGACCACCTTCCCCTTCCCGCTGGCCAGGCCTGCTCGGTAGACGCCGCCGGTGGCGATCGACCCGAAGTAGGCGTACGGCCCGGCGCCGATGGCGACTCCCTCCGGCCCCCAGCCGTTGGGGAGAGGGAACTCGGTGGGCCAGGATCCGGCGGTGCCCGGAGAGGCCTGCGCCGTACCGGCGAGCAGGGCTGTCGCCCCGAGAGCGATGCCGGCGCCGAGCAGCTGCCTGCGGGCGAGAGAACTTGTCATCGATGGTCCTTCCTCGGAAAAGGGATATAGGTGCGCCGCCTGAGACTCATGCACCCGCCTCAATTATTGAGAGTTCAATAATCGCGTCACAGAGACGAATGTCCTGACTCTCGGCCAAGCGGGGCGGAGCGCTGAGGAGGCTGGGGGCAATCCAGCGCCGCGCGTGGCTGCTACTGCCAGCCGTACCAACGGCAGTCGTGCGAAGAGCAGTTGGTCCCACCAGGAGTCATACGATCCGTGATCACTGGTTGTCCCGCTCCGTCTGCCGCAAGGCGTACGCCGTGCCGCATCCAAGGGGCTTGTGTGGCGGATGTCGAGCGACGCGGGACGCAACCGCGTCCCGCGTCGCCACCCGCATGGTCGCCTCCATGTCGTCCTGAGGATGGGCCGTCATGCCACGTACGAGGTTCAGTGCCGGAACGTCGACGGCTTGTGGCCGTATCCGGGGCCGGACCGCAGCCGCAGCCGGGGGGCGTCGGCCTCGTTCTGCTCTGGAGCGTTCTCGGGCCGATTCGCGCACACGGGGGTTGTCGATCTCCGCCACCTTCCCGGCGCACGTTCATCGCCACCACGATCGTCGATGGTGCCGTCGTGGCAGGCGGTCTGATCGCGGGGCCTGCTCCGTTCGGCGCCGAGGCGGCCGCCGCGAGCCGCCGACGTGTGGCCGCCTGTCGTTGACCGTGAACGGCGAGCGGCACATCGTCACGGTCGACACCGCACCTCGCTGCTGGACCTGCTGCGCGAGGGCCCGGGCCTGCCCGGCACCGAGGAGGGGTGCAACGCCGGTGCCTGCGGCGCGTGCACGGTGCTGGTCGACGGCGAGCGCAGCGAGATGGGGGCCCCGGCCGGAGGCTGGGGGAGGGGCAACTCGTGCCTGACGCCGGCGGTTCGACTGCAAGGCGCCGAGGTCACGACCGTCGAGGGCCTGGCCAAGGGCGACCGGCTGCACCTGTTGCGGCAGGCGTTCATCGACCAGGACGCCTTCCGGCGCAGGTTCTGCACCCCCGGCCAGATCATGTCCGGAGTCGGCTGCATCCAGGAGGGCCACACGGCTCCCCCGTCGAGATCCGCGAATGGATGAGCGGGAACATCGGTGCTCAGGTCTGAAGAGGGAATGGGCGGTGAGGTCGGCGCGGGACCGAGGCGGTGGACTGCGGCGGTGGACCGCCCTCGACGGCCTCAGCTCCTGCCTGAGCGGCGTCACTTTGCAGGAAGGTGAGCCCGCAGCTATCCTCATATGCAACAATGCGACTAGGTGCCCAGTTGTCTATCGATGGCCGTGTGCCACTTCCATCAGCAGCGTTGACGAGAGGCGGTCGCCCCATGTCGAGCAGTGGGTATCTGCGCTATGTCGCCCTGGGCGACAGTCACACCGAGGGGCTCGGGGACGGCGACGACGTCCGTGGTCTTCGGGGCTGGGCGGACCGGCTCGCCGAGCAGGTCGCCCGCCACAGCCCCGGCCTGCTCTACGCCAACCTCGCGGTGCGCGGCCGTAAGGCCGGTCAGGTGCGCGCCGAGCAGCTCGCTCCGGCTCTCGCGATGCGGCCCGACCTCGCCACCGTGGTGGCTGGGGTCAACGACGCGTTGCGCCCGAGCTGCGACCTCGACGAGGTGGCCGGCCATGTTGAGGCGATGTTCGCCGCCCTCACCGCCCAGGGCGCCACCGTCGCGACCCTCATGGTTCCCGACGTCGGGCGTATCACGCCGTTGGCCCGCCCGATCGGTCACCGTGTTCTCGCACTCAACGCGCGCATCCGGGAGGCCGCCGACCGCCACGGCGTGGTGGTGGCGGAGACGGCCACGCACGCGGCGGCGACCGATCCGCGGTTGTGGAGTGCTGACCGGCTGCACGCCGGCCCACTGGGACACGCGCGCATCGCGGCTGCCGTGGCCCAGGCGCTCGGTCTGCCGGGCAGCGACGACAAGTGGACCCTTCCCCTTCCGGTCGCGGGGACGGACATCTCTGCCTGGAGGGCCGTGGGTGCCGAACTGCGCTGGGCCGGCGCCTTCTTCGGCCCTTGGATCGGCCGCCGCCTGCGTGGCCGCTCCTCCGGCGACGGCCGCCAGGCCAAGCGGCCGGCGCTGCTTCCGGTGGCCGCGTCCGCTGGGGACACCTCCCCAGCGGTGTGATGCTCTGGCTTGTGCCCTCAGCAGCACGCTCATGCCGGGGATGGCTGTTCATCACGATCTTCTACATCGCCATGGCGGTACCGACGTCCGGCGCCACGGTCCCCCTCCGGACACTCCCCGGCTTCCACCGCACCCTCTGGCGAGTTCCAGTCCCTGCGTCAGATCACCGGCGTCGTTCGCTCCGTCCTCTACTACGACGCCCAGGGCGACGCCGGACTGCCCCGAGGCTGGGTGATCCTGGGCTTGGGACTCGCGGTCGCGTGTCTCTTCGGCTTCGGCGTGACCCGGTTCTACGACCGCAAGGAACTGCATCGCAATCCCGCCGACAAGGAACCGCAGCCGGTCCTCGCTCGGACACAGACCGACGACCCCTGAGAGGCCGGGCTGCTCACGACCGTCCAGCTCATCACTTTGTTGACTAACTGTGTGGGTGGGACCGCCGCAGGTCAGCCGTCGGCTAGGAGCGCGGCCGTGCGCTGTTCGAGCCTGCGCAGCGCCATGTCCCCCCACTGGAGGTTCTCCCGTTCGAACGACATCCCGCGCAGCAGGGTGAGATACGGGCCGATGCGCTCGGCCTCGGCGAAGTACGCCTCCTCAGAGCGCCCGTCGAGCAGGCGCTGCCGGAGCCGCTCGTAGCGGGCCAGCTTGGCGGTGGCCCACTCCATGCGCTCGGCGATGGCAGTCCGGACCGCTTCCATGTCGCCCGCGTCCAGGCACTGCACCTTGACAAGCAACTCGTCCCGGATCACCGCCGGTTTACCCAAGGGCTCGGCGGTGTAGGCGTGGACGGCCTTCCGCCCGGCCTCCGTCAAGGAGAACAGTCGCTTGTTGGGGCGGCGCTTCTGCTCGACGACGCGGGCCGTGACGAGCCCTTCGGCCTCCATGCGATCCAGCTCCCGGTAGAGCTGCTGAGGCGTCGACATCCAGAAGTTGGCGACCGTCGCGTCGAACGCCTTCGCGAGGTCGTACCCGGACGCCTCGCCCTCCAACAGCGCGGCCATCACCGCGTTCCGCAAAGCCATGGATGCACGCTAACAGATTAATCAACAACGGGATCAATGGTCACCTCTTCCCTGTAGACAAGCCCTGACGGGCCCTCTAATCTCAACCACACTTATTCACATTTTTGTGTATCAGAGGTGGGCTCATGCATCCCTTCCCCAAGGCCGTCGAGAGCGGCGACCTGGACGCCGTGGCCGCTCTGCTGGCCGACGACGTCGTCTTCACCAGCCCCGTCACCTTCAAGCCGTACCCGGGCAAGGCCATCACCGCGACGATCCTGCGCGGCGCGCTCCGGGTCTTCGAGGACCTCACCTACATCCGTGAGATCGCCAACCCCGACGGCCGCGATCACGCCTTCGTCTTCACCGCCACTGTCGCCGGCAAGCAGCTCCAGGGATGCGACTTCGTGCACTTCGACGACGACGGGAAAATCGACGAGATCACGGTGATGGTGCGCCCGCTCTCCGCCGCCCAGGCGCTCGGCGAGGCCGTGGGCGCCCAGTCCGAGCAGATCGCCCGAGAGGCCGCCGAACAGTAACCACGACGACGGACTTCGACGGACTGCGCAACCCTCCTGGCGGAGCGCCACAACGTCCCCGGCTGCGCCACCTCCTTTCGACGAGGCCGCTTCGAGTTCGAGACGGCGCTGCACCAGCTGTCCAGAGGCGGCCGGAAGGCCAGCCGTACACGCTGCGCGGGCCGTTCGAGAAGCTCGGCGTCGCTGACTCACTTAGTTCGTCCAGGCGCACGACCTGTATCGCGCCGTGGTATCCGGCCGGCACGATGTGACCCTGCCCGCCGACGTACTGGCGGCCATGTCCGGTATGGAGCGCGAGTACATCCAGCGCATGCGTTGGCCAGCGGTCACGAAACCGGGTACGCCTGGTTGTAGAGGCTCCGCAGTTCGGGGGTGACCTCGGCGTCGCCGTAGCACGGCGGGATCTTGCCGTCCTTGGCGTAGACGAGGTAAGTCTCACCGACGGTGAACTCCTGCCCGAAGGACTCCGCCGCACCCTCCTGGTTGTTGTTGATCCGGACGGTGGGGGTTTCTTCGCCGCGGTACCAGTAGTCGACCCGGAGGCTGACCTGGTCGCCCTTGACGGAGGTGGCCGTGCCCTCGAAAGCGGTCGTGTACTGGTGCAGGGTCGCGGCGTTCAGCTCAGCGCATGCGGTCATGGCGTCGCGCTTCTGGACGGTCAGGGTCAGCGGGGCGGCGGTGGCCGGCGGGGTGTCACCGCTCTGCGTGACTCCCCAGCTGATGCCGCCGCCGACCAGCAGGGCAGCGGCTGCCGCGGCGAGCATCAGGGGGCGGCGGCGGGGTCCGGTCGCGGTGCCGTGCGGGGTGTGGGTCATGGTGTCGGCGGTCATGGCAGCCTCCAGGAGACGGTTGAGATCGGGGGGAGGAGTCTTGGAGGTCAGCGCCGGGTCGGTGGCCTTCAGCCGGGCCAGCAGTTCGTCGTCGTTCACCGGTTGCTCCTTCCTTCAGCCGTCTCATGTCCGCCATGGTCGGCGTTCTTTCGGTCGAGCAGGGCGGCGAGTCTCTTCTTCGCCCGGTGCAGTCGGATGCTGGCGGCGTTGGCGGTCAGCCGGGTCACCTCCGCGATCTGGCGCGGCGTCAGGCCCTCCCACGCCCAGAGCTCCACCACCTCACGGTCCAAGGCGTTGAGCGTGCCCAGTGCGGCGTGCAGTTCGGTGTGGTCGGCTTCCGCGTGGTCCGGCGGCGGTGCCGTACGGGTCAGCCGCTCCACCAGCCGCAGCCGGCGCCCTTGCGCCCGGCGGGCGTTGGACAGACAGCCGCGTGCCACGCCGTAACACCAGGGCAGCACCTCGTCGGCGTCGACCGGCGGCCCCTCACCGAGGCCGGGCACGTCCTCAAGACGGCGCCACAGGACGAGCATCGTCTCCGCGAGAATGTCATCGACCGCGTCGGCATCCGCCCGGCGCACCAGATATCGGTGCAGCGGTACGGCGACCGCGCGCGCCAGCGCCTCAAAGCGGACCTCTCGGGCCCGGGCAAGCTCCTGTTCCAGCATGGATTCCACGCCTCCACCTGTCCGGCACCGGTCGGTTCCTTTCACTGCCGCGGGAACGTCGTCACCACTGCCCAGGACAGACTGCGCCGAGACCGTCGGGGATTCTCGCACGGCCCCGGCTTCCGGTCCGCCGTCGCCCGCACGGCGAACATCGGATCACGGGCCATACCACCGCACCTGCAAACGGCTGGCTCGCAAAGGCTCCGCCACCCGGTCCGACGGGAAGCCTCCCTGGCAGAGGCGCAGGAAGTGGAGGTGTTGGAGAAGCAGCAGGTCCAAGCGATGCGGAAGGTACTCACCTGCCTCGCCGACCAGGCGGGAGAAGACGCAATCGCGACATACCCTGGGGATTCGAACCCGTGCAACCGAAAGAGGGGCCACATATCGGCGCTTGGGACGTCCGTCTGCGGATTCGCGAGCCACAGTGGACTAGACATCATCCAGCGCGACATAACGCGCTGAGTAAATGGAGCGTCAAAAGTGCGCCCTGACCTGCGATGACGCAGAAACGAAGGTGTGCCCCCAACGGGATTCGAACCCGTGCTACCGCCTTGAAAGGGCGGCGTCCTAGGCCGCTAGACGATGAGGGCTGGGGCCTGCCTGGGCGCCTTACGGCGCGTCGGGGACGTCAGCAGCATATGGGATGCCGGGAGGTATCGGCAAAACGGATTACGAGGAGGGGGAAGGGGAGGGAGAAGGCGGACGGGAGCCCGGAGACGGGGAGCCAGGCGAAGGGGAGCCCGGAGACGGCGATGGCGACGGCGTGGGGGACGCGCCCGGCTGGTTCTCCTCCGGCAGGTGGCGGCTGACCTCCGCCGTGGTCAGGCCCAGGCCGCCGAGCTTGATCTCGTCCCAGGCCTGGAGGCGGCGGGTGTCACGGTCCAGGTAGAGGATCGACGTCTCGATCGGGTCGGGATACTTGCCCTCCAGCGCGCGCAGCCCGCTCCCGCCCGTCGAACCCTCGAGCCGCAGGCGCGTGCCGTACTTCATGACCTCCATCTCCGGATGGTGGAGGTGGCCCGCCAGGACGAGCGGTACCGTGCCGTCCACCTCGCGGGCGGCGTCCGGGTTGTGCGCGACGGCGATGTCCACGGGCGTACCCGCCGCCTTCTGATCGCGGATCGCGGAGGCCAGACGGGCGCCCGCCAGCTCCTCCGAGGCGGTCGCCTCCTTGGAGCGGTCAGGGGTGAACTGAGGGTCGCCCATACCCGCGAACCGCAGGCCCGCGACCGAAACGGCCCGCCCCTCGTCCAGTACGTGCACGTTCTCCATGTCCTCCAGATAGGCCTGCGTATCCCGCGAATCGTGGTTGCCGCGCACCCATACGTACGGAGCGCCCAGGTCGGCGGCCGGGTCCAGGAAGCCGTTCTCC
Organism: Streptomyces yerevanensis; assembly: GCF_000716805.1. Lineage (NCBI taxonomy): Bacteria > Bacillati > Actinomycetota > Actinomycetes > Kitasatosporales > Streptomycetaceae > Streptomyces > Streptomyces yerevanensis. The sequence continues at coordinate 39,246 of NZ_JNWJ01000016.1, read as the reverse complement.
GCCGCGCTGCCGTGGTCCATGGTGTCGCCGGAGTCGACGATCACATCGATCTTGTACTGCTTCACCAACGAGGCGATGATCTTCCAGCTTGCCGGGTTGAGATGGATGTCGGAGACGTGCAGGACGCGGATGGTGGAGGGGTCGGGGGCGTACGTGGGGAGCGTGGACGTGGCGTCGTACAGCTGCGTCACGTTCGTCACCAGGCGCGCCAGCTCCTTCTGGTAGACGTCGAATTCGCTGACGATGCTGCGGGCGTTGCCGACCACTGAGGGGGCACTGCTCAGCAGGCCCGAGAACTTCGGCTCCAGGACCGACTTCGGGTTCCAGGTCGCGAAGGCCGTCGCTCCCGAGGCCGCCAGGAGGGCGAGGGCCAGCCCGCCGGCCGCCAGGGCGCGGCGCGGGCGGCGGTAGACGGCGAGGCCGAGTGCGGTGGCCCCGGAGACGACGGCGACGCCGGAGCGTACGGCCAGGTCGAGCGTGCCGTCGCCGACGTCGCTGGTGACCTCGTCCTGGAGGCCGGAGAGCCGTTCGGGGTGGTCGACGAGGGCCTGGGAGCGGACGGGGTCGAGCTGGTCCACGTCGACGTCCAGGCGGATCGGCGCGACATGGCTGCGCAGTTCGAGGGCGCCCAGCGGAGAGACGTTGATCTTTGTGCCGCCGGTGAAGGAGGGGCGCAGGGTCATGGTGGTGTCCATGGGGCCGACCGGGGCGCGTACGTTCCCCACGATCAGCAGGCCCAGCCACGCGCCGACCAGGACGACGGTGATCAGGCCCAGGGCGCGTGTGTAGGGGTGCGGCTGGTGGACGAGCTCGATGGCCGGGTGTGTGCGGCGAGCGCGATAGTGGCGTACGAGCGCATGTGGTGCCTTTCGTACGCGTTGCAGAGCGGCGGCGGGGACGCGGGCCATTGATCCCGTATGCCCAAGTCCGGGGCCGGATATGCCGGGCCCTTCACCCCTCGTACGTGACCTCCGTACCTGACAATGGCTCTGTGCTGGAGATGACGCGCGAGGAGTTCGAGGAACTGGTCGCCGAGGCCCTGGACCGGATCCCGCCGGAGCTGACACGACTGATGGACAACGTGGCGGTGTTCGTCGAGGACGAACCGCCGAGCAATGATCCCGAGCTGCTCGGGCTGTACGAGGGAACTCCGCTGACGGACCGCGGCGAGTGGTACGCGGGCGTGCTGCCGGACCGGATCACCATCTACCGGGGGCCGACGCTGCGGATGTGCGAGTCGCGGGAGGACGTCGTGGCCGAGACGGAAGTGACGGTGGTTCATGAGATCGCCCACCACTTCGGGATCGACGACGCGCGGCTGCACGCCCTCGGGTACGGGTGAGGTGCGGATCAGGTCCGTCCGTACGACTGTTGAAATACGACTGTTGAAAACTGTCCTTCGGGCGGCGTGTCCTCTTGCGGGCGGCGGGAGTTGGGCAGGGGGACTGCTTGTCCCCGCCCCGGAGGTGGCTGCCCGTGCGCGCCATGTACGTACCTGTCCGTCTGGCCGCCGCGGCCCTGGCCGTCGCGGCGAGTGCCGGATGTATGAGCGTCAGTAATGACGACGACGATGCGAGCGGGTCCAGGCCGTCGCACTCCGCGGAGCGGCGGGGCGGTGAGGCGCCGGACGTCGGCTCGGCGGTGACGGGTGGCGGCGGCGGTGGCTCCGGGCAAGGCGGGGCGGGTGACGAACAACACGGTTCGGCGGGGCCCGGTAGGTCGGGGGATGACCGTCCCCAGGACGGGGACGGGCCGGCCTCGCCGTCGCAGGACGACGGGAGCGGATCCTCGTCGCAGACCAAGCCGGGGAAGAAGAAGCCGAAGCCGCAGGCACCCGGGCCGACCAGGGCGAAGCCCGCCCCGCCCCGTACGACTCCGACTCCCGGGCCCAAGCCGCCGAAGCCGCCGAAGAACTCGCCCACGCCGTCGCCGCCCGCCCCGACCACCGCCGAACCGTCGTCCTCGGCACACCCGGAGCCCACGCCGCAACTCGCGGAGCGGGAGCCGGCGCCGCAGGCGGGTGTGAGCGGCTGACCAGGGCTGACGTGGGGCCGGCTGACGAGGGCCGATCCATGGCTGACCTGGGGTTATCGGCTCAATGCGCCTCTCGATTTGCCTTGAGGGCCGGAGGGTGCGTATCTTGGTAGATCGTTTGATCCCATTTGCCCGGCGCCAATGCAGAGCGCGCCGTGTGGCGCGTACTCTCCCTTGCCGTGGCTGGACCGCATTGAGGCGGTCGATTTGCGAACACGGAGTTGACGGGCGCGTGCCGACGAGACTCCGGAAGGTTTCGCATTCGCATGTCCATTTCCAGTACTGATCACATCGTCGTGCCCGAGAACGAGGCCGTCGAAGTGCCCGAGGCCGCCGCGGCCGAGGCCCCCACGACCCCCGAGGCCCCCGAGGTCACCTTCGGCGACCTGGGTCTGCCCGACGGCATCGTGCGCAAGCTCGCGCAGAACGGCGTGACCTCCCCCTTCCCGATCCAGGCCGCGACCATCCCGGACGCCCTGGCCGGAAAGGACATCCTCGGCCGTGGCCGCACCGGCTCCGGCAAGACCCTCTCCTTCGGTCTGCCGCTGCTCGCGCAGCTGTCCGGCGGTCACACCGAGAAGAAGAAGCCCCGCGGCGTCATCCTCACCCCGACCCGTGAGCTCGCGATGCAGGTCGCGGACGCCCTCCAGCCGTACGGCGACGTGCTCGGCCTGAAGATGAAGGTCGTCTGCGGCGGTACGTCGATGGGCAACCAGATCTACGCCCTCGAGCGCGGCGTCGACATCCTCGTCGCCACCCCGGGCCGCCTGCGCGACATCATCAGCCGCGGCGCCTGCTCCCTGGAGAACGTCCAGGTCGCCGTGATCGACGAGGCCGACCAGATGTCCGACCTGGGCTTCCTGCCCGAGGTCACCGAACTGCTCGACCAGGTCCCGCCCGGCGGCCAGCGCATGCTGTTCTCGGCCACGATGGAGAACGAGATCTCCACGCTGGTCAAGCGCTACCTGAGCAACCCGGTCACGCACGAGGTCGACAGCGCCCAGGGCAACGTCACGACGATGTCCCACCACATCTTCGTCGTGAAGCCCAAGGACAAGGCGCCGGTCACCGCCGCGATCGCCTCCCGCAAGGGCCGCACGATCATCTTCGTACGTACGCAGCTGGGCGCCGACCGCATCGCCGAGCAGCTCCGTGACGCGGGCGTGAAGGCCGACGCGCTGCACGGCGGTATGACGCAGGGCGCGCGGACGCGGACGCTGGCCGACTTCAAGGACGGTTACGTCAACGCGCTCGTCGCCACCGACGTCGCCGCCCGCGGTATCCACGTCGACGGCATCGACCTGGTCCTGAACGTGGACCCGGCCGGTGACCACAAGGACTACCTGCACCGCTCCGGCCGTACGGCCCGCGCGGGCCGTTCCGGCACGGTCGTGTCGCTGTCCCTGCCGCACCAGCGCCGGCAGATCTTCCGCCAGATGGAGGACGCGGGCGTCGACGCCTCGCGTCACATCATCCAGGGCGGTGCCGCCTTCGACGCGGAGGTCGCGGAGATCACCGGCGCCCGGTCGATGACCGAGGTGCAGGCCGAGTCCGCGGGCAACGCCGCGCAGCAGGCCGAGCGCGAGGTCGCCCAGCTCACCAAGCAGCTGGAGCGCGCGCAGCGGCGTGCCTCCGAGCTGCGCGAGGAGGCCGACCGCCTGCTCGCCCGCGCCGCGCGCGAGCGGGGCGACGACCCGGAGGCCGCGCTCGCCGAGGCCGCCGCCGTCGTGGAGGCCGCCGCGGCCGAGGCCGCGCTTGCCGCCTCCGTGCCGGAGCAGTCGGCCGCACCGGCGTACGAGCAGCCGCGTCAGCGCCGTGACGAGCGGGGCAACTACGAGCGCCGGGACCGTCGTGACGGTGACCGGGGTGGCTTCCGCCGGGACGAGCGCCGTGACGACAGGCGCGACGGCGACCGTGGTGGTTTCCGCCGTGACGACCGCAGGGACGGTGACCGTGGCGGTTTCCGTCGGGACGACCGTCCGTCGGGCGGCTCGGGCGGGTTCCGTCGCGATGACCGGCGTGACAACGACCGGGGTGGCCGTTCGTTCGACCGCCGTGACGGTGAGCGTGGTGGCTTCCGCCGTGACGAGCGCCGTGATGGTGACCGTCCGTCGGGTGGTTTCCGTCGGGACGAGCGTCGTGATGGTGACCGTCCGTCGGGTGGTTTCCGTCGGGACGACCGTCCGTCGGGCGGCTCGGGCGGGTTCCGCCGCGATGACCGCCGTGACGGCGACCGTCCCACCGGTGGCTTCCGCCGCGACGACCGTCCCTCCGGCCACCGGGGCAGCGACCGCCCGTTCAACCGCGACCGTCAGGGCGACCGTCCCACCGGCGGCTTCCGCTCCGGCGGCCACGACCGCCCGCACGGCCGCCGTGACGACCACCGTGGCGCCGGCTCCGGTACGGGTACGGGCTCCGGCTCCTCCTTCGGCCGCCGCGACGACAAGCCGCGCTGGAAGCGCAACGGCTGACCTGACCCTTACCCGGAGGGCCCGGACGACTTCGGTCGTCCGGGCCCTCCGGCGTTCGCGGGCCGCGAGCGAGCCGACCGACCGTTCGCCGCCACGTGGTGGTACGCCTCGGCCCGCCACTGGTCCCTCAACCCGGACCACGAACACACCCGCACCCACGAGGCGTCCCGCGCGAACACCCCGGAACCGGTAGATCCCTGACGCTTCCACCCACCCGACGTGGCCGGGACCCCGATACCCGATCGGAGACCCGGCCACGTCCGGCTATGCTCGGGGGAGCAACATCGCCAGGGCCCTTAGCTCAATTGGCAGAGCAGTGGACTTTTAATCCATTGGTTGTGGGTTCGAGTCCCACAGGGCCTACCTCCAGCGGGTTGGCGGATACCCCGTCCGACCCGCGCTTGAGCGCCCTGTCCGGCTGTGCCGGGCAGGGCGCTTCCGCGTTCTCGGCCCCGCTGCGTGAGCGAAGTGGATCAGGTCGCTGCGGCTGCCTCGGCGCGGGAGATCGCGACGTCGAGTACGACCAGCAGCGCGTCCCGGACCGAGCCGGTCCTCCGTGCGTCGAAGACGATCAGCGGCACGTGCTCGGAGATGTCCAGTGTCCACCGCACCTCGTCCAGATCGTCCCCGACCTCCCCGTCGAACGCGTTGACGGCGACCGCGAACGGGAGGTTCTTGTGCTCGAAATAGTCCACCGCTGCGTAGCAGTCGTCCAGGCGGCGGGTGTCGACGATCACCAGGCCGCCGAGGGCGCCCTCCACCAGGTCGTCCCACATGAAACCGAACCGGTCCTGGCCCGGCGTGCCGAACAGGTACAGCTTCAGTGTCGGGTCGATGGTGAGGCAGCCGAAGTCCATGGCGACCGTGGTGGTGCTCTTGCCAGGAGTGTGCGTGAGATCGTCCACGCCGGCCGCGACCTCGGTGATCGCGGCCTCCGTGGTGAGCGGCCGGATGTCGGAGATCGAGCCCACGGCCGTGGTCTTGCCGACCCCGAAGCCGCCGGCGATGACCAACTTGACGGGCGTCGGCGGCTGTTCAGCCGGAGTTGCGGAGTGTGCCCCGTGACTCGGGGACGGCACGGAGACCATCGATAACCCTTCTCAGTACGGAGAGATCCTGGGCTGTCCCGGCGTTCGGCCTGTGGACCGCCAGATGCCCGGCGGCACACAGATCCTCGGCCAGCACGCGGACGACGTTGAGGTGCAGTCGCAGCTGGGCGGCCAGTTCCGCCACCGACTGCGGCCGTCGGCAGGCGGCGATGATGTCGTGGTGCTCGAAGGTGAGCGTGCGGAGGACGGAGAGCCCGGTCGAGGTCGACACGACCTGGGTCTCGATGGGGATCGGTGGCGCGGTGCCGCGTCCCGACACGCGACCGGCGGTCAGCAGGAAAGGCCGGATCGAGCGGGCGCGGCCGGCCGGCTCCGGTGAGCCCCCGGCTTCCCCTGCTGCATCGTGTGGTGCTGGTCCACCGACGGCCATCACGGTCCCTTTCTGAATGCCTGTACCCGCGCTCTCGCTGCGGGACGGTCAGCTGGCCGGCGCGGCACCGACGCTCTTCTTCAGCTCCAGTACCAGTTGGGGGGTGAGCGCGGCCCCGGCCCGGTTGGTGAAGAGGGCCATCTCATAGGCGATGTTGCCCAGTTTCGCCTCCTTCGAGGTCACCACGCCGAGGACGGCGCCGCCGCCGATGGCCGACACCAGAACATGGCCGCCCTCCAGGTCGATGATGACCTTGTTGAGGCCGCCCAGGCCGTAGTTGCCGGAGGCGCCCGCGGCGAGACTCGTCATGCCGGACACGATCGCGGCGAGCCGCTCGGAGTCGGCCTGGTCGCGCAGCCGGGAGACCGCGATCAGCAGGCCGTCGGACGACACCGCGATGGCGTCGAGGACACCGTCCGTCTCCGAGGCGAACCGGTCGAGCAGCCAGGTGAAATCGGCCGCGGCGGCTCGCAGATCGGTGGGTGTTGCTCGCTCGGAACTGCTGTCACCTGTCGACGTGGTCACTGCCCGACTCCTTCTTGGATTCCTGGTGTGGCGATGGTGCAGGCTCCGTCCTGCCCAGGGGACTGTCCTGCGCCGCCCTGCGTACGGCGGCCTCGAACTCATCGAGTTCCGAGCGGATCGCCTCGGCGTCGACGGGGGGCCGTACGGCAGCCGGGGCCTCTCGGTCGGCCGGCTGGGTGGTCCTGGAGAGTGTCGCGCCACGCACCCGTCTGGGCCGGGTCCGGGAGGCCTCCGCCGCGGGCTTCCCGGGGGCGGCGGTCCGGCTCGTGGGGACGCGTTGGGGGAGGCCGCCCTGCGGCGGCGGGGCCGTCAGCCGCAGTTCGGGTGCGGAGGCCCGTACGGGACGGGGCTCTCGGGATTCGAGTTCGTTCGCCTCCGGCCGTTCGGTTCTGGCGCCGACGCTTCTCGGACTTCGCTCGTTCCTCGCTGTGTCCGCGTGCGCTCTCGCTGTGTCGATCAGCGGCTTCGCCGCGGGCGGCGTGGCCTTTGACTCGCTCACGGGTGCGACGGCCTCCAGCTCGGACCTCTGCCCGGACCTCGTCGGGAGTACCGCCACGGTCCCGGTCGGGCTCGGGGGCGGAGTGGGGTCCACGGGGCTCATGGTCAGCAGGAGCGCGGAGGGGATCCAGACGGTGCTGGTGACCCCGCCGCCCGGCGTACGGCTCAGGGTCACCCGTATGCCCCAGCGCCGGGCGAGGCTTCCGACCACGAAGAGGCCGAGCATTTTGGTCGGTACGAGGTCGAGCCGTTCCCGGCGGATGAGCCGGGCGTTCTCCTCGACGAGGCGTTCCGCGCTCATGCCGAGGCCGTGGTCGATGACCTCGACCAGCGCACCACCGTCCGAGGTGACGTCGGTACCGGGCCGGACGGCCACCTCGACGGGCGTGTGGGACGGGGAGAACGCGACCGCGTTCTCCAGCAGTTCGGCGAGCATCAGCGTCAGGTCGCCGATGACGTCGGGGGCGACGGTGACCTCTGTCTCGGACCGCAGGGACACCCGCTGATACCCCTCGATCTGGCCGAGCCCCACCCGTATGACGTTGGCCAGGGTGGTCGGCCGGGCCTCGACGCCGGTCTCCCGGATGCCGGCGAGCAGCATCAGGCTGTCGGCATTGCGCTGGAGGCGTACGGCGATGTGGTCGATGCGGTAGAGCCGCTCGAGGAGGTCGGGATCGGTTTCCTCGCGTTCGATGGCATCGATCAGTGTGAGCTGACGCGATGACAGATTGCTGACACGTCGCCCGACGTTGCCGAACATCTCGGCGACGTTGCGTCGGCTCAGCACCTGCCGCTCCAGCAGCGCGGCGGCGGCGACCTGCACCTGGTTGAACGCCTCGGCCAGCTCACCGATCTCGTCACGGACCGGAACCGGGATCGCCTTCGGACGCAGCGGCGTGCTGTCGGCGGCCTCGTCCTCCGCGACCCGGGCGAGTTCCTCACCCGCCACGTCGACGACCTGCTGAGCCGCGCCGGTCAGCGCCGCCAAGGGGCGTACGACCGAGCGCCGGACCAGCACGGAGAAGGCCAGCCAGCCGGCGAAGCCGAGCAGGGCCAGGCCGAGCAGCATCAAGGCATTCCGCAGGGCGCTCGCGGACATGGCGTCGGCCCGAGCGGCGGTCTGGTCGATCAGCGACCGGGTGATGCCAAGGCGGGTTTCGGCATGCTGTGCTCCGGCAGCGATCTTCTTGCTCAGTTGCTGTGGCGTCTGGGCCTGCAGGGAACTCGGATCGATCTGGAGCTCCGCGAACTGGGCCTCGATGCCGCTCTGCCCGGCACTGCGCTCGATGCCGCTCAGGGTCAGGACCTGGGCCGGCGTGGCGATCCGGCCGAACCGGTCCGACTGGTGCTCGTAGAGCGTGTGGGCGCCGAGCGCGCGGCTGTACTCGGTGAGGGCGTTGGCGTCACGGGTCTGCGCGGAGAACACGGCGCTCTCGAAGGCCGCGTGGGCGGCGTCGGCGCGCAACACCGTGTCGAGCAGAGTGATCACCGAGGATGAGGGGGTGTCCGACAAGCGGTCGAGCCCGATGCCGTCGATCAGGTAGTCGACCGCGGAAGCGTACGCGGGGTCGATGTTGGCGACGGGTACGTAGTCCCGTTCGAGCTTCTCGCGCAGGACGGCAAGGCTGCTGATGTACTCGAGGGCCTGCTTCTCCTTGTCCGGCAGGCTCGAACCGAACGCGGAACGCACGGCGGCGACTTGTGCGTCGGTGTTCCGCTGCGCCCGGCGGTAGTCGGCGGTCGACGGGCGGGCGGCCCCGGAGCGGTCCGACTCGTACCGCACAGACAGCACGAGCGCCTGCCGGTGTTCGGCCTGCACGCCGTTGATCAGCCTCGCGACCTGTTCGCTGTCGCGCACCAGATCAGCGATCCGACCGGCGTCCCGGGCCCGTACCACCTGGTCGACGACACCGGCGCCGAGCAGCAGGCCGACGACCAGGACGGGCGCGCTCACCAGGACGTTGAGTTTTCGCCGGAACGGCCATCGGTCGAGCACGGCTCCCGCTCTCCGGCGCAACGGCGGTGTCACCTCCGCAGGCCCTGGCGGGTCGGGTGCGAGGTGGTGATCCCCCCACTCAGCCGAAGCCGAGAGCGGGGGAGGGTCCACTGTGTTCACGGACACCCTGGCCTCCTTCGTCGTGTTCCTGAGCGGTGACCGAGGTGTCGTTCGTGCCGGACCGCGAACCGCCGGGAGCGGAGCGTGACACTTTTGACGCGCCCGTCGCTGATAGGTACGAAAGGATTGCGCCACGTGTCCGAATCCGGCCGTGCGGAGACTATCGTTCGGGCGGAGGTTCGACTGGCCATATGCCATCAAGAGTTGATTACAAAATATTTCTTGGTTTATGTGCGGACATTGACGCTTTGTCGTAGGAGGGTCCGCCGCCGACCCATGTCCGGTGCAGGGCGGCGGAGTTGACGAGGGCCGACGTGTCCCACATGGTCCGGGCGTTCTGCGTGTTCTGCGCGTTTCGTGCGACCTTCGGCATCAGCGGCGTGTAAGTCGTCGGCATCGTTGGCGCCTTGCACGGCCCGGCTCGGCGCCAGATCGTCACCTCGGCGTCGTGCGGAGGGGTGCGACGTCGTGTTGTCGGACGTTCACTCGCACCCTGCTACATTCCCCCGGCATATGCCCTGGCTCCCTCCGGGAGCACCGTCGTCGCTGTGGCCGCCCCGCCACGGACTCGGCATCGCCGTCGGTGCCGCGGCCTCTCCTTCGGCGGAGGTGCCGCGCCGGAACCGTCGGCGCCTTCGTCCATCTCCTCCCCCCACTCGCCCCATACCCTCTTTTGCCTTGTTGAGGAGACCCCAGTGCACGCCACCCGCCAGGCGACCGTGTCGGCCGCCGCGTTGCTGGCCATGGCCACCGCCGTCGTCGGCTGTGACAGCGGTTCGACCACTGCCGCAGCCACCGCCGACTCCGCCAAGCCCGGCTGTCCCGCCGTCCTCGCCCGTGTCAAGTCGGCGGTCAAGAAGGCCGAAGACGTCGACGCGCCGTGGGACGGTCCCACCACCGGTCCCCGGGCCGTTCCCGACAAGACCATCGTCTTTGTCGCCCAGACCCTGGCCAACCCCGGTGTCACCGGCGTCGCCCAAGGCGTTGAGGAGGCTGCCAAGGTCATCGGCTGGAAGGTCCGCGTCATCAATGGACAGGGCACGTCCGCCGGTATCAAAGCCGCCTTCGGCGAGGCCGTGGCCCTCGAGCCCGCAGGTATAGTCATCGGCGGTTTTGACCCCAAATCCACTGCCCAGCAGGTCCGTCAGGCCAAAGCCGCGGGTATCCCGCTGATCGGATGGCACGCCGTTGGAGCCCCTGGCCCCAGCGAGGACCCGGAGCTCTTCAGCAACATCACCACCAAGGTCGAGGACGTCGCGAAGATCAGCGCCGACTGGATCATCGCCCGGTCCAACGGTCGCGCGGGCGTCGTCCTGTTCACCGATGCCTCGATACCCTTCGCCAAGCGGAAGTCCGACCTGATCAAGAAGGAACTCGCCACCTGTTCCGACGTCAGGCTGCTGAGCTACGAGGACATCCCCATCCCCGAAGCCAACAGCCGCACCGTTGAGGCCGTCTCTTCCCTTCTCTCCCGTTTCGGCAGTGAGTGGACCCACTCCGCCGCCATCAACGACCTCTACTTCGAGCACGCCGCCACCGCTCTGCGCGCCGGCGACCGGCAGGGCGCCGACGCCCCGTTCAACATCGGCGCCGGCGACGGCGACCCGTCGGCTTTCCGGCGCATCAACGGCAGGGAGTACCAGGCCGCCACCGTGCCCGAGCCCCTCTCCGAACAGGGCTGGCAGATCATCGACGAGTTCAACCGTGCTTTCTCCGGCAGAGCCGACAGCGGATACGTCGCCCCTGTCCACATCGCCACCGCCTCCAACAGCGGTGGCGCACTGTCCTGGGACTCCGAGGGCTATCGCCAGGCGTACCGGAAGATCTGGGGCAAGTAGGCCATCGGCCAACGGCCCCAGCCACCAGCCAAGCCGGTACGTGCCCGGCAGCGTCGTCGCCGACGGGCACGAGCGGCGCCGCCTCCAGGTGGACGTCGCAGGGCAGCCGCAGGGGTCCGCGTGAGCGATGCGTGAGCGGACGACGCCGCACAGGCCGGGCCGAGCCGGACTTGAGCATCACGCTTCACCCGCCTCCGACCAGGCATAACAGGACGGCGGGAGACCGTCGGGCACCGCCCGGCAAGGGGCGGCGGGGACTTTTAATCCATTGGTTGTGGGTTCGAGTCCCACAGGGCCTACGGGTGGTAGGCGAGGGATATTGCCTCTGACCTGCTACGCAGCGTCCGTGTCGGCTTCGGCCGGCTCGGACGCTGACTCGTTTTCGGGGCCGTACGTGAGCGAGGCGTGACGTCGGCCGACGGTGAAGGTGTCGGAAGGCGAGATCGAAGGCGCGCTGCGGTCAGCCCAGCAGACGCAGGGAGATGGACTTGATGAAGCGGAAGTCCTGTCCGCTCCCGGCACGTACGGCTCCGACCAGTAGCCCGACAAGCCCGACCAGGATGTAGCAGAACACCAGGAGCATCGGCAGTGGCTGGGTCTGCGGGTAGGACGACGGCAGCCCGATCAGGGCCGAGAGCAGGGCGCCGCCGAGGATCGCCAGGAACGAGGTCAGACCGAAGTTCGCCGCGTGTGTGGCATGTTGGCGGGTCCACGGGTTCCCGGTCCGTGACCGGATGGCCAGCGGGACCAGCCAGATCACGAAGATCCCGAAGCATGTGAAGCCCACGAGCGCCGCACCCAGATACGACCACACCGCTCCCGCCCGGCTGCCGGTCCGCTCCACCATGACGCCCTCCTGCTTCTCAACGGCTACTGTCCTACCGCCGACGGTCCGGGACGGGTCCCCGAGCAACCCGCACGACATCGCGGAGAGACCAGCTTGCTCGGCACGAGGACCCAGCCGGACTGCTGGCCGGACGCGGCCACGAATGCGGCGGCCTGGCCGACGATGCGGTGGGCTGTCTCGGCGCCGATCTCCGGGTGATCTGTGATGACGCGACGGACAAGCCGGCTCATCACCTCGGGGGCGACCAGAGTGACCGGGGCGACGGTGTCCACGGGGCGCTCCAACGCGATGGTCACGTTCTTCCTCCTGCTGCGGACGGGTGCCCCGGGTTTTCGGGACGCTGACCGTTCCCACCGCCGGGGTTCGCACGGAGGTGGGAGGGAGCTCTCAGAAGCTGGCGCGCTACGCCGTTCGGCTGCGGTGGAACTGCCTGCTGCTTGCCACCCGCTGCATGCGGCCGTAGCCGCTCCCGCTGTCCACCCGTTGTGCGCCCGCTGGTCGATCCGCAGCCGGAGCTTGTGGCCGTGACAGCGCGGGTACCGCTTCACCTTCCGCCAGCGCTCCACCTCACCCGCCCCGTTGAGCCACCACCGGGACGGATCTTCACCGTTTGCACTCAGACCGGTAACGGAACCAACCCACCTCTTCACTTATCGCCTACATCGGATAACGTCCCCCATCTCACGAAACACCGCACAAGGGGGGCACATGAGCCAGCAATACCCGCAGAACCCCGGATACGGGCCACCACAGCAGCAGCCGGGCTGGGGCACACCACAACAGCAGCCGACCCAGTGGGGTGCACCAAACCAGCAGCCGCAGCCCGGCTGGGGCGCACCACCGCCGCCGCTGCCCCCGAAGAAGTCCAGCACCGGGAAGATCGTCGGCCTGGGCTGCGCCGGGATCGTCGCGCTCTTCGTCATCATCGGCATCTTCAGCGCTGCACTCAGCGGCGACTCCGACGACAGCAGCAAGGGCAGCACGGTCAGCTCCGAGCCCACCGCCAAGGACGAGCCCGCCGCAGAAACCCCGGCTGAAGACACACCCGCCGAGGACGCCCCAGAGGAGAAAGCGCCGGCCAAGAGCCAGGCCGGCCAGTTCAAAGACTGCGTTGCGAAGAGCGGCACGGCAACGGAGAAGTCGGCCGTCAAGCACGTCACGAAGGTGACCGGTGCGGACGAGCAGAACGACATCCTCGACGCGGCCGAGGTGTTCACGGACTACACCGGCGGGCTGGTGGGCCCACACGCGTCGGACGGGAAGCTGATCGCGTCGGCGTTCGCCTCGTGCTACGAGTCGGAGAACGGGTTGGTGACGGTGTACGACAAGTCGGGTGAGATCTTGTCGAACGGCAACTTCTGATCCGACGCCGCTGGCCCGGCTCGCGCCTGTGCGCGGCCGGGCCTCCGCATGCTCGCCGGAAGATCACCACCCCCGTCCGGGCCACAGTGCATCCCATGCCCGCCTACCCGGCGCGCTGCCCCGCTGTCGTCGTTGCGGGGCAGGGAGGGGGCAGGAGAGGGGAGGCTGAACCGCTCGAGGATGGCGTCCCGCTGGATGGTGTAGGCCGTGAAGATCTGTGCAACGAGGCTGGCATCGGTGAGCACCGTGGGGTTCGACATAACCGATCGACGCCCTGTTTGTGATGGCGTTAGCTGGTCGACATGCCAGAACTGCGTAGCGATCGCCTTCTGCTCCGCCGGTGGCGGGAGTCCGACCTCGAACCGTGGGCGGCGATGAATGCCGATCCCGAAGTCCGAGAACACCTGGGGGAACTGCTGACGCGGGAGCAAAGCGATGCCGCGGTGGCACTCATGCAGGCCGAGTTCGACGAGCGAGGTTTTGGGTGGTGGGCGCTCGAAGCACGGGAGACCGGTGAGTTCATCGGCCGCGTCGGCTTGGACGAGGTGGACGAGGACATGCCGTTCGCGGGGGTGGATATCGGGTGGCGGTTGATGCGTTCGGCGTGGGGTCACGGTTACGCCACCGAGGCCGCCCTGGCCTGCCTGGCCTTCGGCTTCGAGGCTCTCGGGCTGTCGGAGATCGTTGCCTCGACGACCGTCAACAACCTTCGTTCCCAGGCAGTGATGCGCCGGATCGGCATGACCCGGGACCCGGCCGACGACTTCGAGGACCCGAGCGTGCCCGAAGGGCTGCTTCGCCAGTGTGTGCTGTACCGGATTTCTCGCAGAGGAGCCCGTGGGCTACACCACGCGGCGGGGCACGACCCCGAGACCCGAGAAGGAGCGGGGCGGTCGGCCGCCGAGTAGCTGACGGTACGGGGTGACTCACTCTGAAGGGGCCGCGCGATGCGGCCCCTTCAGGCGTTCGGGTCGCCCTCTTCGGGAGCGTCGCTGGGCGGCTGCTCGACGACGAAGGAGCCCTTCCCGCGCACAGTGACGATCAGCCCGCGCTCGCGCAGTTCCTGTGCGGCCCGCCGTGCCGTGAGTCGTGCCACGCCGTACTCGTCGGCGAGGTGGTTCTCCGAGGGGATAGGCCTGTCCGGGGCCAGCTCCCCGGACGCGATTTTCCCGGCGACGACGTCGGCCAGCTGTACGTAGAGCGGTCTCGCGCTCATCGGGTCCAGGGTGGCGTTCGGCTCTGCCTTATCGCTCATACGTCCAACGTAGAGCGGCAGTGACCTGCACGGTCGTGTGGATCCCTCTGTACTTGTATACAGAGGGCTGCATCTCGGTGTAGCTTCGAAATGGAAAGACCCCGGCGAGGTGGCTAGACCTCCCGGGGCACGGCCAACGCTTAATAGGAGCGTCGACATGCACGACCTTATCCGCCGCACCCTCGAATGGCTGCGCCTCCTCTTCGCCCCGGGCACGGGCAAACGGCGCCGCCCCCACCGGCACCTTCACTTCTGCCTTCACCTCACCGTCGTACGCCGCCCCTCGTCCCCTCTGTCCCCGGACCTCCCTCGCAACCGCTCCCCGTACGGCCTCGTCACCCTCCTCGACGGCGCCGACTCCGCTCTCGTACGCCCCTACCTCACCGCCCACGAACAGGAAGCCGCCCTCCAGGAACGCCGTCGCCTCGCCCTCGTGCTCGCCGCCGACTTCGGGATCGACCTCGACCGGCACCTGATCGGCGCGCAGGAGGTGGCCGCCTGATGAAGCACACCACCGACCCCGCGGCGGCCACCTCCGCTCCCCGTCTCCTGCCCTGGCCGTCCCCCGACGGCAATCCCTGCTACCTGATGACGGACAGCGGTGGCGGATACGTATCCCGCCTCGCCGACGACCTGGAAGCCGTACAGCTCGCCATGGGCACCGACGTACTCGGCCTCGCCCGCGCGGTGCTGGACGACCCGGCGTCGCCGTACACCGAGGTCCGCTACGCCGGGCTCCGGCTCGCCGAGTGCCTGACCGACGCCCTGCGCGTCGCCGAGTCCCGCGGCCTGCGCCTGCCCGCACCGGACACCGCGGGAGCCGAGGAGGCCGAAGGCGCCGAGGAGGCCGACGCGACCGAACGCAGCACGGCGTAACGGGACCGAGACCCGAGGGCGCCCCTGGAAGACCCTCCCCGGCCAGGTGGCTGGTCGCGGAAATGTGACAGTGCGGCACCTGAGTGTCACATTTTTTCGCGACTGCCTACCGGGGGTCCGGCAGCGTCGACCGGAGCGCCCGCACTGCCGCCGGAATTCGGCTCGGCCCGGGCGCTGCTTCGTCATCGGGCGAGCACAGGGGACACCGACTCCGTGTCCGTGGTGGTTTCCGTGGTCGGCACGGATGCCGCCGCAGTTCGGTCAGGACAGGCTGTGACCACAGCGGCAGGGCCTGACCGGGCACACCGAGCCGCTCGTGACACACGACCACAGGAGTGATCATGGCCGGCGCCAAGAACAGCTCGTACGAGGGATTCACGGCCGAGGAGCGGGCCGCGATGAAGGACCACGCCCAGGAGCAGAAGAAGGCGGTGCGTCGCGGCTCGCGTGCGGACAAGGCGGCGGAGGCGGAGCGGGACGTGCTCGCGAAGATCGCGGAGATGCCGGACTCGGACCGGATCATGGCCGAGCGCGTCCATGCCATCGTCAAGGCCAACGCCCCGGTCCTCGCGCCGAAGCTCTGGTACGGGATGCCCGCCTACGCACTGGAAGGCAAGGTCGTCTGCTTCTTCCAGAGCGCGGCGAAGTTCAAGTCGCGCTACGCCACCCTCGGGTTCAACGACCCGGCGAAGCTGGACGAGGGCACGATGTGGGCGACCGCTTTCGCCCTGACCGAGGTGACGGACGAGGCGGAGGCGCGGATCGCCGCACTGGTGAAGCAGGCGGTCAGTTGAAGGCACACGCAGCGGCGGTTGTCGGCTATCGGTCGGACTTGGGTGTCAGGCCGAGGCCGGTGAGCGCGGCCGTGCCGGCGATGGCGTGGTCGCCGCCGGCGAGGAGCAGCGTGCGCGCCGACTGGTAGGGGCAGCCCGCCGCGTCGAACGCCGCCGCGGCGGCGAGCTGGCTCGGCAGGTCGCCGTCCAGCAGGGCCTCCGCTCGGTCCACTTGGGCGGTGGCGACCGGGTTGCCGGTGACCACGGCGCGCGCGGCGTCGATCCGGGCCCGGGCGTCCGGGTGTCCGGCGAGCACCGCTGTCTCCGCCCGGAGCGACACGTACCAGTGGTGCCAGATCCAGCACACCCACTTCCACACCTCGTCAGGCTTCGGCGCGACCCGCTCCAGCGCGGCGTCCACCTCCCCGTGGTGGAGCAGGACCATGGCGTCGAAGACCGCACCGTAGCCATGACGGTGCTGCTCAACCGCCGTGTCCGCCTGATCGACGATCGCGAGCCAGGTCGCCCGCGCGTCGTGGTCGCCACGCAGGCCGTGGATCATGGCGACCGACGCGGCTGCGGCGCCGAGGGAGAGCGAGCGCTGGCGGCCGCTCTGCTCCCACGCGTCGAGGAACCTCACGCTGCGGGTGAGTACCTCGTCGGCATGGCCGGCGAACGCGTCCGCGGTCAGGATCCAGGACGTGGCGTGGTGGCCCGCCTCGGCCAACTGGGGGTGGTCGGCCAGCTGCCTGCCCCACCGTCGGGCCTCCGGCAGCTCACCCACACCGAGGGCGGTTCCGGCGGCCATGGCGAGGGCGTCCATCAACTCGTGCGTACGGGCAGGAGTTGGCGGTACGGAAGCCAGGATGTCGATCCGGCGCCGGGCGAGCCCTGCGACGGCGAAGGCATCACCGGCCCAGCTCCGGGCGCCGGAGAGCGCGTCGAGTGCGGCCGATTCCGCCACCGGGTCGCCGGTGCGCCGGGCGAGCCCGACGGCCTGTTCGGCTCGCTCGACCGTCTCCTCGACGGTGTTCTCCGTATCTCCCTGAATCGCGCCGTACGCGTCCGCGACCACCGCCGCCTCGGCCAGCGCGACAGCCGCTTCGGCGGCCGGGCTGTCACCGGACAGTTCTCGTGCCTCCGCGAGCATGGCGGTCACCTCGTCCACGGGGGGAATGCGCGTGAACGAGGTGGAGAAGCGGTACGCGACGGTGGCGGCGTCCGCCAGGTCGCGGCCGGCACCGGCGCTGTCCCCGGCCCGGCGGGCGGCCTCCGCGGCGGCACGATGCAGTCGGAACATGTCGTCGCCGAGCCTGCGGCACCCGGCCACTGAGGCGGCGTGCCGCAGCGCAGCGGCACCGGCGGCGGCGTCGTCGGCGAGCCGGGCCGCCTGCTCGTACCGCTGCTGGGCCTCGCCGAGCAGGTTGCGGGTGAACGCCAACTCGGCCAGCGACAAGGCGAGTTGGCAGGCGTCCGCGTGCCGCTCCGACTGTTCGGCGGCCCAGGTGAGAGCGGCCCTGAGGTCGTCCGCCAGAGCGTCGAACCGGGCGCGCCAGTCCGCGCCGCCGGCTCCCATGAGGGCCCTCGCGCCGGCCAGGCACCAGTCCACGTGGCGGGATCGGACGTCGATCAGCTCACCGGCGTCGGCGAGCCGCTCCGTCCCGTACTGGCGGATGGTCTCCAGCGCCTGGTAACGGGTGCCGTCCGCGGACGGTGTCACGGCGAGCAGGCTCTGCTCGGCAAGCCTGCCGAGCCCGTCCGTGACCGCGGCCGGATCCAGCGGGGCGAACCCGGCCATCGCGGTGGCCGCCTCGGCGGTGAACGGCACAGCGAACACCGACACCCGGCGCAGCAGGGCCTGATCCTGCGGCTCCAGCAGGTCATGGCTCCAGTCGAGGACCGTCCGCACCGACCGGTGCCTGTCGTCGGCGCGGGCCCCGCCGGTGAGGATCCGCAGCTGATCGGAGAGGCCGGCCGTGAGGCCGTCGAGGCCGAGCGTGGACCACCGCGCCGCCGCCAGCTCGATCGCCAGCGCCATGCCGCCGAGCCGTTCGCAGACGGCCACGACGCCTTCGCTCACCGCCGGACCCGGAGGCTGGCCGACCGCCGCCGCCCGGTCCATGAACAGGGCCACCGCCTCCGAGTTGTCGCCGCCGGCCCGCGACAGCGGCGGGACCGGGAAGACCCGCTCGAACGGCACCATCAGCCGGGCCCGGCTCGTCACCAGCACCCGCAACCGCGGACAGGCCGTCAAGAGCCGCTCCACGAACGACGCCACCCCGTCGCGTACCTGCTCGCAGTTGTCCAGCACCAGCAGCGCCCGGTGATCCGCCAGCGCGGCCGGCACCGCGTCGTCGATGCCGCGCCCGGGCTGCTCGCCCACACCCACGGCCGCCGCGACCGCCGCCCCCACCCGCTCCGGATCGGTGACCGGGACCAGGTCGACGAACCACACCCCGTCGGCGAAGTCGCCGGCCACCTCCGCCGCCACCGCCAGCGCGAGCCGGGTCTTGCCGACCCCGCCCGGGCCGACCGCGGTCACCTGCCGGTGCGTCTTCACCGCCTCGGCCAACTCGCCACGCTCGCGCGCCCGGCCGACGAACGGCGTCAGCCGCGCCGGAAGAGCGGGTGCCGACCGCGACCGCTCGGCGTGGGCGGACTCGGCCGCGCGCCGGGAAAGCGCCCGCCGATCCGGCACCTCCAGCTTGCGCAGCAGCGAGGAGACGTGCGACTCGACCGTACGTATGGAGATGACCAACCGCGCGGCGATCTCCGCGTTGCTGAGGTGCTCCCCGAGCAGCGCGAGCACTTCGGCTTCCCGGGCGGAGATCACTGGAGTGGACACCGGCTCATTATCCGTATCCGTATTCGTTTATCCGTGGCGGTTTCCGTGGTCAGCACGGAGGTGGACCGCATCCGGTCCGGGAGAGGCTGTGGCCACAGCGATCGTGACCCCCGACCACAGGAGTGACCATGACCGTGGTGTACGCCGACCCCCGCCCCCGCGCCCAGCGCCGCCGCGACACCGAGCACCGGCTCACCCACGACACCGACATCTGGGTGGCCAGTGCCTCGACGGACGGCGCACCGTACCTCGTGCCGCTGTCCTACGTCTGGGACGGCGAGGCGCTGCTGGTGGCCACCCCGGCAAAGAGCCCGACCGGCAGGAATCTGGCCGCCACCCGGACCGCCCGAATCGGGCTGGGGCACACCCGCGACGTGTCCATGATCGACGGCGAGGTCGAGGTCCTCGAGATCGACGAGTTGCCGCAGCGGCAAGCTGACCGGTTCGCCGCACGCACCGGCTTCGACCCGCGCCCGCTGGCCACGCCGTACCGCTGGTTCCGTATCACCCCGCGCCGCATCCAGGCCTGGCGCGAGGGGAACGAGCTGCGCGGCCGCGAGTTGATGCGCGACGGTCGTTGGCTGGTCTGACGCTGCGGCCGGGCGCACCTGAGTCGCGCGGCGTGAGCACTTCGCCCCGCCGTGTTCACGCATCGCTCGTCTGAGCGCCTGAAGGGCATTCTCCCCGCGTACGTGTTCGCGCTTTCCGCGGACAGGGGTGTGAACCGCGAGGTTATTTTTTGAACGTGTTCAAATTTCTGCGATAGGCTCGCTCATGCGCACCGAGGGGGAGCCTGATGAAGATCGTGATGCCTGGGGGTACCGGGCAAGTCGGTACGGTCCTGAACCGCGAACTGACCGCGGCAGGCCATGACGTCGTGGTCCTGACCAGACGGCCGCGGCGCGAGAGTGAAGTCCACTGGGACGGCGAGACCTTGGGGCCCTGGGCCGAGGTGATCGACGGCAGCGACATCGTGATCAACCTGGCCGGACGCAGCGTCAACTGCCGGTACACCGCGGCCAATCTGCAGGCCATGATGGATTCTCGCGTCAACTCCGCCCGCGTCGTGGGCGAGGCGATCGCCGCCGCCGCTCGGCCTCCCCGGGTCTGGCTGCAGATGAGTACGGCCACCGTCTACGCCCACCGCTTCGACGCACCCAATGACGAGGCGACCGGCGTGCTCGGCGGCACCGAACCCGGCGTCCCGGACTACTGGGCGTACAGCGTCGAGATCGCCCAAGCGTGGGAGCGGGAACAAGAGCGTGCCGACACCCCGCACACCCGTAAGGTCGCCCTGCGCTCGGCCATGGTGATGAGCCCCGACCGTGGAGGCGTCTTCGACGTCCTGCTGTGGCTGGCGCGGCTCGGCCTCGGCGGACCGGTCGCGGGCGGCGCACAGTACGTGTCCTGGATTCATGACCGCGACTTCGTCCGCGCCGTCGAGTTCCTGATCGACCGGGGCGACCTCGCCGGGCCGGTGAACCTCGCCGCTCCGGGTCCGGTGCCGCACCGCACGTTCATGCGCACGCTGCGCGCCGCCTGGGGCATGCCCGTGGGTCTGCCCGCCACGAAGTGGATGGCCGAACTCGGCGCGTTCGCGCTGCGCTCGGACACCGAACTTCTACTGAAGAGCCGCCGCGTCACCCCCGGCCGCCTGCTCGGAGCGGGCTTCACCTTCGACCACGCCCAGTGGCCGGAGGCCGCCCAGGATCTCGTCGGGCGCGTACGAGGCGGACGGGCCGCACGGGCGGTACGAAGCGAGCCGTCGGCTCCGCGCTGAGCGGGCCCAGTGGACCTTGCCCGGGTGAACCCTTGCCGAATCTATCGATTTTCGATAGATTCCCATCGTTGCTCGATCATAGGAGAGGCGATGGGAAAGCTGGCCGTGCTCGCGCTGCGCGCCGTGCTCGTGGTGGTGCTCACCGGCACCGTGTTCGTACAGGCAGGGATGGTGTGGGCGTTGGTCAGCGGGAGCGACCCGGAGGACGGGTCACTCCCGCTGACCCCGCTGCGCGTGATCACGATCCTGGGCATCGGGACGGCCCAGGTCGCCCTGGTCTGTGTATGGCGACTGGTAACGATGGTGAGACGCGGAACCGTGTTCTCCCACGCCGCCTTCCGGTACGTGGACGTCATCATCGGCGCGATCGTTGCGGCTGCTCTCGTCTGGTTCGCGGTCACGGCCCTGAATGCGCCCGGCCAGCGGGACGACCCGGGCGTCACTCTCATTATGGGCGGGATTGGCGTGGCCATCCTGGGTGTCGCGCTCATCGTGCTCGTGCTGCGGATGCTGCTCGCCCAGGCCGTCGCCCGCGACGTCGAGGCGACGCGGATGCAGGCCGAGCTGGCCGAGGTGATCTGATGCCGATCGCCGTCGACATCGACGTGATGCTGGCCAAACGCAAGATGTCCGTGGGCGAGCTCGCGGAACGCGTCGGAATCACGCCCGCCAACCTGGCGGTCCTCAAGAACGGCCGCGCCAAGGCCGTACGGTTCACCACGCTCGCCGCACTCTGCGAGGTGCTCGAATGCCAGCCGGGAGACCTGCTGCGTTGGGAGACCGACAAGGCCGAGGAAGCCGACGAGGCCGAGGGAGCCGACGAGGCGAAGCAGGGCGGCGGAGTCAGCCCGCGTTGAGTTCCGGCAGCGGCAGTGTGTGGCGGGTCTGGAGGACCTTGGCCCGCAGGTAGCGGACGTTGTGGGCCGTCGTGAACACGCCCGTGGGGACCCGGCGTTGGACGTCGACGCCCAGTGCGCGGAGCTGTTCCGCCTTGTCCGGGTTGTTGGACAGCAGGTCGAGGGACGAGATGTCCAGGGCTGCCAGCATCTGGGCCGCCGACGTGTAGTCGCGGGCGTCCTCCGGCAGGCCGAGGGCCGTGTTCGCGGCGTACGTGTCGAGGCCCTCGTCCTGGAGGGCGTACGCGTCGAGCTTGTTGTAGAGGCCGATGCCGCGGCCCTCCTGGCGGAGGTAGAGGAGTACGCCGCCGCGTGTGGCGATCTGCTCGACCGCCTCGCGGAGCTGCGGGCCGCAGTCGCAGCGGGCCGAGCCGAAGACGTCGCCCGTCAGGCACTCGGAGTGCAGGCGGACCAGCGGAGTCGCCGAAGGGTCGCCAAGGACGAGAGCCACGTGTTCCTGGCCGTCGGTCAGTCCGTGGAAGGTGACCACGTCGGCGTCGACGCCGTAGCCGTCGTGGAAGCGCAGCGGGACCCGGACGCGTGCGCGCGGGGTGGCGGCGGGGAGTTCGGGCATGCGGGTTCTCCGAGTCCAGGATCCGAGCTGCTTCTGAACAGCCTCTTCGGAAGCAGCCTGTTCAGAACAGCCTCAACAACAGCTTCAGATCTGCTCTGCTCTGCTACAGATTTGAAGCAGATCTTCTGATCGAGACCCTAACTCATGGTTTAAAGTTGAAGCAACAGTTCCGAATGTTGCTCATGAGCCCAGAACACGCGCCTGTGCGGAAGGCCGCGGCGAGCCGCCGCTTCACGAGGGGCTTGTCCGTCCAAGCAGCCTTGGTGAAGTCCGGTGCGGTACCGCGCGCCCCTAAAGGAGGCCGCAGGCCCCTTTAGGGGCGCGGGGAACTGCGCGACCAGCCACAACGGACCCGCAGCTTTCGAACTGCCTAACCAGCGGAGCGCTCGGCGCGGACGACAAAAGCAAAGGCAAGGAGCTCACCCGCTCCTTGCCACTCTCAACTTATAGCGCACCGGGGGGCTTGCGGCAAGGCCCCCGTCGTGCCGCAGAATTGCCCGGCCAAGGCCAGGACCTGCGGAAATGGGAGTCGCGAAGTGCGTGTGTTGTTATCGACCTATGGGTCGCGGGGGGACGTTCAACCGATGGCGGGACTCGCGGTGCGGTTGCGGGAACTCGGCGCGGAGGTGCGGGTGTGCGCACCGGCGGACGAGGAGTTCGCGAAGCTGCTGGCCGGTGTCGGCGTGGAGCTGGTGCCCTTCGGGCCGTCGGCGCGCGCGCTCACGAAGGCGGCGCCGTCCCTGCCCGCGGAGGGCCTGCCCCGGCGCGCGGCCGAGGTGATCGCCGGCCAGTTCGACGTGGTCATCCCGGCGGCCGAGGGATGTGACGTGCTGGTGGGGACCGGCATGACGCCGGCCGCGGCGGGCGCGCGGTCGGTGGCCGAGAAGCTGGGCATCCCCTCCGTGTCCGTGACCTTCCAGCAGCTCCAGCTCCCGTCGCCGCGGCGTCGGCCGCTGGAGTATCCGGGCCGGCCGTTGCCGCCGGACGTGACCGACAACCGGGTGCTCTGGGACCTGGACGCCCAGAACATCAACGCGCTCTTCGGTGAGGCGCTCAATACCAACCGGGCGTCGATCGGCCTGCCCCCGGTGGACGACGTCCGCGACTACGTCATCGGCGACCAGCCGTGGCTGGCGACGGACCCGGTTCTGGACCCGTGGCAGCAGACGCCGGACCTCGACGTCGTACAGACCGGCGCGTGGATCCTCCCCGACGAACGCCCACTCCCGGCCGACCTGGAAGCATTCCTGGAGGCCGGCGAACCACCGGTGTACGTGGGCTTCGGCAGCATGCCCCTGCACGGCTCGACGGACGCCGCCCAGGTGGCCGTCGAGGCGGTCCGCGCGCAGGGCCGTCGTGTACTCGTCTCCCGCGGCTGGGCCGACCTCGGCCTGATCGACACCCAGGACGACTGCTTCGCCGTCGGTGACATCAACCACCAGGCACTGTTCGGCCGGGTGGCCGCCGTCGTGCACCACGGCGGCGCGGGCACCACGACGACGGCCAGCCGGGCCGGCGCGCCCCAGGTGGTCGTCCCCCAGCTGGCGGACCAGCCATACTGGGCCGACCGGGTGGCCGACCTGGGCATCGGCGCGGCACACGACGGTCCGACCCCGACCTTCGAGTCCCTGTCGGCCGCGCTCACCACGGCCCTGACCCCCGAGACCGGAGCACGAGCAGCCGCCATCGCCGCCACGATCCGTACCGACGGGGCGGCGGTGGCCGCGAAGCTGCTGCTCGACGCGATCAGCTGAGAAGGGCCGCCGGTGCCCGCGTGCACCACGCGGGCACCGGCGAGCCAGGACCAGAACGCCAAAACCCAGAACGCCGCAGAAGGCCAGAACCCGGACATCTGGTCCCCTCGACCGACAACGGCCACAGGGTCGCAAACGACCCCAGATCGGAGCCGACGACGTGAACCCGCTGACCACCAGCGTGTTTGACCTCCCCGACCACCTTTCCCCCAAGACCGACCCGAAGCTGATCGCCGACGACGAGCAGCACTTCGCGGCCATCGCGGAGTGCCTCGAGCAGACGATCGCCGAGGTCTCCGGCCGCCTCGACGCCGAGCGCAGGGCACCCGGCGGCATGGGCCGGCACGCCATGGACCGGGACACGGAGATCCACCGGCTGACCAATCGCCTGCGTACCCTGCGTCGCTTCGGTCTGGACCTGTGCCTCGGCCACATGGTCGGCGCGGACGACCAGGAGCCGGTGTACGTCGGACGACTCGGCCTCACGGACAGCACGGGCCGTCGGCTGCTGGTCGACTGGCGTTCCCCGGCGGCCGAGCCGTTCTTCGGAGCCACCCACGCCAACCCGATGGGCCTGGCGAGCCGCCGCAGGTATCGCTGGACCCGCGGCCGGATCAGCGACTACTGGGACGAGGTGTTCACCGCGGACGGCTTCGCCGGGCACGCCGCGCTCGACGACCAGTCCGCCTTCATCGCCAGCCTGGGCAGCAACCGGTCGCCGCGGATGCGAGACGTACTCGGCACCATCCAGGCCGACCAGGACGCCATCATCCGCGCGGGCTCCCGCGGCGCTCTCGTCGTCGACGGCGGTCCGGGTACGGGCAAGACCGTCGTCGCCCTGCACCGCTCCGCCTACCTCCTCTACTCCGACCCTCGCCTCGGTCACCGCCGCGGCGGCGTGCTCTTCGTCGGTCCGCACCGGCCCTACCTGGCGTACGTCGCCGATGTCCTCCCCAGCCTCGGAGAGGAGGGCGTACAGACCTGCACCCTGCGGGACCTCGTCACCGAGGGCGCCGCGGCAGCGGTCGAGGCCGACCCGGACGTGGCCCGCCTGAAGTCGTCCGCGAATCTGGTGGAGGGGATCGAGAAGGCCGTCAGGTTCTACGAGGAGCCGCCCACCCAGGGGATGACGGTCACGACCCACTGGTCCGACATCTGGCTGAGCGCCGACGACTGGGCCGTGGCGTTCGATGCGGCGGAGCCCGGTACTCCGCACAACGAGGCGCGCGCCCAGGTGCTGGAGGAACTGCTCACGATCCTGGTGGACAAGCACGGCGAGGACGACGCGGACGGTTTCTCGCCCGACCTGCTCCGCAAGTCGCTGCGGCGGAACAGGGAGCTGCTCACGGCCTTCAACCGCGCGTGGCCGCTGCTCGAGGCGACCGACCTCGTCTCAGACCTGTGGTCGGTGCCTGCCTACCTGCGGATGTGCGCTCCCTGGCTCAGCCGCGAGGACGTACAGAAGCTCCAGCGCGAGGACCCCCAGGCCTGGACGGTCTCCGACCTGCCGCTCCTGGACGCGGCACGGCAGCGGCTCGGCGACCCGGAGACGGCCCGGCGCAAGAGCCGGTACGAGGCCATCCTCGCCGCCCAGCGCGAGCGCATGGCGCAGGTCGTCGACAACCTGGTCGACGCGGTGGCCGACTCCGGAGCCGACGGTGACGACGGCGAAGGCCTGGTGAGGATGCTGCGCGGCGAGGACGCCCAGGTCAGCCTGGTCGACGAGTCCGAAGCGCCCACCGTCGACCCGGACCTGCTCGCCGGCCCGTTCGCGCACATCGTCGTGGACGAGGCTCAGGAACTGACCGACGCGGAGTGGCAGATGCTGCTGCTGCGCTGCCCGTCCCGGAGCTTCACCATCGTCGGCGACCGCGCCCAGGCCAGGCACGGGTTCACGGAGTCATGGCAGGAACGGCTCGAGCGGATCGGGTTCGACCGGATCAACCTGGCCTCCCTGAGCATCAACTACCGGACGCCGGAAGAAATCATGACGGAAGCCGAACCGGTCATCCGAGCCGTACTCCCGGACGCCAACGTGCCGACCTCCATCCGCAGCGGCGGCGTCCCCGTCGTCCACGGATCCGCCTCGGAACTGAGCTCGATCCTCGACACCTGGCTCACCGCACACGCCGACGGAATCGCCTGCGTCATCGGCGACCCCACATTCCGTACGACATTCCGTACGCCGTCGTCCCGCGTCCGCTCCCTGACCCCGGAGCTGTCGAAGGGGCTCGAGTTCGACCTCGTCGTCCTCATCGACCCGGAGAAGTTCGGCGAGGGCATCGAAGGAGCGGTCGACCACTACGTCGCGATGACCCGGGCGACCCAGCAGCTCGTCGTCCTCACGAGCACCTGACGTTCACGAACACCTGACGCCGGACGAACGCCCGCCGCCCATGTGAACCGGGTCGCCTATGTGAGTTGGGTGGACGAGCGCCGCCGCCACGGCAGATCGTCCGACGCGGGCTGACCCCCGTCCCCCTGGAGCGCCCCCGCGACCCCCGTGAAGATCTCCTCCAACTGCCCCACCTGCTCCGGGGTGAGGTGCTCGAAGAGCGCGGTGCGCACCATCTCGACATGACCCGGCGCCGCCCTCTCCAGCACCTCCATGCCCTCGTCGGTCAGGAACGCGAGGCTCCCGCGCTTGTCCATGCGGCAGCCTTCACGGCGTACGAGACCGTCCTTCTCCAGGCGCGTCACGGCGTACGTCAGCCGGCTGCGGGTGATCTTCAGCGCCTCGGCGAGATCCGTCATCCGCAGACATCGGTGGTCGGTCTCGGAGAGGGTGGCCAGGATCGTGTAGTACAGGTGCGGCATACCGGCCTCCTGCTGGAGCTGCCGGTCGAGCGCGTCCTCCAGAAGGTGGGAGGCGGCGATGTACGCGCGCCAGGCGCGTTGCTCGTCGGGGGTGAGCCAGCGGGTCGTCATGCCACCCAGTGTAGGTACTGTTTAAAAATTGAACCACCATCGCCCGAAGCAGACGCACCGAGCCGAGCGGAGAGTACGCCCCATGCCCCACCCCTACGTCCTGTTGTCCGCCGCCGTCTCCCTCGACGGCTACCTGGACGACACCGGCCCCGAACGGCTGCGGCTCTCCGGCCCGGCCGACTTCGACCGGGTCGACGAGGTGCGGGCCCAGTCCGACGCGATCCTGGTCGGCGCGGGCACCCTGCGCGCCGACAACCCCCGCCTCCTGGTCAACTCCGCCGAGCGGCGCGCGGCCAGGCTCGCGGAAGGCAGCCCGGAGTACCCGCTGAAGGTCACCGTCAGTGGCAGCGGAGACCTGGACCCGGCCCTCAACTTCTGGTCCACGGGCGGCGAGAAGATCGTCTATACGACGGACAAGGGCGCCCCGAAAGCCACAGCGGCCCTCCGCGGACTGGGCGTCGACGTCGTCCCCGTCGGACCGGAGCTCGACTGGACGGCCGTACTCGAGCACCTTCACGACGTACGAGGCGTACGGCGACTCATGGTCGAAGGCGGCGGACGCGTGCACACGCAGCTGCTCCAGGAGGGCCTCGCGGACGAGTTGCAGCTCGCCCTCACGCCCCTCCTCGTGGGCCAGCCGGACGCACCTCGGCTGTTCGGACCCGGCGGCTACCCGGGCGGGGTGCGCAACCGGATGCGGCTCGTGGAGACGCGGCCGGTGGGCGACGTGGTGCTCATGCGGTACGTACCCACGGCGCCCGGTGCCGGCGGGCTGGCCTCCGCCGCCGACCGGCACTGGCTGGAGCTCGCCTGCGAGCTCGCCGACCGGTGCCCGCCCTCGCGGACCGCGTTCAGCGTCGGCGCGGTCGTCGTCGCGGCCGACGGCACAGAACTGGCCCGCGGCTACTCCCGCGAGTCCGACCCCGTGTCGCACGCCGAGGAGGCCGCCCTCGCCAAGCTCGACCCGGCCGACCCGCGCCTTCCCACCGCCACCGTCTACAGCAGCCTGGAACCCTGCGCCCGCCGCGCCTCCCGGCCCGCGCCCTGCGCCCGGCTGATCCTCGAAGCAGGAGTACGCCGCGTGGTCACCGCCTGGCGCGAGCCCGACACGTTCGTGCCGTCCGCCGACGGAAGCGGTCTGCTTTCCGCCCAGGGCGTCGATGTCGTCGTACTCCCGGAATACGGGGAGCGGGCCGCTGAGCCCAACCGCCATCTGCTCGGCCAGTGACAGGGACCGGCTGGGCTGAGAGCAGCGGACCGGTTAAGAGCAGGGAGCGAAAAACCGTGTGCTGAGCGTCCCGCGGATGGCGTACACTGGTCTTACCGACGCGGGGTGGAGCAGCTCGGTAGCTCGCTGGGCTCATAACCCAGAGGTCGCAGGTTCAAATCCTGTCCCCGCTACTGAAGACTCAGGGCCGGAACCTACGGGTTCCGGCCCTGAGTGTTTTTCCCGGCGTTCCCGGCGTTCCCGGTGTTCCCGGTGTTCCCGGTGTTCCCGACGGTCCTCCTGTCCCCGATGGCCCGCTCACCCACTCGGCCCGCACAGGTCGCTCCCCGACCACTCGCCGGGAAACTGGACAGAGCGCGGTGAAGGGCAGGAGACACAGTGGTGGGGCCCGGAGAAATGGAGACCGGCGGGCGGAGCGCCGCGTACGTCCGTACCCTCGTCCGGGCTCTCCCGGTGCTGCTGATCGTCGCGGGCGTCTGCTACGACCTCCTCACCCCTCCCCCCTTCACCGCGGTGCCCTTCTTCACGGTGGCCCCGCTCATCGCCGCACCCCTCTCCACGTTCGCCAACACACTGCGCACCGGAGTCGTGGCCGTTGCCTCCCTGTCCCTGCTGCACATCAGGGGCTCCTTCGACGTGGGAGCGGCCACGGAGGTGGCCACCGCGGCGGCGGTCGCCGTGCTGGCCCTTGTCATCAACCGTCTCGTACGCCGCAGTGACAAACGTCTCGCTTCCGCGCGCGAGATCGCGGAGGCGGCCCAGCGCGCCGTACTGCCCGAGCCGGCCGAGCGGATCGGCGGGCTCGACATCGCGGCACGGTACGAGGCGGCGCAGGCGGACGCGTTCATCGGGGGCGATCTGTACGCCGTGCAGGACACCCCGCACGGCGTACGGCTCGTCGTCGGGGACGTACGCGGGAAGGGCATGGGCGCGGTGGCGGCCGTGGCCGTGCTCATCGGGGCCTTCCGGGAGGCCGCCGAGCAGGAGGCGACCCTGGAGGCGGTGGCGCAGCGGCTGGAGCGGGCGCTGGTGCGCGAGGCCGCCCGGCGCGGCGGCCTCGAGGCGGTCGAGGGCTTCACCACCGCCGTACTCGCCGAGATCCCGCACGCTGGCGCTGTCGTACGCCTCGTCCACCGCGGTCACCCGGGGCCGCTCCTGCTGTACGGGAACGGCTCGCTGGACACGCTGCGGGCCGAGGACCCCGCACTGCCGCTCGGGATGGGCGAGTTGGGCCCGTGGCCCGACCGTGCGCAGGAGGTCCCGTTCCCCGGCGGGGCCACCCTCCTCTTCTACACGGACGGGGTGACCGAGGCCCGGGACCGGCACGGCGTCTTCTTCGACCCGGCCCGGTGCCTCGCGGGCCGGACCTTCCGAGGCCCTCGGGCGCTGCTCGCCACGCTCGTGGAGGAGGTCGTCCGGCACACGGGAGTCGGGGGCGCGACAGACGACATGGCGCTGCTGGCGGTCAGGAGGCCGTGAGGCGGATTCTTGAATCGCCCCGGGTCTGATGCCTGAAGGGCCTCAATATCACCGGTAGTAGTTGAGTCAACTCACTCCGGTTAGCAACTGAAACATTGTCAACAGAAGTCACAGCGGTGAATTGCCTCCGAGTCGCGGTCAACTCGCCCGATTCATCCCGCTCATGACCTGAAAGTCCAGGCCAAGGCCGCCAACGAATCTCCAGAACAGCTTGGAATCCGGTGCCTGCCTCTATTAACGTTCGATAACGCAGCGCGGTCGTCCCAGCCGGCACAAGAGTCGGCTCCGTGCGCACGCGCCGAATCCCGCAAGGGAACCGGGGAACCACCAACTTGGGGTGAATCGGGCGTTGTTCTCGGTGGAGACACCGTGAGTGACGCGCGTAGGAGACCTTCCTGCTCCGAACCCGTCAGCTAACCCGGTAGGCGACAAGGAAGGAAAGGAGTGCGCCTACGTGGCGTCCAACCGGCCTGCCCCCCAGACCTCGTTCGCACCGGATGAGCAGCAGCCCGACTCATTCGGCTACGGCAAACGCCAGGACGAGGAGACCTGGGAGGAGTGGAACCCCACAGAGGATTCCCTCAAGCCCATCCGCGGCAGGCACCGCGTCGGCAAGCAGCGCGGCGGAGGCCTCGCACGCAGCTCGACGGTTCTGGGCGTCGGCGTCATAGCGGCCGTCAGCGCGGGCGGTATGGCCAGCGCGAACACCGGCAAGCCGCCGGTCTCCATCACTCTGCCCGACCTGCCGCTGATCTCGGACGACGAGCCCGAGGAAGAGGCCGGTTCCACTACGCCGCTCACCCAGGCCGGTCTGACCACGGCGGACGCCAAGCAGGGCAACTCCCACGCGGGTGAGGCCCTGCGCGCCCGCATCGTCCTCCAGGCCGAGCGGCAGCAGGACCAGGTGGACCGCGAGGCCAAGAGGGCCGCGGAGACCGCCGCCGCGAAGAAGGCCGCCGAGCAGGCGGCCAAGGAGCGGGAAGCGGCCAAGGCCAAGGCCGAAGCCGCCAAGGAGAAAGCGGAGGAGGAGGCCCGGCAGAAGGCCGAGGCAGAGCGCCTCGCCGAGCTCGCCAAGAGCTTCGCGCTGCCCACGTCCTCGTACACCATCACCTCGACCTTCGGTCAGTCCGGCGCGCTGTGGTCCTCCGGGACCCACACCGGCCTGGACTTCGCCGCCCCGACGGGTACGCCGCTCAAGGCGGTACACAGCGGCACCATCACCGAGGCCGGCTGGAACGGCTCGTACGGCTACCTCACGAAGCTCAAGCTCGACGACGGTACGGAGGTCTGGTACGCCCACCAGTCCTCGATCAGCGTCAGTGTCGGCCAGAAGGTCAGCACGGGCGAGGTCATCGGCCGCGTCGGTGCGACCGGCAACGTCACCGGTGCGCACCTCCACATGGAGGTCAAGACGGCGGGCGGCGACGGAATCGACCCGGCGGCGTGGCTGCGGAGCAAGGGGCTCAACCCGTAAGTCCCGACCAGGTACCAGGTCTTCGACGCCATCCGCTTTCGGACGAGAAGCGGGTGGCGTCCTGGTTTTTCTTGGTGCCGGCCTGGTTCCGGGCTAGTTCCGGTAGGGGTTGTAGGCCGGGTCGTACGCCGGGTAGGGCGACCCTTGCCCGTACGTGTTCCCGTACGTGTTCCCGTACGCGGGCCACGGCGGCGGTACCGGGAGGGGAGCCGTCGCCCGGGCCGCGTACGCCAGCGCGGGGCGGGCGAGCTCGCGGCGGGCCCACAGCTCGTGGAGCAACTCCCGCTCCCGTACGACGAAATCGGTGCTCGCACGGCCGCGGCGCCCCCGGTGGCGCAGGAACGCCAGCGATGTCGCGTACGCCTCGTACTCCGCGACCGCCCGCCCCGCCGCGCGTCCGCCGTGATGCGTGGCGTACTCACGGGCCAGTCGCCGCGCCTTCATCGAGCCGAGCACGAACGGCTCGGGAACGGTCAGCCAGCCCGCCATGGCGTACGCGGGCAGTTCGGTGCGGATCGTGCCGAGTTCACGCTGCCGGGTCCAGATGGCCAGCCAGGTCAGCAGGCCGAACGCGGGCACCATGAACGCCGCGTACACCGCGAAGAAGCCGTACGTGCCGAAGGTCGAGGAGCCGTTCCAGAGGGCATGCATGCCCATCGCCAGCAACAGGCCCGTGAAGGGCAGCAGTACGCGTCGTATGTGCTGGCGGTCCGCGGAGAGCGCCGCGATGCCGAAGCCGATGCCTGTGAGCACGGTGAACAGCGGATGCGCGAAGGGCGACATGATCACGCGTACGAAGAAGGTGGCGGCCGTGACGGAGGCGATGCCGCCGTCACCGCCGCTCAGCTGGTCGGTGCCGAAGGCGGTGCCGAGGTAGAGGATGTTCTCGGTGAACGCGAAGCCGGTCGCGGTGACCCCCGCTATCACCACGCCGTCGACGATCCCGGTGAAGTCCCGTCTGCGGAACAGGAAGACGAGTAAGACGGCGGCGGCCTTCGCGCTCTCCTCCACGACGGGTGCTATGACGGTCGCGCCGATCGTGTCGGCGCTCGACGGGTCCGCGGTGGCCGTCGCTATCCATCGCGTCGCGAAACTGTTCGCCACGATCGCTATCAGCGCCGCCGCGCAGGCACCCCAGGCGAACGCGAACGTCAGGTTCCGCCAGGGCCCCGGCTCGACCCGGTCCAGCCAGCGGAACGCGGCGATCAGCAGCGGGACGGGCAGTACGGCGAGGCCTAAGCCCACCAAAAAGCCTTCGGTGCCGGTCTGTTCGCGGACCAGGGCCAGGATGACGAGACCGGAGAGGGCGAGCAGGGTGGTCAGCGCGCCGTAACGCACCCACTTGCGGCGCCACCAGTGTGTATGCCGCCGGGTGCCTCCGGCGGGGGTGCCGGGGGGCGGGGGGTACGCCGGATACGGGGGACTGGTGGCCACGGCATCGACCCTAACCAGGGAGGGGGTTGGCTGGCGATGGTGCCGGGCTCACGTGGCGCTGCGCGTGATGCTGGATGGCACGCGGAGGAACAGCAGATCGTGCACCACATGTCCCTTGTCCAGGCCCTGGCCCTCAAAACGGGTCAGCGGGCGGAAGTCCGGGCGGGGCGCATAACCGCCGTCCGGTCGGGTGTTCTCGAAGTCCGGGTGTGCGGTGAGGACTTCGAGCATCACCTCGGCGTACGGCTCCCAGTCCGTGGCGCAGTGCAGCAGCGCGCCGGGCCTGAGGCGGGACGCGGCCAGGGTGAGGAAGTCCGGCTGGATCAGGCGGCGCTTGTGGTGACGCTTCTTGGGCCAGGGGTCCGGGAAGTACACGCGCAGGCCGCTCAGGGAGTCCGGCTGGAGCATCTCCCTGAGCAGGATGATCGCGTCGCCGTTGCCGACCCGGATGTTGGACAGACCCTTCTGGTCCGCGAGATTGAGGAGGTTGCCCTGGCCCGGGGTGTGCACGTCGACGGCGAGGATGTTGGTGTCGGGATCGTCGGCGGCCATCCGCGCGGTGGCCTCGCCCATCCCGAACCCGATCTCCAGCACGACGGGCTTGTCGTTCCCGAACAGCTCCGCGAGATCGATCTTCCGCTGCCCGTCGATGTCCAGCCCCCACTTGGGCCACAGCCGCTGCAAGGCGTCCGCCTGCCCCTGGGTGACCCGGCTCCGCCGCGGCTGAAAGCTGCGGATCCGGCGCTCGAAGTGGGAGCCGGCGGGGTCGGGGCGAGGGCCGTCGGGGAAGCGGGGTTCGCCTTTGGCGCGGGGGTGGGGGCGGCGGGACTCTTCGGTGTTTTGACGTTCAGACACAGTGGTTCTGATTCTACGGAGTGGGTTGGGTGCGGGAAGCCGCAGTCTTTTCAGGGGCGCGGGGAACTGCGCGACCAGCCACGACGGGCCCGCAGCCGCGACACGACGTGTGACCCACCACCCCCTGGCGGGGGGCCTGGGGGCGCAGCCCCCAGTTTCGGGAAGGGGCGGGGCTGGGGAAAGAAACTCCGCAGTCACCCCCGCCCCAACGCCTCCAGAACCCGCCGCCCCACCTCACGCCCAATCGGAAGCGAAGCGGTAGCCGCAGGGGACGGCGCGTTCAGCACATGAACCGTCCGCGGCCCCTCCCGAAGAAGGAAGTCGTCCACCAGCGTGCCGTCCCGAAGGACCGCCTGGGCGCGGACGCCCGCGGAAGCCGGAACCAGGTCATCCGAAGTCACCGCGGGCAACAACCGCCGCACAGCAGCGGCAAACGCCGCCTTGGACACCGACCGCCGCAGCTCACCCCCGCCATACCGCCAGTGCCGCCGAGCGATCCTCCAGGACCCGGGCCAGGCAAGCGTCGCCCCCAGCTCCCGAGCCCGTACGGTCCGCCAGTCATATCCCTCGCGGGCCAACGCCGGCACAGCGTTCGGCCCGATATGGACACCCCCGTCGATCCCCCGGGTGAGATGCACCCCGAGGAACGGAAACGCGGGATCCGGCACCGGATACACCAGCCCCTTCACCAGCCAGGGTCGCGCCAGCGAGTAGTACTCCCCCCGGAACGGCACGATCCGCATCCCGGGCTCGTCCCCGGCAAGACGAGCGATCTCGTCACAGTGCAGCCCCGCACAGTTGACCAGCACACGCGCGCGTACGACGTCACCATCGCCCGTACGAACGGCGACCCCGAGGTCGGGACGCCGGTCGATGTACGTGACCTCCGCCCCGTACCGAATCTGCGCCCCGGAAGCCTCCGCAAGCTGCCGAGCCACCCCTACGAAGTCACAGACGCCTGTCGTGGCGACGTGGATGGCAGCGAGCCCCCGGACCTCCGGCTCGTACTCGGCGATCTGGGACGCCCCCAGTTCCCGTACCGCAATACCGTTCTCCCGCCCCCTCTGCACCAGCGCATGCAGCCGAGGCAACTCGTCCCGCTCCGTGGCGACGATCAGCTTCCCCGTCACGGCATGCGCGATCCCGTACTCCGCACAGAACTTGACCATCTCGGCCGCACCCCGCACGGCATACCGCGCCTTGAGGGAGCCGGGCCGGTAGTAGATCCCGCTGTGGATAACCCCGCTGTTGCGCCCCGTCTGGTGCCGCGCCGGCCCAGGCTCCTTCTCCAGCACCATCACCCGCGTCCCCGGCGCGGCCCGCGTGATCGCATACGCAGTCGACAGCCCGACGATCCCCCCACCGACCACGACCACATCACAGTCATAAACGATCACCCGCGGCACCACTCCCACCTCCCAGTTAGATAGTGCACTGCACCACTGACAACGCGCTCAAACCTGGGAAAGGGCGCGCCCGCTTGAGGGGCCGCAGGCCCCGATAGGGGCGCGGGGCTGTATCGATTTGCGGCTCCGCCGCGTGGGCGCGACCAGCCACACACAACCCGCAGTCGCAAGACGACCGAGACCCGGCAGACGCGAAGGAACCCAGCTCTACGCGGGAGCGACCAGCAACGGCCGAGCCCTCTCCCGCAACTCAACAACCCGCGGCTCATCCCCATACGGCTCCAGCCGATGCAGAAGATCCTTCACGTACTCCGTCGTGCGGGCCGACGAGATCCGCCCCGCCACCTCCACCGCGCGCACGCCCTGCTCACACGCCGCGTCCAGGTTCCCCGACTCCAGCTCGGCGACCGCGGACACCACAAGCCGCAGGCCGTGCGACCGCACGAACTCCTCCGTCGGCTTCGACAGCGCCTGCTCGGTGAAGCGCCGCACCTGGCGCGGAGCCTTGAGATCGCGGTAGCACTCCGCGGCATCGGCGGCGAAACGGTCGTACGAGTAGAAGCCGAGCCAGGACGGGTCCTGGTCGCCGTCGCGGGCCCGCTCCAGCCAGCCCTCGGCGGCCTTCAGGGCCCCGCCGGCCGCCTGGGCGTCGCCGGCACGCGCGTGTGCGCGTGCCTCGACGAGGCTGAAGAAGCTCATGGTGCGGGCCGTGGCCAGGCCACGGTTGCGCTCCAGGGCGGCCTGGGCGAGGTCCACGCCCTCGTCGCCGAAGCCGCGGTACGTCGCCTGGAGGGACATGGAGGCCAGTACGTAGCCCCCCAGAGGCACATCGGCCGCCGCGCGCGCGAGACGCAGCGCCTGGATGTAGTACCGCTGTGCGGCCTCCTGCTGGCCGGTGTCGAAGGCCATCCACCCGGCGAGGCGGGTCAGTTCGGCCGAGGCGCCGAACAACGCCCGGCCCACCTCGTCGGAGTACGCGCCGAGCAGCAGCGGCGCCGCCTCCACTCGTAGGCACTCGGGCACCATGGACGAACGCCAGTCGCCGCCTCCGTACTTGGAGTCCCAGCGCCTGGCGTCCTCGGCGGCCTCACGCAGCTTCTGCACGTCGCTGTGGCCGACTTTCAGCGGTGCTCCGGAACCCTCCACGGGGCTCGCGTCGCGGGCCACCGAGCTGTCGGCCGGGGTTATCAGCCACCGGGAGGCGGGAGTCGCGTACGCGCTCACCGCGAACGATCCGGCGAGCGACTGCCAGATACCGCCGGAGCCGGCTTTGCGCCCGGCGAGGTCGAGACGGTACAGGTCCGTCGCGGCCCGTACGGCCTGTCCTACGTCACGGGGGAAGGCGAGGCCCACTTCCGGTGCGGG
Organism: Streptomyces yerevanensis; assembly: GCF_000716805.1. Classification (NCBI taxonomy): domain Bacteria; kingdom Bacillati; phylum Actinomycetota; class Actinomycetes; order Kitasatosporales; family Streptomycetaceae; genus Streptomyces; species Streptomyces yerevanensis. Next base: position 3,154 of record NZ_JNWJ01000016.1, on the reverse strand, counting down.
GTCCGCGTCCGCCAGACCGATCTCGTGGAGCGGTACGGGCCGGCCGAGCTTCTGGCCGATGGCCGCGGCGATGAGGTGCGGGGCGGCACCCTGCGGCACCATGCCCTTCGACACCCATCTCGCCACCGAGGTCTTGTCATAGCGAAGAGTCAGGCCGCGCTGTGCGCCAAGATCGTTGACGCGACGGGCGAGGCCTGCGTTGCTGATTCCCGCGAGGGCGAGAACGGCGCCGAGTTTGTCGTTCGGCCCGCGTTGCTCCCTGGACATGCGCCACCCCTCGACACAGACGGCTGCCGCGTTGGCATAACCACGCGGCATTCGTAAACCCAGCGTAGTTCGCCGCATCCCATGCGTTAAGAGGCATAGTTCCGGATGGCGGGATTGTGGTCCGCGGGGAAGCACGCAGCGTTGTGGTGTGCTCCTGGTGTGTGGCTGTGCGCCCGCCCGTGCGCTCTTCTCCGGCCACCGTCGAATCGCTTCCATGGATCCTGCGTGGGTCGGCCCGCTGTACTGGATCCAGTGGGCTGGGGGACACCGCCGTCACATATCCCCGCGGGCGGCGGACCGGTCCGGGAGGCGAACTCCGCCTCCCGGATCGTGCGTTGCGCAGGGTCTGTACGGAGCGTGTGCACGCCCGTGCGCCCATCACGGATTTGGCTGATTTTCGCCCCTGCCTTCTGAGGTCGAATACCCCTCTTACCATGGCACTTGAGGGCGCGTTGGGTGTCGTGGGGGAGCGAACCGGGGGCGCATTCACGTCGTAATCTCCCTGCTCGGTGCGTGCGTTCGCTCCATTGCGGGCATCTCCTCAGGGGCGCACTCTGGGGAGCACAAGCGAAGGCAGGGGCCCACCGGCGCGCTCTCTTCGTGGCAGCATGGTGCCCAGTTCGTACGGTGCACTGGTTGTCCACAGCCTGTGGAGGCGGCGATGCGGTGGTTGGTGGGGTGGAGCAGTACCGCCACTGCGGCTCCTGAGGTCGGCTCGGCGGGGGCCACTGGCAGCGACGGTGAGACGGTGCACCCGGTGGGGTCCCAACTCCTGTGGGGCGACCCGGATCCGCTCTGGGCGGTCGGAGACTGGCGCCCCGACGAGGTGCGCGTCGTGAAGGCCGACGCACAGAACCGGATCGCGGTGCTCGGCACCTGCGGCGCCTCCGACGAACAGCTGCGGGTGGGCCTGGTCGCCGCGCGCGGAGGGGCACTTCGCCATCTGACGGCCTGGTCCGGCAGCTACACCGCGGTCGTCCAGGTGGGCCGCCGGGTGATGGTGTGCGGCGATCTGGCGGGCGCACGGCCGGTGTTCTACACGCCCTGGGCGGGCGGCACGGCGTACGCCACGGCCGCGCTCCCCCTCGCCGACCTCATCGAGGCCAACCTCGACTTCGGACACCTCGCGGCCATCCTCGCCGCCCCCGACGTACCCGCCGCCCTGCACAACTCCACGCCCTACCTGGGCGTTCAGCGCATCCCGCCGGGGCACGCGCTGATCCTGCGCGCCGGCGCACGCGAGATCGCCGGTTACGAACCGGTGGCCTCCCTCGCCGTCGCGGCCCCCATCGCCGACCCGGACAGCGCGGTGGACGCCGTACGCGACGCCCTGGTGGAGTCCGTACGTGCTCGTCTCGCCGCTCCCCGGCACGTCCCCGGCGCCGATGTGGACCCCGGCCCCGTGCCCGGCATGGGGCCCGCCGAGCGGCGTGCGGCGCGCGGTATGCCCGTACCCGGCATCGGAGCCGACCTCTCCGGAGGCCCCGCTTCGGGAACCCTCGCCCTCCTTGCCGCCGGCCTCCCCGGAATGCCGGGCACCGTCCTGGGGCACGGCACCGGCGCCGGTGAGCGTCTCCTCGCAGTCACCTTCAACGACCTCGCCGTGAAGGGGCGCGAGGCCGAACTGGAGCGCGCCGGGACGCTGGCAGCCAACCCCCGGCTGCACCACGTAGTGGTCGCCGGCGGCGAAGAGGTCCTCCCCTACGCCGAGTTGGACGGCCCCCTGACGGACGAACCAGGCCCCTCCCTCGTGACCGCCGCCCGCCACCGCGCGCGGCTCGCCGCGGGCAGCGCGGACCACTTCACGGGGTACGGCGCCCGGCAGGTCCTGGACGCCCACCCGGCGCGCCTCGCCGACCTGCTGATGGACCGCAAACGACGTCACCTGGTGCGCCCCGTCGCCGCGTTGGCGAGGGCGGACGGTTCGGTCATGGTCCCCGCGCGCGTGTACGGCGCGGCGCGCAAGCTCGCCCGTACGCCCTATCTCGTCGGCATACAGGGTCTCGCCGACCGGCTGCTGCACCGGCGCTTCGACGAGCCGGGAGGTGCCGTGGGGGCGTCCCTCGCCGCGCTCACCTGGGCCAGACCGGGCCCCGCGGCGCGCTGGCTCACCGGCGAGGCGCTCGCTGAAGTATCGGTTCGCCTGACGGGCGCGACGAGCCGGGCGAGCGTCGGCCCCGGCCAGCGCCCCGGCGACTTCCGCGCCCGCGCCGCCCTCGCCCGGCACGCCGCCGACCTCCGCATCCTGGAACAGGCCGCCGAGATCCGCTTCCAGCGCCTGCACGCCCCCTTCCTCGACAACCAGGTCGTACGCGCCTGCCGAGCCCTCCCCGAGGCCCTCCGCGTCCAGCCGGGCGCCCGCGCCGCCATACTCCGTACGGTCCTGGAGGGCGCCGGCGTAGTCGACCTCCCCCCAGGCTGGGGCGCCCCCTCCCACGCCTCCTCAACAGCCGCCGCCCGCACGGGCCTGCGCGCCGCCGCCGACACCCTCGTCGACCTCTTCGACACCCCGCTCCTGGCCCAGGCGGGCCTGATCGAGGCCAGGGTGGTCCGCAAGGCCCTCCGATCGGCGGCGGACGGCGAACCCCTGCCCCTGGAGGGCCTGGCGGACCTGGTCTCACTGGAGCTGTGGCTCGGCCGCCTGCTGGACCGCAGGGGGACTTGCTGGACGGGGACGCCTGCGCGGGCGCGGGCGGTGCCCGGGGGGATTGCTCCGGAGCGGGGGGCGTTGGGGGCGGGGGCGGCGGCTCGGCGGGGGGAGTGACCGCACCCGCACGTATCGGCCCAAGCACACCGGCCCACCTGCCCACCTGCACCTCCACCCGCCCAGTCCAGGCACAAGCAGCCTGTCCGGCGTTTGAGGACGAGGCCGTTCAGGCCCTGTCTC
>NZ_JNWJ01000015.1:0-188160 GCF_000716805.1 Streptomyces yerevanensis | reverse complement strand
CAGGACATGACCAAGCCTGTCCCCAACTCCCCCACAACCCTCCCCGCCCGCACAGCCCTCACCAACTCCGCATGGTCCGCCTCGGTGCGGTCCGCGTAGGCCACCGAGAAGGACGCGATCGCCTCGTCCAGTTCCTCGCTCTTGCCGCAGTAGCCCGCGATCAGTCGGGGATCGGCGCTGTGGGCATGGGCGCGGGCCAGCAGGGCACCTGTCATACGGGCGTAGTCGTCGATCTGGTCGGCGGCCAGGGCCGCGGGGTCGACGCTGCCCTTGCGGTTGCGGAACTGGCGTACCTGGAAAGGCCGCCCGTCCACCGAGGTCCAGCCGAGCAGGATGTCGCTCACCACCTGCATGCGCTTCTGGCCGAGGACGACACGACGGCCCTCGTGCTCGATCTCCGGCACCGTCAGGCCCGCCGTCCTCAGGTGCGGCAGCAGGGCGGAGGGGCGGGTCTCCTTCACCTGGAGGACGAGAGCTTCGTCCCGGTGGTCCAGCAGGAGCACCACGTACGAGCGCAGGCCCACGCTTCCCGTGCCGACCACTCGGAACGCGACGTCGTGCACCGCGTACCGCGCGAGGAGCGGGAGGCGGTCCTCGGAGAGCGTGGTCAAGTACTCCTCCAGCGACGCCGCCACCCCGGAGGCCTCCGCGTCGGGTATGCGCCGCAGCACCGGCGGTGCATCGACGAAGCGGCGCCCACCGCCCTCGACCGGCTCCGTCGACTTCGCGGCGAAGCGGCCACTGGTGTTGGCCCGCGCCTTCTCCGAGACCCGTTCCAGGGTGCCCAGCAGGTCGTGGGCGTCGGTGTGCGAGACCAGTTCCTCGTCGGCGATGGCGTTCCAGGCGTCCAGGACCGGGAGTTTGGCGAGCAGCCGCATGGTGCGCCGGTAGGAGCCAGTCGCGTAGTGCGCCGCCTTGCGGCAGGTGTCCTCGTCCGCTCCCGCCTCCCGGCCCGCGAGGACCAGCGAGGTAGCGAGCCGTTTGAGGTCCCACTCCCAGGGCCCGTGCACCGTCTCGTCGAAGTCGTTCAGGTCGATGACGAGGCCGCCGCGCGCGTCCGCGTAGAGGCCGAAGTTCGCCGCGTGCGCGTCACCGCAGATCTGCGCGCCGATGCCCGTCATGGGCGTACGCGCCAGGTCGTACGCCATGAGTCCGGCCGAACCGCGCAGGAAGGCGAAGGGGGTGGCCGCCATCCTTCCGACCCGTATCGCCGTGAGGTCGGGGATGCGGCCGCGGTTGGACTCCTCGACGGCGGTCACGGCACCGAGACGGTCACCGTCCCCGCCGAGAGAGCCATGCGCGGCTCGCGGCACCCGCTCCCGCAACGCCTTGCCCTCTTCCTTGGGCAACCCCTGCGCCGGCCACTGCGCGAACCCGCGCACCCCGGCAACCCTGGCCTGTCCCGCCTGTCCCGCCTGCTCAGTCCGTGCCGCCACCGCGCCACCGCTCTCGCTCACTCCGACCGCCTCCCCCGTGCACGAACATCAACTCGCCACGACGGTACAGCCGGGCACCGACCCGTGTGAGTCCCTGTGGACAACTCCACTTCTGTGGAAAACACCAGGTATTCCCTGTGATTGTCCTCACCCAAGACGCCCTGGCGCGACCCGGGACGAGCCCGAGGCGACCCGGGCCCACTCAGTCCCGACCCCGGACAACGCGAAAGCCCCGCAGGTCCAAGACCTGCGGGGCTTCATCTGTGCGCGAGGGGGGAGTTGAACCCCCACGCCCTTGCGGGCACTGGAACCTGAATCCAGCGCGTCTGCCTATTCCGCCACCCGCGCATTGGGTGTGTCGTCCGTCTCTCACCCGAGGGTGCGAGCGCCTGGCGACATGCAGAAGATTAGCACGCTGCCAAGGGTGGATTCACATCCCTTTCCGGGGGCAGCAACGAGGCAGGGACGAGGCGGCAGACCCCGGCATCACCTGCGCAGCCGCCCCTCACAGTGCCTTGTGTCCCACCACACCCACCCCGTTCGTATCGGCCAGAACCTGTTCACGTATCAACCTCGTACCGGTCCCGGCCATCTCCCCAGGAGGGGGGCAGGGTCCACAGTCGGGTGCGGGACACTGTGGTGAAGCCACCTCTACGATCCTTCCCATGGGAGTGCCCAGGGGGAGTTCGAAGAGGGGCTCCGAAGGGAACTTCGGGAGGGGACTTCAGTGGGCGTCGACACCCGTCGACCGTGCCGACAGAGGGAACCACCCGATTTCCCGGCGCGTGGATACGATCAGTAAGCAGTACCAGGACAGCGACGAAGGAGGAGGTGCCCCATGGGAGTCCTGAAGAAATTCGAGCAGCGCCTCGAAGGTCTGGTCAACGGCACCTTCGCCAAGGTGTTCAAGTCCGAGGTCCAGCCCGTCGAGATCGCCGGAGCGCTCCAGCGCGAGTGCGACAACAACGCGACGATCTGGAACCGCGAGCGGACCGTCGTCCCCAACGACTTCATCGTGGAGCTGAGTACGCCGGACTTCGAGCGCCTCAGCCCCTACTCCGGCCAGCTCGGCGACGAGCTCGCCGGCATGGTGCGCGACTACGCGAAGCAGCAGCGCTACACCTTCATGGGCTCCATCAAGGTCCATCTGGAGAAGGCGGACGACCTCGACACCGGCCTGTACCGGGTACGCAGCCGTACGCTCGCCTCCTCCGCCAGCCAGCAGGCTCCGGAGCGCGCTCCCGCAGGAGGCCCGGCCGGCCGCCCCGGGGGCTACGGCTACCCGCCGCCGGCGGCCCAGCCGACGGGCGCTCCCCCCATGCCGTCCGCGCCGCCGCCCGGCGGCCGCGGCGGCCCCGCGTCGCCGATGGCCCAGGGCCGTGGTGCCGCGGCTCCCGGCCCGCTGCCCGGTGCGCGCGTACGGCACTGGATCGAGATCAACGGCACCCGCCATCAGATCTCCCGCCCGACGCTGGTGCTGGGCCGCAGCACCGACGCCGACGTGCGGATCGACGACCCCGGCGTCTCGCGTCGGCACTGTGAGATCCGGACCGGAACGCCCTCGACGATCCAGGATCTCGGGTCCACCAACGGCATCGTGGTGGACGGGCAGCACACCACCCGCGCTACGCTCCGCGACGGCTCGCGGATCGTCGTGGGCAACACCACCATCATTTATCGGCAAGCCGAAGGGTGAAGCGGGGGCAATGTCAGAGCTGACCCTCACGGTCATGCGGTTGGGTTTCCTGGCCGTACTGTGGCTGTTCGTGATCGTGGCCGTGCAGGTCATCCGCAGCGATCTGTTCGGAACGCGTGTCACACAGCGCGGCTCGCGCCGGGAAAGCGGACGGCCGCAGCAGGCCGCCCGGCAACAGGCCGCGCCCCCGCAGCAGCGCCAGCAGGCGAGCGGCGGCGGCCGTCAACGCCGTGGCGCACCCACCAAGCTCGTCGTCTCCGAGGGCATCCTCACGGGTACGACGGTCGCGCTGCAGGGGCAGACCATCACACTGGGGCGTGCGCACGACTCCACGATCGTCCTGGACGACGACTACGCCTCCAGCAGGCATGCCAGGATCTACCCGGACCGTGACGGCCAGTGGATCGTGGAGGACCTCGGGTCCACCAACGGCACGTATCTCGACCGGACCCGGCTGACGACCCCCACGCCGATTCCGCTGGGCGCGTCGATCCGCATCGGCAAAACCGTCATCGAGCTGCGGAAGTAGTACGACAATGAGCGAGCGGAGCGAGCACGCAGCGGCGGTCCCTTGGGTGGACCCCGGCGCGCTCCCGACCGGAGGGTGGGCACCGTGCGGATGTACCCGGAGCCGACGGGCGAGGTGCGCATGAGTCTGTCACTGCGCTTCGCCGCCGGATCGCACAAAGGCATGATCCGCGAGGGCAACGAGGACTCCGGTTATGCCGGTCCGCGCCTGCTCGCGATCGCCGACGGGATGGGCGGCCAGGCCGCCGGTGAGGTCGCCAGCTCCGAGGTGATCTCCACCATCGTCGCGCTCGACGACGACGTACCGGGTTCCGACATCCTGACCTCGCTCGGCACAGCCGTGCAGCGCGCCAACGACCAGCTTCGGCTGATGGTCGAGGAGGACCCCGAGCTCGAGGGCATGGGGACAACGCTGACGGCACTGCTGTGGACCGGGCAGCGGCTCGGCCTCGTGCACGTCGGAGACTCCCGCGCGTATCTGCTGCGGGACGGCGTACTGACGCAGATCACCCAGGACCACACCTGGGTGCAGCGGCTCGTCGACGAGGGACGCATCACCGAGGACGAGGCCACCACGCACCCGCAGCGCTCGCTGCTGATGCGTGCGCTGGGCAGCGGCGACCACGTCGAGCCGGATCTGTCGATCCGTGAAGTCCGCGCCGGCGACCGGTACTTGATCTGCTCCGACGGTCTGTCGGGGGTAGTCAGCCATCAGACGATGGAGGACACCCTCGCCAGCTACCAGGGGCCGCAGGAGACCGTGCAGCAGCTGATCGAGCTCGCTCTGCGAGGCGGCGGCCCGGACAACATCACGGTGATCGTGGCCGACGTACTCGACATCGACGGCGGGGACACCCTCGCGGGGCAGATGTCCGACATCCCGGTCGTCGTGGGCGCGGTCGCCGAGAACCAGCAACAGCAGTTGCACGACGACGGCACGATGCAGACGCCCGCGGGCCGCGCCTCCAGCCTCGGCCGCCCCGCGCCCGGAGGAGGCGGCGGCGAGTTCGGCCCGCCCGGCAGCGGCGACACCACCGGTTACGTCCCCACGGGCGGCTTCGGCGACTACACCGACGAGGACTTCGTCAAACCCCGCCGCGGACGCAAGTGGCTGAAAAGATCCTTCTACGGCGTGCTCGCGCTCGCCGTCATCGGCGGCGGGCTGTACGGCGGATACCGCTGGACACAGACGCAGTACTACGTCGGCACCAAGGGCGAGCACGTCGCGCTGTACCGCGGTATCAGCCAGGACCTGGCCTGGGTTTCGCTGTCGAAGGTGGAGAAGGACCACCCCGAGATCGAACTCAAGTACCTGCCGCCGTATCAGCAGAAGCAGGTCGAGGCCACGATCGCCGAGGGCGGCCTCACCGCCGCCAGGTCGAAAATCGAGGATCTGGCGACGCAGGCGTCGGCTTGCAAGAAAGACGCCGAACGCAGGCAGGCCGAGAGCCGTAATAACTCTCAGACGGGTGAAGGCGAAGCAGGCGGCACCACGGGAACCACAAGGACCTCCGTGGCGTCGAAGGCGACACCGACGCCGAACCCGTCGAAGTCACCGTCCGCCGACCCGTCCCCCACCGCACCCACTCCCACACCCGGTCCCAGCCTCTCGGAGGAAGAGCAGAAGCTGGTCTCGCTGTGCGGTAAGCAGTAAGCAACGCACGCTGTGAGAGGCCCCGTTACACGATGAGCAGTACAACGAACCCATCGACGCACCATACGTCCACGATCGGCGCCATCGGCGCGCCCAGCCGGCGCAACACCGAGCTGGCGCTGCTGGTGTTCGCCGTCGTCATCCCGGTGTTCGCCTACGCCAACGTGGGCCTGGCCATCAACGACCAGGTCCCCTCCGGCCTGCTCGGCTACGGCCTGGGCCTCGGCCTGCTCGCCGCCGTCGGCCATCTCGTCGTACGGAAGTTCGCGCCGTATGCGGACCCGTTGATGCTGCCGGTGGCTACGCTGCTCAACGGACTCGGGCTGGTGCTCATCTGGCGCCTCGACCAGTCACAACGGCTGCAGCAACTCGCTGAGAACACATACGGCTCCTTCAGCGCCTCGGCCCCCAAGCAACTGCTGTACTCGGCCATCGGCATCGCGCTGTTCGTGGCGGTCCTCCTGCTGCTCAAGGACCACCGCGTCCTGCAGCGCTACACGTACATCTCCATGGTCGCCGCCATCGTGCTGCTGCTCCTGCCCCTCGTTCCCGGCCTCGGCGCCAACGTCTTCGGCGCCAAGATCTGGATCAGCGTCGCCGGGTTCTCCATCCAGCCGGGCGAGTTCGCGAAGATCGTCATCGCCGTCTTCTTCTCCGGCTACCTCATGGTGAAACGGGACGCGCTCGCCCTCGCCAGCCGCCGCTTCCTGGGCCTGTATCTGCCGCGCGGCCGCGACCTCGGCCCGATCCTCACCCTCTGGGCCCTCAGCCTGCTCATCCTCATCTTCGAGAACGACCTCGGCTCGTCCCTGCTGTTCTTCGGCATGTTCGTGATCATGCTGTACGTCGCCACCGAGCGGACCAGCTGGATCGTCATCGGCCTGCTTATGTCCGCCGGCGGGGCGGTCGTCGTCTCCACCTTCGCCAGCCAGGTCCAGGTCCGTGTCAACGCCTGGCTCGACCCCTTCGGCTGCTACGCGGACTCCGGGGCCTGCGAACAGATCGGCCAGTCGATCATGGCCTTCGGCTCCGGCGGCGTGCTCGGCACCGGCCTCGGCCAGGGCAACTCCGACCTCATCGGCTTCGCCGCCAACTCCGACTTCATCTTCGCCACCGTCGGCGAGGAGCTGGGCCTGGCCGGAGTCATGGCATTCCTGCTGCTGTACGCCTTGATCATCGAGCGGGGCATCCGCACCGCGCTGGCCGCCCGCGACCCCTTCGGCAAGCTGTTCGCCACCGGTCTCTCCGGCGCTTTCGCCCTGCAGATCTTCGTCGTCGCGGGCGGCGTCATGGGCCTGATCCCGCTCACCGGCATGACGATGCCGTTCCTCGCCTCCGGCGGCTCCTCCGTGATCGCCAACTGGGCCCTGGTCGGCATCCTGCTCCGCATCAGCGACACCGCGCGCCGTCCGGCACCGGCCCCCGCCTCCAACCCCGACGCCGAAATGACCCAGGTGGTCCGCCCGTGAACAAGCCCCTGCGCCGCATCGCGATCTTCTGCGGGCTCCTCGTGATGGCCCTGCTCATCCGCGACAACTGGATCCAGTACGTCCAGGCGGACTCGCTGCAGAACCACGAGAACAACCGCCGCGTCTCCATCGAACGCTACGCCCAGCCGCGCGGCGACATCATCGTCGACGGCAAGCCGATCACCGGCTCCACCGAGACCTCGAGCAGCGACTACAAGTGGAAGCGCACCTACAAGAACGGCGAGATGTGGGCCCCCGTCACGGGCTACGCCTCGCAGGCCTTCGGCGCGACCCAGCTGGAATCCATCGAGGACGGCATCCTCACCGGCAACGACGACCGGCTCTTCTTCCGCCGCACCCTCGACATGATCACCGGCAAGAAGCAGAAGGGCGGCAACGTCGTCACCACCCTCAACGGCGCCGCCCAGAAGGCGGCCTTCGACGGCCTCGGCGACAAGAAGGGTGCCGTCGCCGCCATCGACCCCTCCACCGGCGCGATCCTGGCGCTCGCCTCCACGCCCTCGTACGACCCGTCGACGTTCGCCGGGAACTCCACGGACACCGACACCAAGGCCTGGACCAAGCTCCAGAAGAAGCAGAACCCCGACGACCCGATGCTCAACCGGGCACTGCGCGAGACCTACCCGCCCGGCTCCACCTTCAAGGCCGTCACCGCGGCCGCAGCCCTGGAACACGGCCTCGTCAAGGACCCCGACGCGAAGACGGACTCGCCGGACCCGTGGATCATGCCGGACACCACCACCGAGCTCCCGAACGAGGGCAACATCCCGTGTAAGGACGCCACACTCCGCAACGCCCTCAGGTACTCCTGCAACACCGTCTTCGGCAAGATCGGCTCCGATCTCGGCAAGGACAAGATGCTGGAGACCGCCGAGAAGTTCGGCTTCAACAAGGAGCAGTTCGTACCGATCCGCTCCAGCGCCTCCGTCTTCCCGACAACCTTGGACAAGCCGCAGACCGCGCTCAGCTCCATCGGCCAGTTCGACACCGCCACGACCCCCCTCCAGATGGCCATGGTGGCCTCGGCCATCGCCAACGACGGCACGCTCATGAAGCCGTACATGGTCGACCGGCTGATGGGCCAGAACGTGGACGTCGTCGAGCAGCACGAACCGGAGAAGATGAGCGAGCCGCTCTCCGCGGACAACGCCCAGAAACTCCAGTCGATGATGGAGACGGTCGTCGAAGAGGGCACCGGCACCCGCGCGCAGATCCCCAACGTCAAGGTCGGCGGCAAGACCGGTACCGCCCAGCACGGCGTCGACAACGAGCTGGCGCCGTACGCCTGGTTCATCTCGTACGCGAAGGGCGAGGACGGCAGCTCGCCGGTCGCCGTCGCCGTCGTCGTCGAGGACAGCCAGGCCGAACGTGAGGACATCTCCGGCGGCGGTCTCGCCGCACCGATCGCGAAGGACGTGATGAAAGCAGTACTCGACAGCAAGTGACCCCGCTCACGTCCCCTTCACATCGGTGCACGTTGCGATACCGGTCCTGTATCGGGTGACGGTTGTGGCCAGGTCAGTCAAGGCGAGCCGGGTACGGTATGCCCGGACAGCACACCGCCGGACCACACAACTGGGTGCGGTCGGAACCGACGGAGAGGGCTGGTAGGTAGCTATGGAAGAGCCGCGTCGCCTCGGCGGCCGGTACGAGCTGGGCCAGGTGCTCGGCCGTGGTGGCATGGCGGAGGTACATCTCGCCCATGACACACGGCTCGGACGCACCGTGGCAGTGAAGACGCTGCGCGCGGACCTCGCGCGCGACCCGTCCTTCCAGGCCCGGTTCCGCCGGGAGGCCCAGTCGGCCGCCTCGCTCAACCATCCCGCGATCGTCGCCGTGTACGACACGGGTGAGGACTACATCGAGGGCATCTCCATCCCGTACATCGTGATGGAGTACGTCGACGGGTCCACGCTGCGAGAGCTGCTGCACTCAGGGCGCAAACTGCTGCCCGAGCGCGCCATGGAGATGACCATCGGCATCCTCCAGGCCCTCGAGTACTCACACCGCAACGGCATCGTCCACCGCGACATCAAACCCGCGAACGTCATGCTGACGCGCAACGGCCAGGTCAAGGTCATGGACTTCGGCATCGCCCGCGCCATGGGCGACTCCGGCATGACGATGACGCAGACCGCCGCGGTCATCGGCACCGCCCAGTACCTCTCCCCGGAGCAGGCCAAGGGCGAGCAGGTCGACGCCCGGTCCGACCTGTACTCCACCGGCTGCCTGCTCTACGAGCTGCTGACGGTCCGGCCGCCGTTCGTCGGAGACTCCCCGGTCTCCGTCGCGTACCAGCACGTACGCGAGGAGCCGCAGCCGCCGAGCAACTTCGACCCCGAGATCACGTCCGAGATGGACGCCATCGTCCTCAAGGCCCTGGTCAAGGACCCGGACTACCGCTACCAGTCCGCCGACGAGATGCGCGTCGACATCGAGGCCTGCCTCGACGGCCAGCCCGTAGCGGCCACCGCCGCCCTGGGCTCCGTCGGCTACGGCGGCTACCCCGACGACAGGCCCACCACAGCCCTGCGCCCCACCCCTGGCGGCCAGCAGACATCCATGCTCCCCCCGATGGGCCCGGACGGCGACGGCTTCGGCTACGACGGAGGCGACCGCCGCCGACCGAAGAAGAGCAACGCCTCCACGATCCTGCTGGTCGTCGCGGGTGTCCTGGTCCTGGTGGGCGCGGTCCTCATCGGGAAGTGGGTGTTCAGCTCGACGGGCGGCACGGACAACGAGTCCTTCGCGGCACCCAACTTCGTCAACCGGACCCTGCCCGAAGCCAAGAACATGGCGAAGAACGTCGACCTGAAGGTGACGGAGACCGAGAAGGCCTGCGAGAACACTCCGAAGGGCAGTGTCTGCGACCAGACCCCGAAGGCGAAGGACCCGGTCAGCAAGGGCGACACGATCACGCTGACGGTGTCTACGGGGGCGCCGAAGGTGGCGGTGCCGAACGTCATCGGAGACAAGGAAGACGCCGCCACGACGAAGCTCCAGGGCGACGACTACCAGTTCAACGTCGACACGAAGACCAAGGAGTCGGACGAGGAGCCCGGAACCGTCCTGGAGACGGACCCCGCATTCGGCAAGGAAGTGGAAAAGGGATCGAAGATCACCCTCACCATCGCCGAGGAAAGGGAACAGTCGATCGTCCCCGACGTCGCGGGCAGGACCTGTGACGAGGCCAAGGCACAGATGGTGGCCAACAACCTCGTAGGCACCTGCGCCGAGGTGGAGACCGAGGACGACAACCTGGTCGGCAAGGTCATCTCCACCGACCCCGGCGCCAACTCCCAGGTCGAGCCGAACTCCACGGTGAACATCCAGATCGGCAAGGAGGCCGAGGACGAGGAGCAGCAGGTCCAGGTTCCGGGCGTGGTCGGCCAGACCCTCGACAACGCCAGGCAGATCCTTGAGGGCGCGGGCCTGAAGGTCGGCAACGTCAACTCTCAAGACGGCAACGCGTTGGTCTTCGATCAGGACCCAGACCCCGGTCAACAAGTCGCCGAGGGCACCGCAGTCAACCTGACCACCGCCGGCCAGAACAACGGCGGCGGAGACAACGGCGGCGGCGGCTTCTTGGGCGGCGCCAACGGCGCCTCCGCCCGCACCGAGGACTGACGCCCGCCCCGTCCGCGTACAACCGCATACGTCAGAGCCCCGGCACCCAAGTTGAACTCTTGGGTGCCGGGGCTCTGACGTGTCGCCGAACGCCCTCGTTGAACACCTGCTCGCACGTAGATCGTGTCTTCATACGTGACGACTCGTCGATCTATGAGGTGGGGCATCGGAGCCTCGCCCTGGCCGCACGGCCGGACCACGAGCAGACAGGACAGAACGTGATCAACGAAGCGGCTCTTCTGGAGTCGAAGACTCTGCGCGACAGCGCGCTGGAGCGCACGGACGTGCTCGACAGAGTCAAGGCGCTGTCGCTGCTGCCGGACGGCATGCATGTGACTACGGCGATGGTCGCGGCGTACTTCCAGGTGGGCATCAAGGCCATCCGTTCCCTGGTGGTCGACCACCGCGAGGAACTGGAAGCCAACGGCTACCGGGTTTTGACAGGTTCAGAACTGAGCTCCTTTAAGGAGCTCAGTGGGATCCAGTCACGCACAGCATCCCTCGCGCTCTTCTCCCGCCGCGCCGTCCTCAACGTCGCCATGCTCCTCCGCGACAGCGAAGTCGCACGTCAGGTGCGTACGTACCTACTCGACATGGAGTACCTGGCGCGCACCCAGCCTGTGGATAACCCTGTCCACAGGGACGCCGCCTCCCCCTCCCTCGATGACCGCATCGACCAGCGCATCAGCTACGTCCTCGGCAAGACCGTCGTCCCGATGTTCAACGCATTGATCGAGACATCGAGCGAGCACCGCCGGGAATTGATCGCCCTGCGCAGCGGCGTCCAGCGCATCGAGCGCAAGCTCCAACAGCACAACGCCCGACTGCAGCGGCTGGAAGGCCCCCGAGAGGACCGGCCCCTCGCCGGAGTCATGGCCTCCATGGATGCCATGAACGGGCGCGAGTTCGAGGAGCACGTCGCCAAACTGCTGCGCCGTGACGGCTGTACCGCTGTCGTCGTACGAGGCGGAGGCGGAGACCGGGGCGTAGACATCACGGGACAGACACCCGACGGACGACACATCGCCGTCCAGTGCAAGAGATTCGCGCCCTACGTATCTGTGACCAGCTCCCACGTCCAGAAGTTCATCGGGTCGGCCAAGGTCCTGTACAAGGCGGATGTGGCGCTCTACGTGGCCACATGTCCCTTCACGCGCGATGCCATGAACGTCGCGGCTGATGGCGGCGTCACACCGGTGGACCGCAGCTTGCTCGAAGCGTGGAGCGGCGGTACAGAACTTTCCGCCTTGAGCTGATCCGCTGGCATCTCGCACGGAAAGGGCCCGAAGTCGCAAGAGGTAGTTGCGGCTTCGGGCCTCCGCCATGCTAGACGACTGGGGTCCTCACAGGACCTCAGTCACGCTCAGCGCAACTCCTCCGGCGGCGTCCGCTCATCATCCACCTTCTCCACCCGCTCCAGCTCCCCCCACACCACGTACCGGTAGTTGGAGGTGAAGACCGGAGTGCAGGTCGTCAGCGTGATGTAGCGGCCCGCCTTCTTCTTGCCCGATTCCTTGGGGACGGGGGCGAGGACATCGACGTTGTACTTGGAGGTCTCGGGGAGGATCTCGTAGACCTTGTAGACGTACCACTCGTCCTTGGTCTCGAAGACGATCGGGTCGCCCTTCTTCAGCTTGTCGATGTTGTGGAACTTCGCGCCGTGCCCGTCGCGGTGCGCGGCCAGCGAGAAGTTGCCCTTCTTGTCCTGCGGGAGCGCGGACTTGACCGGGTCGGTGTAGTAGCCGGCGACGCCGTCGTTGAGGAGCTTCGCGTCGGTGCCCTTCTTGACCAGTACCTCGCCTCTCGTCATCGCGGGTACGTGCAGGAAGCCGATGCCGTCCTTGGTGTCCAGGCCGACCGGGCCGCGGTCCTCGGCCCAGTGGTCACGTACCTTGCTGCCCTGCTTGTCCGCCTCGCGGTCCGCGACGACGTTCGTCCACCACAGCGAGTAGGCCACGAACAGGCCGAGAATCAGGCCGGCCGTGATGAGGAGCTCACCGAAGACACTGACGGCCATCGCGATCCGGCCGTGGCCGCGGCGGCGCGGCGCGGGCGAGCGCGCCGGCACGGCGGTCTGCTCTTCGTGGTCGGTCGTCGCTGCCACTCTTCATCTGTCCTTAACTGACGAGCGCATCCGGCTTGCCCTTGCTGCGCGGCCGTTCCTCAACCATCTTGCCCCAGACGATCATCCGGTACTTGCTGGTGAACTCGGGAGTGCAGGTCGTCAGAGTGATGTAGCGGCCCGCCGTGGTGAAACCCGATCCCTTGGGGATCTTGTCCAGGACGGCCGTGTTACTCGGCGCCGTCACCGGCAGGATCGACGCCATCTTGTAGACGAAGTACTGGTCCTGCGTCTCCACGACGATCGGATCGCCCGGCTGGAGCCGGTTGATGTACCGGAACGGCTCGCCATGGGTGTTGCGATGCCCCGCGAGCCCGAAGTTGCCCGACTTCGCCTCCGGCATCGCCGTCTTCAGATCACCCTCCGCGTAGTGACCGACCATGCCGCGGTCCAGCACCCGCTTCTTGTCGATGCCCTCGGCGATCGGCACCACCACATCCAGCTTCGGAATGTGCAGGAGGGCGAAGCCCTGCCCCGGCTCGAACGCCCCCGGCTTCCGCTTACCGGCCGCCCAGTCGTTCTGCAGACTGCTCGCCGCACTGCCCGCCTGGGCCTCCGCCCGGATGTTCGTCCACCACAGCTGGTACGTCACGAACAGCAGCATCAGCACGCCCGTGGTGATGAACACCTCACCGATCGCCCGGCTGGCCATCACCGCCGCCCCCGGCCTCTGCGCCCGCGCCGCCCGCCGCGCATCCACCCGCGAGAGAGGCGTCGCGCCCGGCTCCGCCGCCGACGGCTCCTCCACCGCCCCGCCATGCCGCCCATGCCGCTTGGCGGCCTTACGCCGGGCCGCACGGCCGCCGGCGGGGCCAGGGGCGGGTGTGGCAGACCTGGCCGCCCGCATGGACTCGCTGTCCGGTACGCGCAGCGCGACGGTCTCTTCATCGATCGGGGGCATCGGAGCGGGCTCGTACGGCTCGGAGTACGCCTCCTCCTGCCACGCCTCCCCATGCCGCTGCTCCCCGCGCGAAGGCCTCCCGGGCGAGGGCTCGCCGTACGGGGGCTCGCCGTAAGAGGGTTCGTCATACGAGGGCGAAGACTGAGACTCCGCGGACGACGAAGCCGCCTGCTCCCCGTACCAGTCCCGCACATACCCCTCGGGGTCGTACCACTCCTGCTCCGGCCCCGCAGCGCCTCCATACGCGCCAGCGGCCCCGTACACGGTGTCCTCACCGTACGGGGCGCCGCTGTCGCGCTCGGGGCGCAGGGCGGTCACGCCGTGGCCCTGCCCACCACTGGGGCAAGCCCCGTCGACCTCGCCACGGCCCCCGAGTCACCGCACATGGCCAGCCAGTTGGCCAGCATGCGGTGGCCGTGCTCGGTCAGCACGGACTCGGGATGGAACTGCACACCTTCGACCGGCAGTTCACGATGCCGCAGCCCCATGATGATCCCGTCATGCGTACGGGCCGTGACCTCCAGCTCGGCCGGAACTGTCCCCGGCTCAGCGGCCAGCGAGTGGTAGCGCGTCGCCGTGAACGGCGACGGCAGCCCCGCGAAGACACCCCGGCCCTCGTGCTCGACGAGCGAGGTCTTGCCGTGCAGCAACTCGGGCGCACGGTCCACCACACCCCCGTACGCCACCTGCATCGACTGCATGCCCAGGCAGACCCCGAAGACGGGTACGCCGGTCGTCGCGCAGTGCCGCACCATGTCGACGCACACGCCCGCCTGCTCCGGAGTGCCGGGTCCGGGCGACAGCAGCACGCCGGCGAAGCCGTCCTGGGCATGCGCCGTCGACACCTCGTCGTTGCGCAGCACCTCGCACTCGGCGCCCAGTTGATACAGGTACTGGACCAGGTTAAAGACAAAGCTGTCGTAGTTGTCGACGACGAGAATCCGCGCGCTCACTGGTTGTCCACCGTCACATCGTTGAAGGGCAGCAGCGGTTCGGCCCACGGGAAGACGTACTGGAACAGCACATAGACCACCGCGAGAACCAGCACGATGGAGATCAGCGCCTTGATCAACGCGTTTCCCGGCAGATGCCGCCAGATGAAGCTGTACATGCCGTCCCTTCCGTCACGCCACGGCACCAGACTCACGCCGTACACGACCAGACTAACCGCGTAGAGCCTCCGGTTTCCCAGCCTCCACGGGCTGCGTGGCATCAAGGTGCGCCCACACGATCAGCCTGTGACTGTGCCCCCACTCCGGCTCACAGGTCGTCAGCGTCAGGTAGCGACCCGCCCTCGTATACCCGGACTTCCTCGGCACCGGGTCGATGACCGCGATATCACTGGGCAGCGTCTTGTACGGCTCGGTGTCGATCCGGTACGTGAACCAGGTCGTGCCATCAGTCAGAACCACCGCGTCACCGGGGCGCAGCTTGGGGAAGTCCTTGAACGGGTCCCCGTACGTGCGGCGATGGCCCGCAACCGCGAAATTGCCCTCCTGGCCGAGCTGCGCCGTACTCGCGTAGTGACCAAGACCCTTCTTCAGCGTGCCGGTCTTCGTGCCTTCGAGCACGGGCTTGTTCCACGTGAAACCTAAGCGCGGGATGTACATGAC
Organism: Streptomyces yerevanensis; assembly: GCF_000716805.1. Classification (NCBI taxonomy): domain Bacteria; kingdom Bacillati; phylum Actinomycetota; class Actinomycetes; order Kitasatosporales; family Streptomycetaceae; genus Streptomyces; species Streptomyces yerevanensis. Next base: position 173,093 of record NZ_JNWJ01000015.1, on the reverse strand, counting down.
GGCGAAGGGTTTGCCGTCCTCGTACGGCGCCGGCGGCTCGGGATTCTCGACTGCGGGGGCCTCGGCCGCGACCGTCCCCTTCGACCACCGGTCCTGGAGGCTGTCGATCTGGTCGTCCATCGCACTGTCGGCCTTCACGCCGGTCCAGAACAGCACATAGACGACAAAGAGCACGATGACGCCGCCCACGGTGATGCACAGTTCGCTGAACGTCCTGATGATCACTCGCATCGGCGGCTCCCGGCGGGCTTACTCCACAGGCTTCGCGTAGTGGAGATCCACTGTGCCCGAGTAGCCGGGAAGAGTCACTGCCCCTTTCTCCTCGACTTTCCAGCCGAGCCCATAGACATTGACGTACACCATGTAGTTCTGGATCGCAGGAGACGCCGTCAGGGCCTTCTGCAGCTTCTCCGGGTCACCAACCGCGGTGATCTTGTACGGGGGCGAATAGACGCGGCCCTGAAGGATCAGGGTGTTGCCGACGCAGCGCACGGCGCTGGTGGAGATCAGCCGCTGGTCCATGACCTTGATGCCCTTGGCGCCGCCCTGCCACATGGCGTTGACCACCGCCTGCAGATCCTGCTGGTGAATGACCAGGTAGTCCGGCTGAGGCTCGGGGTAACCGGGGAGCTTGGCCGTGGCATTCGGCGGTGCATCGTTCAGCGTGACCGTGAGGGCCTCGCCCTTGAGCTTCTGCGTGCCCGCGTTGCCCTCCAGAGCAGCGAGCCTTTCGTCCTCCGCCTTCGTACTGCCGTCGTCACGTTCGGCGAGGGCTTCGACATCCTCGCGCAACGTCGCGTTGTTCTCGCCGAGCCGGCCGTTCTTGTGGCTGCGCTCCTGGATGAGATCGGAGAGCTTCAGCAACGAGGCATCCGTACGGATATTGGTGCCCTTGGCCGTGTTGAAACTGGTGAAGAAGATCAACCCGGCGAGAGCGAACACAGCCACCGTCAGCACACGCACCGGACGAAAACGCCGCATACGCACAGGGCTGGAACCCGCCTGGGGCGAGTCGGCAGAATTGCTCAACGTACCCTTATCTCCTTCGGCGCCGCGGAAGCACTACGCTAACGGACGCCCGGGGGAGCCCTAAGAGTCCCCTTGTACGCTGCTCCGGAGCCAGCCCACGTTCCCTGCGCGGCCACGCAGCGCATCGACAGGAGAGACCCTCGTGCCGAAGTCACGTATCCGCAAGAAGGCCGACTACACGCCGCCCGCGGCGAAGCAGGCAACCAACATCAAGCTGACCAGCCGCGGCTGGGTCGCCCCGGTCATGCTGGCCATGTTCCTCATCGGCCTCGCCTGGATCGTCGTTTTCTATGTGACGGACGGCTCGCTGCCGATCGATTCCCTCGGCAACTGGAACATCGTGGTGGGCTTCGGCTTCATCGCCGCGGGGTTCGGCGTTTCGACGCAGTGGAAGTAACGCGGCCCCAAGGTGTCGAGGACCTGTACGGCAAGTCCTGACTGAAGCTGCCCACGGAAAGTTATCCACAGCTGTCCACAGCGGTGGAAAACATGGCCGATCAGCGGTGGAAAACACAGCCGATCTGTGGATAACCCATTGGGCGTTGACCCCGGTGTGACTGACCTACCGGGATCCGGAAGTCCGTTCGCCCCCTGCCCTGCCTGGGGAAACCCAGGTCAGCGGCAGGGGGCACACCCGTTCCCACACAGCATGCACAAGATCCGGCACAGTCTGTGGACAACGTCGGCACCTCAGGTGAGCTGACCGGTCCTGATGAGTGTCATGACCACAACGGCTATCAGCACCAGCGCGCAGACGCCGTACTGGATCAGAGTCCGCCGTGCGCGAGGTGCGTGGACCATCGCGTAGCCGATCATCACGCCGCCGACGAGGCCGCCGATGTGGGCTTCCCAGGCGATGTTGCTCCACCCGAAGGTGAAGATCAGGTTGATCACCAGCAGGGCGATGACGGGGCGCATGTCGTAGTTGAGCCGACGCATGAGGATGGCGGTCGCGCCGAAGAGGCCGAAGATGGCGCCGGAGGCGCCGAGTGAGGGCTGGTTGGGTTCGGCGAGCAGGTAGGTGAGGGCGCTGCCTGCGAGGCCGGAGATTGCGTAGAGGGCGATGTAGCGGGCGCGTCCGAGGGCTGCTTCGAGGGGGCCGCCGATCCACCACAGGCTGAGCATGTTGAAGGCGATGTGGATGACGCTGCCGTGCAGGAACATGGCCGTGACGAGGCGGTACCACTGTCCTTCGGCGACGCCTTCGACGCTGCCGAGGCCCGGCACGTATGCGAGCCCGAGGAGTTCGAAGCGCTCATCGAAGCGTTCGCCGACGGAGAGTTGGACCAGGAAGAAAGCAAGGTTGAGGCCGACGAGGATCTTGGTGATGAGCCGGGGGTCTTCGGTGATCGTGCCGCCGGCGAGGGTGCGTGGCCGGCTGACGGCCGGTGAGTGGCCTGTGCCGGAGCCGTCTCGTACGCACTCGGGGCATTGGAAGCCGACTGAGGCGCTGACCATGCATTCGGGGCAGATGGAGCGCTCGCAGCGGGTGCAGCGGATGCCGGTCTCCCGGTCGGGGTGCCGGTAGCAGGTGGGCAGGTTCTGGGCGTCCTGCGGTCCCTGCGGGCTGCCTGGCACCTGGTCCATGGGGTCCCCTCATTCTCCGTACGGCGGGCACTCGGCGGTGTCCCAGGGGCGGATACCCCAATGCACCGCCCCGCCCTTCCTTCTACGGACGGGCGGGGCGCATTGGTTCCCTGGCCTTGGTTTTCGGGCCCCGGCTCGCGTCCTGGCTCCCGCAAGTACGGGCGCGGAGGCTTGGCTTCGGCGGTGGGCCGGCCTCAGCGACGGTCGGGTCTTCAGCGACGGTCGGGGCTCAGCGGGTCTCGACGACGACCGACTCGATGACCACGTCGTTGACGGGGCGGTCGGTGCGCGGGTTGGTCTGCATCGAGGCGATGGCGTCGACGATCTTCTGGCTGGCCGCGTCGGTGACCTCGCCGAAGATGGTGTGCTTGCGGGTCAGCCAGGCCGTCGGGGAGACGGTGATGAAGAATTGCGAGCCGTTGGTGCCCGGGCCGGCGTTCGCCATGGCCAGCAGGTACGGCTTGTCGAAGGCGAGGTCGGGATGGAACTCGTCCTCGAACTGGTAGCCGGGGCCGCCTGTGCCGTTGCCCAGGGGGTCGCCGCCCTGGATCATGAATCCGCTGATCACCCGGTGGAAGACCGTGCCGTCGTAGAGTCTGTCCGTGGTCTTCTCCCCGGTCTCGGGGTTGGTCCACTCACGCTCGCCCTTGGCGAGCTCGACGAAGTTCCGGACCGTCTTGGGCGCGTGGTTCGGCAGGAGCCGCACTTCGATGTCGCCTTGGTTGGTCTTCAGGGTGGCGTAGAGCTGCTCGGCCACGATCTGCCTTCCGTTGTCCTTTGTTACTCCTCGATCCTCGCACGGCCTGCGCTGCCCGTCTCGCGTCGCCACCGGTCTGAGCTGCTTCGTCCCAAAGGGGCGCGTGGCCGGAGAATCCGTGGCATTGTCGTCGGCAAGCCCTTGTTGCACCGTATTGATCAGTTATTGCCCCGAGTGCGCTTGCGGTCGGTACGCATGGCTCGGATGCCCGCTCGCGAACGCTCCGGAGCGCTCCGACAGGCATGATCCTGATAAGGGTGGAAAGGTGAACTGTGTCTTTCTGGGGGATTTCTCAATGCCCCCCGTACGCCACCGAGGAGGAGGATCCCGTGACCCGCATCGACAGCGTGCGCGCCGCGACCGGCTCGGCGAAGGGCAGCGTGCTGCACGCCGCGGAAGCGGTGGCGCCCTACGCCGACACGGCCAAGGACCGGGCCGCGCACTACGCGCAGGAAGCACGCGTACGGCTCGCACCGAAGGTGTCGGCTGCCGCTCACCAGGCCGCCGATCAGGCTCGTACGCAGTACGACGCCCATCTCGCGCCGCGCCTGGAGCAGGCGCGCACTCATGTGCCGCCGAAGGTTGACTACGCCGCCCACGAGGCTGCGCTGCGCGCCCGCATCGCCGCCCGGCAGGCCGCTGACTACTCCCGGCCGAGGATCGAGCAGGCCAGGGCGGCGGCCGGGCCTGTCCGTGAGGAGGCGGCGGCCCGTAGTGCGGCGGCGCTGGCGGCGCTGCGCGGCCAGGTCTCACCGAAGGAGATCGAGAAGCTGGCCCGTAGGCATCAGCGGCGGGCCAGGGTCGGGCGCCTTGCGAAGGGGCTGGCTGTTCTTGGCGTCCTGGCGGGCGGTGCCTTCGCCGCTTGGAAGTGGTGGGACAAGCAGGCCAACCCCGACTGGCTGGTGGAGCCGCCGGCCGCCACGGAGGTGCCGGACACCGGTCAGCTGGCCTCGGTCGACGGCAGCGGCCAGGAGGCGCTCGATCCCGAGGTCCAGGCGAAGCAGGCCGAGGCAGAGGCGGCGGAGCGCAACAAGCGCGGCTGACGCCGCCGGTTCATGTCGGCTCGTATCCACTGGTTTCAACATCGTTGTGGGCGGGAGACCTGAGGTCTCCCGCCCACAACGATGTTTCACGTGGAACCAGCCGAGTCGGCCGGGGATCGAGGATCGCGCAAAGCCTGTACAGAAAGCCCCCCTCCAACCTCGTTTCCACAGGTCAGAGGGGTCTTCAGGGTGTGGAGCCCAGGGAAGTCGAACCCCTGACATCTGCCATGCAAAAGTGTGCGCACCATCTCCGCAGGTCATCGACCTGCGCCTTTGTTTTCTCCGGTGGCTACACGGACTCCCCTGGTTCCGCGTTTTGGCTGAGATTCGCACGCGGAGTGATGGGCAGCCGCCTCGGAGCCGCCGTCGGCTGACAACGCGTTCTTGTGGCGCACTGGTCCGCTTCTCAGACTGCCCGCAGGGTCGAAGGGACGCGGTGCGAGGGGACGGTATGGCGGCACGAACAGGAGGACGACGGCCGCGGCGTAGGGCGCGCACGGCAGTGTTCCGTAAGTGGGACAGCTTGGCGGGTGTGGCCCTCGTGGTGGTCTTGGTGTGGAGCGGGGGCGTTGTCTGGCCGTACGCAGTCGGAGTGTTGTGCATCGGGGTGCTCGGCGGAGCCGGATGGTGGCTGCCGCGAGCGCACAGGGCAGCACGGGATGGGGACCGTGCGTGGCGTGCTACTGAGGAGCGCAATGCGCGCGAGGTGTCCATAGCGGCCGTGGACGCCATGTCGTGGCAGGAGTTCGAGGAGCATGTCGTCGGCCTGTGCCGACGCGACGGCTGTACGGACGTCGTCGTGAGCGGAAGGAAGGGGGGACCTCAGCGCGGACGTCAGCGTTGTCAGCGAAAAACCCAATAACGCTGACATCGCTGACAAGCGCTGACGTCGTTTCCGCAGTTCAGCGATTTTCGCTGACACCGCTGACGCTTTCGGAGGCGAGCCCCTTCGGGAGCGATGCCACGCTACACAGCGTGCCTGCCGTGGGTGTGGGATGACTGGCTGAACATAGCCGCCTGACGGTGGGGCAAAACGGCTTGTCGGAACCGGGCTCGTTCCGCGTGCTCGGCGCGTCCCGAGCCCCGGCCTGCTGGGGTTCCCCAGAGCGGAACCCCCTTCGTCCTCACCTTCTGTTTGATCACCTACGGGCAGAGCAGGTACTCAGCTCGGATTGTCGGCGCCAGGCGGATTCCGCGGGATCCGGTCCGACTCCTCCACGCTCAGCCGGTCCTCGTCCTCTGGCGCGCCGGAACCGGTCGCCGGCCCGGTCCTTTGAACGGGGATGCCGAGGTCAAGCGTCGGATGCGTCCGGCGTTGGGCGCCCGTCCGGCTGCTGGTCGGCGCCGGAGTCCGTCAGATGAGGCAGCGGAGGGCGGCTGACAGGTACCTGCGTGAGTCGGGTGTGCCGGGGATCGACATGCGGGCGGGCTGCATTGATGAAGTGCAGCCGGGCGGTTTCCATGCGGTCCCTGGCCTGTCGCCATACCTCTTCACCGGGTGCGGTCTGCTGGATGAACTGGTCGCGGTGGTCCCAGAACACCTCGTCCATGGTCGCTGCGGCCGCGACGACAGCCGGGCTGCCGACCAGCCAGATCGTTCCCGGAGCCACATTCCACGGCACCCAGTCCACCGGATCGCCGTCACACCACGCCCGGCGCAGGGCGAGCTGGATGCGGGTGGACTCAGCTGGCGGTCACCCCCTGGCGGCACCGGCTCCCGCCCCGGGGGATCTGCCGCCCAGCCCCGGGACCAACACCACCGCCACCGCCAGATGCATCAGAGCGAGGGAGACCCGGGTGCCGCCGTCCATGCCGTCGCCGATGAACGGCAGGAAGGAAACGGCCAGTACGGCGCCGGCCACCCCGGTCCAGATGGCGCGGGCGCGCCGCGCCCCGAACCGCTCCAGGGCGGCCAGCAGTCCCCAGCCGGAGAGCGACGTGAGCAGTGCGACGACCGCCACGGGCACGGCGCCGATGTCGAGCGTCTGCTCGCCGTCGGCGATCCGCAGCCGGTGCCCCAGCAGTGGGTCCGCGACCAGCCACACCAGGACGGGGGCCAGGACGGCCAGGGCCGTTACCCCCAGGCGCCTTCTCCGCGCGCTCACTCGGCGCCCCCCGAGAGCGCCCCGTGCAGGAAGACCTCCACCAGCTCCTGCGGGGTCAGGTCGGGTTCGTCCTCCGTACGCGGCTGGGTGAAGAGCAGCCCGAAGAAGAGGGCCGCGATCTGCTCCGGCGGCCGGCGCAGGGCGGCCTTGTCGGGTTCCAGCAGCTCCGCGAGGGCCGCGCGGGTACGGGTCATCGACTCGTCGCGGCCCGCGCCGCGCACCGTGCCGGGATGCTTCCCGCCGCGGTGCCCCAGCGAGCCGAGGATCGCGCCGATCCGGTCCATGTGCGCCTGCAGCGCCTCGGCCGCCTCCGCGAGCCGGTCGGGCAGCGGCTGGGATACGTCGATCGCGCCGAGCTCGCGGACCGCGTGCTCGGGGGAGAGCGCCTCGGCAATGCAGGCCTGCAGCAGCTCGTCCTTGTCGGCGAAGACCCGGAAGATCGTTCCCTCGCCGATGCCCGCGGCGCGGGCGATCTTCGCGGTCGTCACCGCGGCGCCGTACTCGGCGATCAGCGGGATCGCGGTCTGGATGATCATCGCGCGCCGCTGTTCCGGCGACATGCCGGGGGCGCGGCGGCGGGTGGTCTGGTTCTCCTTGGGTGCTGTCATGACGCGAGAGTACGGAGTGAGTACTCACTCCGTCAATGAGTGAGTACTCACTCCGCCCGCTTTCCCGTATTCGGCTGCTTGTCGATGGCAGCCCACCAAGATCCATAACTACGGCTGGAGTATTAGCTGAGACGGGTATATGCCCAGGTGCTGGGTGTCTTCTCCCGGCCAGCGACATCGAGTTGTTCAGGGGCCGAGTTCCCGCCTGGCAGGAAGTTGGGAAGAAAGATTCCCGCCCTGCGGGTATTTCGACGCTCCCCGCCGTTCCGCGCTTGCAGGCTCAGTCAGCCTCAGGGGATCAAGACGGAGGTGGACTTGATGCCCAACCAAGAGTGGACGGCGGCCCTTGCGTGTCTCGACGACTTGGAGCGCAAGGTCGCGGAGCTGGCCGCAAGAGTGACCGCTCTGGAAGAGGAAGATGAACCGCCAGACTCGAAGGAGCGCCCGGCGCGGCGGCCGCAAGGGGGCCGCGGATGGCGTGGCTGACGAGGATCATCGCGGACGCACAGGTGGAGTACCGGCTGCGGCAGCAGGCCGGCTGTGCCGTGGTCGAGTCGTCCGCCGAGGAGACCGTCGTCATCGACGACGGCGAGGATGCGGCCGTCGATTACCGGCTGAGATCGGAGGGCGGCGCTCCCCTGGTGTGGATGGGCTCCGGGCTGGGGGCGGTCGGCCTGGCCGAGGGCGAGGTCCTGGACGAGGAAGGCAGGAACGCGGCGCGCCGGCTGATGAACGGGTGTCACCCGGCGACCGGCGCCCGCCTGATCACCACTCGGACCGCTGTCCATGCCCATCCGAAGGCGCAGTTGACCACGGCCCGGGTGGTCGAGGCGATCGTGGAGGCCGCCGAGAAGCAGGGCATGGACCCTGCCGCCCTCTTGGAGGGCAAGCCCAAGCAGCAGCGCGTCCTGGAGCGGATGCAGCGGATGGTGCACCGCCAGGGCGAGCGGCACCGGATGCAGGTGGAAACGCTCCACAAGCTGGTCCGCGCCGTCGGCCTCTCCCTCGCCGACATCTACAGCGAGAAGGAACTCGCCGACGCCTGGGCGCACAAGGACATGCGGGTCGACAGCCGTGTCCGCGGCTGGGACTTCGTCTTCGACCTGCCGAAGTCCGACAGCATCCTGCAGGGCCTCATGGACTTGCTCGACGAGCAGGAGCTACGCGCGCTCGTCCATCAGGCCAAGCGGGACACCTTCGGCCAGATCGAACGGTGGTGTGGCTACGCGGTCGGCAGCGAGGACGGCGAGCCCGTACGGCTGGCGATCGGGGGCTTGTTGGCGTGGTCGGTCGAGCACCAGAGCGCACGCCCGGTCCGGGCCGGGGAGCCCGGCGACCCGCATCTACACCTGCACGTCACGATCGCCAACCTCGGGCTGTGCGAGGACGGCACGTGGCGCTCGATCGCGAACTCCGGCAACGACCTGCACGCGCACGCCGGCGCCGCGGATGCCTACTTCAAGGCCCGGGTCCGCGCCCTGCTGTACGAGCGGTTCGGCGTCCGGCGCGAGCGCAACGAGCGCACCGGGGCCTGGGAGATCGTGGGCATCCCCGCCGAGTTGCGCGACGCCTTCTCGCGCCGGGCCGCCCTCGTCGACGAGCAGGCCGGCACCGACGCCGGCCGCCAGGAGAAGGCGGCGGTGTCGATGGCGGCCAAGCGCGACAAGCTCGATGCCGACGCCACGACGATGCGCGACAGCTGGCGCCGACGGGCTGAGGAAATGGGCATCGACGTCGATGTGCTGGTGGCGGCAGCCGCTCCCGGACCGCCCGGCCCGGACGGCCCAGCAGACACCGACGGGTCCGGCCCAGGACCACGAATACCCCCGCCCACCGACCTCGCCGCCACCGTGTTCGATCCCAGGACCGGGCTGACCAAGGCCCGAAAGTCCTTCAGCCGCGCGGAGTTGCTGGCGGCCGTGGCCAGCCAGAGTCTGACCTGCAACACGTCGCTGCTGTACGGGCACGGCGCGAACGCCTTCGCCACCTACCCCGGCATCAGCCGTGCCAAGAAGGCCAACCACCTCTGGCTGCCCCTCGCGGTCCTCGAGGACGAGCAGACCCAGGCCCGGCTCGGCACGGCCCGCAGCGAGAAGGAGCTGCTGCAGCGCGCCATCGCCGCATTCGCGCAGTTCCTCGGACAGTCCAGGCCGGACGGCATGATCTCGGATCTGCTGGACGAGCCGCCGGCCCCCGCGCAGCTGCCGCTGCAGCGCGACCGTGAAGCCGCCGAGGCCCGCGCGGACGCCGAGCGCGAGCTGCGCCGGGCACACGCGGCGAGGGCTCTCACTCCGTCTGTCGAGCAGGCCGAACGCGAGGCCCACAAACGGCACCTGGCCGCCCAGGCGCCCTCCGCTCCGGATCGGCACGCCGTCGTGGCCGCCGCTGTCGAGGCCCTGCGTGACCACAATCCGCACGAAGTGACCCGGCGGATCGCCGAGGCCTTCGGCATGGAGAGGCCGCCGCGCGACGTGGAGGAGGCTGCGGCATTCGTCGCCCACATCCAGCGGAAGACGAAGGAGATGGACGCCCGCCTGGAGACCCTGGAGCGCAAACAGTTCCAGCTGAGCGACGAGCAGAAGCAGCAGTTGGCCCGGATACGTGAGGAGCACGAGCGGCTCGCCATCCCGTCCTGGAAGCGGCGTCCGTACGGCGCACTCGGTGCCGCAGACCTGGCCCAGCAGCTCGAAGACACCGCGCGCGAGGCTGGCCGCGCCGCCGCGGCGGCGGACACGGCAGCGGCGCAGCTCGCCGAACTCATCGCCCAGGAGAGAGCTGGCAGCCAGCCCCGCGGACAGGCGTACGCCGTCGAGGCGCACAGGCTCCTGGACCAGGCCGACGCGCTGGTGACCACGCCTCGTGCCGAACAGGACAGCGCCCGGGTCGCCGCGTGGGAGGTCATCCACTCCAGCGACTTCGCCGCCGCGCTCGGTGCCCTGCAGGAGGCTCCGGAGGAAATCAAGAGCATCACCGCGAGACTCGCCGAGATGCGCTCCAGGGCGTCCCGGCTCGCTCATGACATCGACAAGCAGACCAGGGAAGAACTGGCCTTCGTCCACGGGCAGCTGGTCCGCGAGCGGCAGGCCGCGCAGACGCACCAGGGCATCGCCAAGGACATGCGGGCGGAGACACAGCTGCGCGACAAGATTGCGAAGAAGCACCCGACGCTCCACGCCGAGGAGACGACTGCTCGTCACAACCAAGACAGCGAGGTCAGATCGCTGATGAGACGTCTGGCCGACCGCGCCTACGGGTGCGTGTCCGTGATCGCGATGACCTCGTCGAGGTGGTCCAGGGCGGCCTGCAGGTCGTCGATCTTGGCCTGGATGCGCTCACGCTCGGCTCGCAGCATGGCTCGTTGCCCGGCGTCGGTGTGCCCGGAGTCCCAGCACGGCATGAGTTCGGTGATCCTTCGGCTGGTGAGGCCGGCGGCGAACATCTGCTGGAAGAAGCGGACCAGGGCGATGGCGTCCTGCCGGTACAGGCGCTGGCCGGACGGGCTGCGCTCCGCGATGAGCAGCCCTTGCTGCTCGTAGTAGCGCACGGCGCGCACTGAGACGCCGGCACCCCGTGCCACCTCGCCGATGCGGATCAACCGCTCGGCTGCGGCCACTGTGACAGTCATGGTGATTCCTCTCACCCCTAGGCCTGACGACCAGCACTTGCCTCTGACGCTAGCGTCAGGTTTTAGCGTACCGGCCATGGATATCAACAACTCCGTCGCCCTTGTCACCGGAGCCAACCGCGGCCTGGGCCGCGCCTTCGCCCAGCGCCTGCTCGAACGGGGCGCCCGCAAGGTCTACGCGACGGCCCGCCGACCGGAGACCGTGGACCTGCCCGGGGTCGAAGTGCTGCCCCTCGACATCACCGATCCCGCATCCGTGAGGGCCGCCGCCGAGGCCGCCCCGGACGTCTCGATACTCATCAACAACGCGGGAATCAGTACGGGGACCGACCTGGTGACCGGTTCGCTGGACGCGGTGCGGCACGAGCTGGAGACCAACATGTTCGGCCACCTGGGAATGATCCGGGAGTTCGCGCCGGCGCTCGCCAGGAACGGCGGGGGCGCGATCGTCAACGTCCTCTCCGCCATGTCGTGGTTCGGGGGCAAGGGCGCCAATGCCTACCACCTGACCAAGGCCGCCGCCTGGGCCATGACCAACGGCGTCCGCCTGGAGCTCGCCGAACAGGGCACGCTCGTCACAGCGGTACACCTCGGCCTGGCCGACACCGACATGGCGGCGGGCTGGCCCGTGGACAAGATCGCTCCGTCGGACCTGGCCGACGCGGCGCTCGACGGTGTTGAGGCGGGCTCCGCCGAGGTCCTCGCCGACCAGTGGAGTCGGGACGTCAAGTCCCGTCTGCCGCTGACGCCGGAAGAGTTCAACGCCGCAATGGACCGCGCCCTGGCGGCGCTGATGGCGGCCTGAGGGGCCCCTCGGGTCGCACGGACTTCGGTCGGCTGCTTCTCCATCGGCCTCTCGAACTCCTCTACTTGAGGTTGAACTCGTGGTGTCGTGTCGCTGATCAGGCGGGTCCGATGGTCAGGCCGGTCTCGGCGAGGCAGCCGTCTATGAGGTGACTGCGGTACTGGATGAGGCGTAAGCCGCGTCGGATGCGCTGGTCGAGGTGTTCGGGGGTACTGAAGGCGACGTTGGAGAGCCATCCGCGTCGCAGGAGAGACCAGATGCCTTCGACGGGGTTGAGGTCGGGTGCGTAGGGCGGCAGGTAGTAGATGGTCAGCCACTCCCGGGCTGCCGCCCACTGCCGCAGGTCGGCGGCTTTGTGGACGTTGAGGTTGTCCCAGACCAGGACGATCGGGCCGCCGAGCTGCTGGTGGGCGGCGATCAGCAGGTCCCGGTAGTCGCGCCAGGAGAGGCTTTTGCGCCCGTCGCGTCGGCCGTCGTCTCTGCGTGGCCGGTAGATCAGCCTTGAGCGGTGGCCGGGTTTGTAGCAGGTCGGTGCGGCAATGGATATCCGTCTGCGGGAACGGCCGCGGACCCGCACCACCGGTGTGTGTCCGCGTTGTGACCAGGGCTTCGCCTGCGGCGGCGTCATGGAGAATCCGGCTTCGTCCTCGAAGACGAGCCAGGCTCCACGAGCCGCCGCGAGTCTTCCGCGCGGTGCCACACCTCCTTGACCCACCCGGCGACCGCGTCATCGTCCCGCTCGGCAGCGCGTCGGGTTGGAACCTGGCAGGACCAGCCGTTGCGGACCAGGAGTTTCCGCACGCCCTGGATCGTGTAGGTCAGGTGGAAGCGCCGGCCGATCACCGTTTTGACCCGCGCCAGCGTCCACCGCTGATCCTCCCAGCCATGCGCGGCCGGACCCTTGGCCAGCTCCGCTTCCAACTGCGCGAACTGCTTTTCGCTCAGCCTCGGAAACGATGCCGGCCCTGCGACCGCAGCGCCCGGGGACCGCCCTCGTCCCACGTCCGCCGCCACCGCTGCACCGAACGGACGCTCACCCGCAGGTCCTTGGTGATCACCGAGTTCGCCTCACCCCGAGCGAACCGTTCCGCCGCCTGGAGCCGTAACTCCTCACGAAACTGCTGCCGTTCGGCGGTCAGCCCGCCCCCCTTGTGGATACCGCATGCCTCCGGCGATACCGCGGCCGACGGCCAGCCGTCAGCCCCTACGACACCACGAGTTCAACCTCAGTAGTTCGAAGGCGTGAAGCCGGCGGACTGATCGAGGTGGAACGCGGAGCCCGGAACTGTCGGAGTCCAACCCTCACGCAGGGCAAGCCGAACAGCCGCGGCAACACCAGATGGCAGTACAGGCTCAGCCTCACAACCGATCCAGTTGCTCGGATGCGGCTGGTCGGTGGTGACCACGAGCGTCGCCCCCGGGGTGTCCGCATGCTCGACCACGAACGTGCACGGCGTCCAGATCAGCCCCTGGCAGTACGTCGGCCTGCCTCGCAGCCGCCAGCGGTAAGCCGTGCCGTCGACAACGATCCGTCGTGATCCTTTGCGGACCAGTGCCATGGCTCCCCCTTCAACAGCGAAGATACTAACGAGCCAGGCCCCGCCGTCCGTCTCGGTTTCCGTCCCGTTCAGCGCCGTTCACGGACGTTCAGACGGGACCGGAGGCGGTAGCCGCTCAGGCGACCGGCCGCCCATGAACGCAGGTGAACGGCCCCGTCCGAGGCTCCTGAGGCCACCGACACAGTTGGAAAGCGTGTTGATCAGGTCCTGGAGGAGAGCGACGGTCGTAAACGACGTGCCGGCGCACGGTCCGTCGTCGAGGATGCCCTCATGAACAACGACCTGGTGGCGTTCCTCAATGCGCGCTTGGACGAGGAAGCCGCCCTGGCCCGACGCTGTGACGGGGCCGGGTGTTGCGGAAAGTGGACCGCGCGCGGGGACACGGTCGACTTCTGCCAAGTAGATCTCACCGGATTCCATCCCGCGATCGCGCAGCACGTGGCCCTACACGACCCCGCCCGCGTGCTGCGTGAAGTCGAGGCCAAGCGACGCGTGCTGAACCGTCACACGCTCAGTCCGGCCGAAGGCGACCCGGAGCGTCCCTGGGATGACCGTAATGACTGTCAGTTCGACGGTGACCTCTGGCCGTGCGACGACCTGCTCGACCTTGCACTCCCCTACCAGAACCATCCCAACTTCCCCGAGCGCTACATGCCGAGCCGAGCAACCGAGGGACATAGCAACCGCACCACAAGCGCACCAGACAGGGCGGGGAACAGCGGGGAATCACGGTGAAAGCACGCACCGCCGGTGCGTCCGCAGCCCACTCGTTCGACCAGGTCAGCGCCCGAACCAGCCGCAATGATCGCAGCTTCCCAAGCTGAGGTCACTCGGCCTCTACATGACCGTTCAGGTCGAACATCAGCCACTCGAGCCAGGCCGCCGTGACGCCTTAGAACCTGTATCCCTATCGATCATGAGCGCGACTGTGATCGAAATGTCGGGCCGTGCCGGGTGATCTTCGCCGGCGGGTGCATGAAGGCAGGGTCTCCGGTGCAGCACGAGGGTTGCTGAGACCAACTCGAGTGCAGGGAGACCCTGTTGTCGCTGTTCTACGCGTCCTTGCCAGTGGAGTTCAACTCGGCGCCCTCGGTGTGCGATTGTCTCGCGCACCGGTTCGGGAACGCGGCCGATCATCAGGACCGGACGCGGGCCTACGACACGGACATGACGGACGCCGAGTGGAGTGAGGTCCGGGACGGGCTTCCGGTCCCGACCTGGCTGGAGGGCCGGGGTGGCCAGCCCGAGGCCTACTGCCACCGCCAGATGATTGACGCGATCTTCTACGTCGTCGACAACGGCATCAAGTGGCGGGCGATGCCGGCCGACTTCCCGCCCTGGGACCGGGTTTACGCCTTCTTCCGCCGCTGGCGCGAGCGCGGACTCACCGCCGAACTCCACGACCGGCTGCGTGACAGGGTCCGCGAGGACGCCGGGCGCTCGCCGGAGCCGACTGCGGCCATCGTCGACTCGCAGTCGGTGAAGGGGGCGGCGACCGTGCCGGCCACATCACGCGGTTACGACGGCGGCAAGAAGATCAACGGGCGCAAGCGGCACATCGTCACCGACTGCCTCGGACTGCTCCTGGTGGTCATGGTCACTGCCACGAGTATCACCGACCGGGACGCGGCCCGAACGCTACGGCCCCGCCTGCGGGCCCGCTTCACGAAGATCAGCCTGGTGTGGGCCGACGGCGGCTACACCGGCAAGCTCGTCACCTGGGCCAGGAAGAAGCTCCAGCTCACGGTGCAGATCGTCAAACGCAGCGACGACATGAAGGGGTTTGTGGTGCTGCCGAGGCGGTGGATGGTGGAGCGCACGCTGGGGTGGCTGCTCAACTCCCGTCGCCTCGCCCGGGACTACGAGCGCCGCTGCGACACCGGCGAAGCGATGATCCACTGGTCGATGATCAGGCTGATGACGCGTCGGCTGGCCCGTCCGCGAGGCTGAACCTGCCGGACTCCGTCCGCACCAGCCATCCCCGCTCCGCCAGACGGCGGGCCCGCGAACGCACCGCCCCCTCGATCTTCAAAGGGGTCAGCTCGATCCCCAACTCCTCCGCGATCTCCCGGCAGATCATCGGTTCCCGGCCCGCCCGCTTCGCCTCGGCCAGCACCGCCACGATCCGCTGATGCTCCACCGCCAGCGCGCGCACGTCGGCCCCCGGCCCCCACCGCGGCACGATCGAGCCCGGCCGGGCCGGTGCCACGACCTGCGTCTTCGTCTCCGCGTTCACGACCGGTCCGGGCGCCGGCGGTTCGGCCGCGACAGCCACCGATTGCTCCAACTCCGGACCCTTCTCCCGGAGTTGCCCGGCCAGTACCCCGCTGACCCTCCGCTGCGAGATCACCAGCTCCTGCCAGTCCGTCTCCGCCTCGTGCAACTCCGCCAATAGCCGGTCCGTCTGCTCGCGCAGTACTTCCACCCGCTGCCGGGCAGCACGTTCCTGGTCCTCCAACAACCCCATCACCGATGGCATCAACAGCACCCTCCCGGCCGGGACAACATGACGCGCCATCCCTGCCACCGAACCCCGGCACTATGCCTGACCAGCAGAAACCCATCGATCATGTCCGGAAAGACAACAGCTTCTAAGTTGCAGCACCGTGAGCGTCTTGGTGATGTGGCCGACCAGGATCACGGCGATGGCATGCTCGGTCACGATCGTGCGCATCACGCCGTCATCCTCGCCATACACCTCGGTCGCAGCGATCGGGTCCTCGCAGGCCGCGGCGAGCGCGAGCGACAGCTGCTCGCTCTCGGCCGCTGGCATAGCGTCGTGTACCGCTTCCGTGCTGGCGCTGTACTTGAGCCGGAAGGCCATCAGGCGACGCCGCGGGCGCGGGCGGCAGAGGCCTCGGCCTGGATGCGGTCGGTGACGTCGATCCACTCGCCTGGAATCTCGCCGGTCTCGGCCTCAGCTCTGGCGAGCTCACGTCCGCGCTCGACGGCGGCCGTGATGTCGGAGGCGATCTGCTGCCACTTGGCGAAGACCGTGACGATCTCGTGGACCGGGACTCGGTTGATCTCGCCGAGGAACTGCTGCTTGGCGGCCGGGCCGACGAGGGCGTCGCAGATCGTCTCGATCGTCCACTGTCGCTCGCTCATGCCGTACGCCTCCCGGATCCGTAGCGCGTCCCGCCTCTCACGGTACGCGGCGCCGACCGGGTCGGGGGAAGGAGTGCAGAGAGGGCTCTTACGCGGCATCGGGGGTGTCCTCCTGGGGGCGGCGTACGACGGCGCGGCGTCCGCGGCTGACTTCGATGAGGCCCTCTTTCTTGAGCTGAGCGAAGGCGCGGTGTGCGGTGCCGTGGGAGACGCCGTAGGTGGCGGCCAGGTCCTCCAGAGTGGGGAAGTCGGAGCCGGGCGGCATGACACCGTCCTCGATGGCCTCGCGGAGCTCGGCGGTGACCTTCTCCCGGGGGGCCAGGTCGCCTTCCGCCAGCGGCCCGTCGCCGAGGCGTGGCAGGCGGGCGGGGAGGATCTCGGCGGCCCGCTGGTCGGCGACCTCGACCCAGGCCGCGTAGTGGCGCAGGGTGGTGGCGCCGGTGCTGTGGCCATGGCGGCCGGAGACTGTGCGCAGGTCGACGCCGGCGACGATGAGTTCGGTGACGGAGTAGTCCCTGAGGGACTGGAGGCGGGTGCTGCGGAGCTTGTGGCGGACGGCTTCGCGCCTGTACCGCTGGGTGACGGAGTTCTTCTTCAGGGGTTCGCTGCCGTCGGGGTCGAGAGAGAAGACGTAGCTCTCGGGTGTGATCTTGCCCTTGCAGGCCGCGGCGCGCTTCTGTGAGCGCTCCAGGTGGTCCCGCAGAATGCCCGCGGTGATGAGGTCGATGGCGATGCGGCGGATGCGCTTGGTCTTGGTCTTCTTGAGCTTGTTGCGCCTGTTGGTCGCGCGCCGTACGAACAGGACGCCGTTGTCGAGGTCGACGTTCATCCATCTCAGGCCGCACAGCTCGCCGCGGCGGCAGCCGGTGACGGCGACGAGGAAGAGGAGGGTGCCCCAGTCGGGATCGCGCTGCCAGGCGCTGTTGAGGACCGAGGCGACCTCGGTGTCGGAGGGCGGGTCGGGCTCGGGTTCGTCCTCGGGCGGTGCGTCGACCAGGTCCATCGGGTTGCTGCTGATGTAGTCCCAGCGGTACGCGCGCTCCAGGGCGGGACGCAGGATGTAGTGCAGTTTTCGCAGGTAGCCGTTGGACAGCGGCCTGCACTCGTGGACCGTCCCGGTCTCAGGATCGGCCTTGCCCTTCCGTTTCCCCTCGCACTGCTCACGGCAGCGCGCGAGGCGGGCGTAGAGAATTTCCACAGCCTGTGGATGGAGCTTCGACGCCTGCACCGTGCCGAAGGCGGGCCGCAGGTGCATGCGGATGGCGATCTCGTACCGGTCGCGGGTGTCGTCTTCGAGGCGGGCGACGGCCATCCACTGGTCGATCGCCCGACCAACTGTGATCTTGGTCTTCGGGTGGCGCTGTTCGTCGACGCGGGAGAGTAGCCGCGTGCGGGCCTTCTCGGCGGCCGTGAGGTCGTGGGCGGTCTCGGTGAGGTAGATGCGCTTCTTGGTCAGCGGATCGAGGCCGGCGTATACGCGCACCTCGTACACGCCGTTGCGCTGGCGGATGCTGCCTCGTTGCCGGTGCTGGGTAGCCATGCCCTGGACCGTAGTGATGGGTTTCGTGATGGGCACGGTGAACCAGCCAGGGCCGATTTTCGGCATCCTGGCTGGTCAGAGGGGTGGAGCCTAGGGGAGTCGAACCCCTGACATCTGCCATGCAAAGACAGCGCTCTACCAACTGAGCTAAGGCCCCGGAAGGGACGCGTCCGCCGGGAGAATCTTCTCCCGGAAGAGCGTCGCAGCCCAGAGTACCGGGTTACCCCCAGGATCCTGCAAAAGGATTGGGGTCCCAGCAGACGACCACTCTCCATAAGATGCTCGACGTGGTTCGCTTCAGCGAACCGCGGTACGAAGCGATGGGGAGACGCGCATGGACGCCGCACAGCAGGAAGCAACCGCAAGAGCGCGGGAGCTGCAGCGGAATTGGTACGGGGAGCCGCTGGGGGCGCTCTTCCGTAGGCTCATAGACGACCTGGGGCTCAACCAGGCTCGTCTGGCGGGGGTATTGGGACTGTCAGCACCGATGTTGTCGCAGCTGATGAGTGGTCAGCGCGCCAAAATCGGCAACCCGGCGGTGGTGCAGCGAGTGCAGTTGCTGCAGGACCTCGCGGGTCAGGTCGCCGACGGCAGCGTGAGCGCGGCTGAGGCCACCGAGCGCATGGAGGAGATCAAGAAGTCGCAGGGGGGCTCGGTGCTCAACAACAGCACACAGTCGTCGACCAGTTCGGGTGCTCCCACGGTCAAGCGTGTGGTGCGCGAGATACAGTCGCTGCTGCGCTCCGTGTCGGCCGCGGGGGACATCATCGAGGCGGCGGACAGTCTCGCCCCGAGCCACCCGGAACTGGCAGAGTTCCTCCGGGTGTACGGGGCGGGTCGCACCTCCGAGGCGGTCGCGCACTACCAGTCCCACCAGAGCTGAGCCCGCTGCCCGGCCGTCGAACACCTCGTAGCCGTAGGTCTGTTGATCCTGCTGGAGGCGGGGAGCCCGGCAGCCGGGCCTCTCGATGAGGCCGCCGTGCCGACCGCCGAAGGGGGAGCGACGCACGACCATGGGTGAGGTCTTCGCCGGCCGGTACGAACTGGTCGATCCGATCGGACGCGGGGGAGTCGGTGCGGTCTGGCGCGCCTGGGACCACCGGCGGCGCCGGTATGTGGCCGCCAAGGTTCTGCAACAGAGCGACGCGCACGCGCTGTTGCGCTTCGTGCGGGAGCAGGCGCTGCGGATCGATCATCCGCATGTGCTTGCTCCCGCCAGCTGGGCGGCCGACGACGACAAGGTCCTGTTCACCATGGACCTGGTCGGCGGAGGCTCGCTGGTTCATCTGGTCGGGGATTACGGTCCCCTGCCGCCGACGTTCGTCTGCACTCTGCTCGACCAGCTGCTGGCGGGGCTTGCCGCGGTGCACGCGGAGGGGGTCGTGCATCGCGATGTCAAGCCTGCCAACATCCTGCTGGAGGCGACCGGAACGGGCCGCCCGCGGCTGCGGCTGTCCGACTTCGGCATCGCTATGCGCCTGGGTGAGCCACGGCTGACGGAGACCAACTATGTGGTGGGGACGCCTGGTTACCTCGCGCCCGAGCAACTGCTCGGTGAGGAGCCGGACTTCCCCGCCGACTTGTTCGCCGTGGGGCTGGTCGCCCTCTATCTGCTGGAGGGCGCCAGACCCGATGCCAAGGCGCTCATCGAGTACTTCGCGGCGCACGGCACCCCGGGTGCCCCGAAGGGCGTTCCGGAGCCGCTGTGGCAGGTTGTGGCGGCCCTGGTGCAGCCGGACCCACGGGCGCGGTTCCGCACCGCCACGGGGGCGCGCAAGGCGCTCGCCTCGGCCAGGGAGCTTCTGCAGGACCCCGGCCCCGACGACGAAGTGATCGAGATCTTCGACCAACTCGGCCCACTTCCACCGGGGTTCGGCCCGGAGGGTCCGCTCCCCGCGGGGTCCGGCCCGGGCGGCACACTCCCGACCACGCCTGACCGTGAGCAGACCAGCACTCCTCAGCACCCCGGCCCTGGCCACGGCAGCGCGACTCAGCACACCAACGCCGGCACCGCGCCGCCACATCCACAGACGGGTGCCGTCTCGACTCCGGCCCGCGCGGGCGCCGTACCCCATGACAGCACCCCCACGCCCGACGCCGTACCGCCTCCCCCGGCCCCCGATGCCGTACCCCCACAGCCCTCCCCGAAGTCCACGATGTCGGACACCGGCAGCTTCCACCTGCCGCCTCCGCATCAGCCCCAGCAACCAGCGCAGCCACAGCCCGAGCAGGCCCCCACTCCTCCCAGCTCGTTCGCGCTCCCGGCTCCCGCCCATGCTCCGTCGTACGGACCCACGCATGTGCCCTCCCCCCAGGCCGCGACCCCCGCGTCGCAGCCGCACGCATTCGCCTCTACTGGTTCGTACACCGCTCGCGACGTTCAGGTTCCGCCTCAGCCGCAACCAGTTGCGCGGCACCGTGGCAGGCGCGCGCTCCGGCGCCCCGGGCCGCCCGCGCAGGTGGCGATTCCGGTGCTGCTGCTCGCGCTGGTCTGCTTCGCGGTCGGGTTCTGGGCCCTGACTCAGATCTGAGCCCGCGAGGCCCGGATCTGAGCCCGCGAGGCCCGGATCTGAGCCCGCAAGGCCTGGACCTGAGGTCGCGGAGAACCGGACCTGAGTCGGCGAAGCCCGGCTCGAGTCGGCCAGGCCCCGGCCTGAGTCGGCGAACTACCGGGCCCGCGGCGGCTCGTACTCCCGCGCGACCGCACCGCCGGCCATCGCTGCCGCCCCATCCGCCCGTCGCCGGGCGACCACAGTCCACACCCCGAGCCCCAACACGAGCACGCTCCCCGCGCCGATCCCGCCCGCGGCCACCAGCCTCATCGTTGTGTCGCTGTCCCCGCCGTCACGTCCGTCCGCCGCCGCGGCCCCGCTCGGCGCCGCGCCCTTGTCCCCCGCTGTGACGTCGAACACACCGCGAGGCCTGGCCACCCCCGCGTACGCCGGCTCGGCGCCCGCCGCACCGCTCACCCGCACACGCAGCGTCAGCCCGAGCGGCCCGTCGCCGAACTTGTCGGCCGCCTCGGCGCCGAGATGCACGGCGAGGTAGTACCAGCCGGCGAACCGCATCCCGCTGACCTGGTTGTCGACGGTGTACCGGTTCTCGTACGCGACCGCCGGCAGCGGCTCCAGGGCGGCCGACTTCGGTGTGCCGTCGTATCCGGTGTCGGCGTCGTCCACGAAGGCGCGCACGGGGTTGTAGAGCGACATGACGAGGGCGTTGCCCAGGAAGCCGTCGCCGTCGGCCGCGCCCAGTTCGGCCGTGGCGTAGAACTGTTGCCCCCAGTCGACCGGGATCCGGTAGAAGCGCGTCTGCCCGGCCCGGATGCCGTCTTTCCAGACGCCCTGTCCGAGGGCGCGCGCTTCGTTGAAGCTCGTGCCGCCTCTGCGGTTCTTCGGCGTGCCGCTGACGGGCTTGGGGGTGGCGGAGTTCCAGGTCTCGGGGGCGGTCGTCGGGCCGGTCCTCTTCAGGGCGGGCTCGGACACGTACTGAAGCTCCAGGCTCCAGTCGTCCGGCGAGGAATCGGCTCGGCTGGTGCGCTCCACGACCACGGTGTACGTCCCTGCCGTCCGGCAGGCGTACCCGCCGGCCCGGCGCGACGCCCAGGCGGTGAGGGGGCGCGGGCTCTCGGTGGGCCCGAAGCGGGCTACCTCGGCGTCTCCGGAGAAGCAACTGTGGCCGTCGGGGTCCTGGAGGGAGACCTTGAGGCCGTCCGAGGAGGCGACGTTCGTCCCCGTTCCGGGGAGGGCGGTGGCCGAGACGTACGCGTTGGAGACGTTGTCGAGCTGGAGGCGGTAGTAGACCTTCTCGTTGTTCTGGACGGAGCTCTTGTAGGTCTCGCCCGGGGTCAGTTGTACGGCTTCGGCCGCGTTCGGCGCACCATCGATCCGCTGGGCGTCCTCGGCGAAGACGTACGGATCAGGCGTACCGGCTGCCATCCCCTGGCCGCGCGCCTGCCCCTGCGCCGGTCCGGGCAGCACCGCGACCGCGCACAGCACCGCCACGCAGGTCAAGGCCGTACGGCCGCGCCACCACCCCGTGCGCCGCCCCATCACGCGCCACCCCTCGTCGTAGCCCTGGATCGTCACCCACCGGGCTCCCGCGGACCGGCATCGTCACGCCCCGGACACCGCGAAGCCCCGACCATCCTGCCCCGCCCGCCACCGCGCCATCCCCCGCTTCGGCGACGCAAGCGCTTCCTGTGGGGGACACGTGGAGGAACACGAAGACATGTGGACAACGAAAACCCCGACCGCGAGGGCGGCCGGGGTCTGTACTGAGACTGTCGTCGGTACTCACGAACCCGTGGGCACGGAGTCAGTCGCCTCCGTCCACAGATCCTGCTCGGCGCGATCCGCCTGGATCTGGCGGTACACGAGGAGCCCGCCGATGGCGGCCAGTGCGACCAGGAGAAGCTTCTTCACCGCGCGACCTCGTCTTTCCTTGACGTAGGGGACTTCTGGCGCCCGACTATACACACCGACCGATACCGATCGGTGACCTGCGTCGGCCCTCAACTCCCGCCCGGCACACAGCCGTAGAAGCGGACGCCATGGCTCCGACCGCAGAGCGACAACTCGCCACATTCTGTAATTTTCAGCGCCTTCATCCACTCTACGGACCTCTTGGGTCCATCCGGGTGGTGTTCATCTGAAGAGCGATGCGCCACGAGCGTCGGTCCACCACTTCGCGGCTCTCCTACACATCATGAGGAAAGTACGCAAATCACCCAACCCGAAAGTGAGGGACCGTGGCCAGGAACAAGGTCATGAAGCTGTGGACCGCCGTCATCACCGCCTTCATCGCACTGTGCACGACGCTCGGACTCGTCACGACGGCCGGCGCGGCCACCGCTGTACCTCAGACCGAGTCCGCCCGCAATGCGAGCCCCACGGTCACGGCCCCCGCGATGTCCGGCTGGGCCCTGTCCTTCAGCCGCACCCTGCCTCCCACCATGAAGCAACGCATCCACGCCGAGGCCCACGGCTCCGCCCCCAACTGCCGCCACCGCCCGCCGACGGACGTGGAGACCCCGTCCGAGGCCCAGGAGGCGGCGGACTCCGCCACCCCGTGCACGACCTGATGTAGCCGCCGAATGCCCCTCGCAACCTCACAGCCGGGCGAACTTGCGTACGCCACCGGACACGAAGAAGACCCCCAACCACAACTGGTTGGGGGTCTTCGTGGTGTGGGGCTAACAGGATTTGAACCTGTGGCCTCATCCTTATCAGGGATGCGCTCTAACCAACTGAGCTATAGCCCCGCCGCGCTTTGCGGTGTACATCCCGCGCGCTGACCTCTGAAGATTAGCGCACCTCCGGGTCAGTCCCAAAATCGATATCCGAGGTGGCCTCTTGCCTGCCCGGACAGCGTTGGAGCGCATCCCTGACAAGGATGCGCTCACACCGCCAAGAGGTCCCGAAGACGGTTACTCGTCCTCCGCGAGCGTCAGCTCGATGCCGCCGACGAAGCCCGCGGAGAGGTTGTAGATGAACGCGCCGAGGGTGGCGAGCGCGGTGGCGAGGACGACGTCGATGACCGCGATGATCGACGTGAAGATGAGCACGCGCGGCAGCGACAGGAAGGACTGCAGATCGAAGCCGTTGGACTCGTTCGAGCCCGTGGCCTCGGAGATCGTGCCGCCCACCGTGGAGAAGACGCCCATGGCGTCCATGACCATCCACAGCACCGCGGACGCGACGATCGTGCAGATGCCGAGCGCGATGGAGAGCAGGAAGCTGACCTTCATCACCGACCAGGGGTCGGCCTTGGCCACCCGAAGGCGCGCCTTGCGGGTGCGAGGTGTCGTACTCGCCCCGGTGCGCGGCCGGCGGACGGCGCCGGCCGCCGGCGGCGGTGACGGTGGCGGCGGCTGTGTCGGGTACGCCTGCGGCGGGTGGTACGGCTGAGCGGGCTGCTGGGACTGCCGCTCGCCGGGCAACGGCGAACCGGAAGCCGGGGGCACCGGCGCGCCTGGGGCCGCGCCCGCCGCGTACTGCGGCGTCTGCGCGCCTCGGGTGTCCGTCACAGTTGCCCCCTGGGATCCATGTGCGTCATGGGAGTCATTGGAGTCGTGGGAGTCCTTCGCATCCATGGCGGGGCCACGGCCGCCGTCCGTCTCCGTACCGGTCGATCCGGCGCCCGTGGCTCCGCTCACGATGACTCACTCCTCGCGCTACTCGGCCGTGGACTCGTCGCCCTCGTCCGTCGTGCCGTCGACCGTGTCGGCCTCGTCCGATTCGTCGACGTCCACAGCGTCGACCTCCTCGGCCTCGCGACCGGCCTCGGCGTTCCGAGCGATACCGACGACGGCATCGCGCTTGCCCAGGTTGATCAGTTGGACGCCCATGGTGTCACGGCCCGTCTCCCTGATCTCGTTGACCCGTGTACGAATCACACCGCCCGACAGCGTGATGGCGAGGATCTCGTCCGTCTCCTCGACCACCAGCGCGCCGACGAGCGATCCACGGTCCTCCACGATCTTGGCGGCCTTGATGCCGAGGCCACCGCGACCCTGGACGCGGTACTCGTCGACGGGCGTCCGCTTCGCGTACCCACCGTCGGTGGCAGTGAACACGAACGTACCTGTTCGAACAACATTCATCGAGAGCAGCTCGTCGCCCTCACGGAAACTCATGCCCTTCACACCCGAGGTCGCACGGCCCATGGGGCGCAGGGCGTCATCGGTCGCCGTGAACCTGATCGACTGCGCCTTCTTGCTGATCAGAAGCAGAT
Organism: Streptomyces yerevanensis; assembly: GCF_000716805.1. NCBI lineage: Bacteria > Bacillati > Actinomycetota > Actinomycetes > Kitasatosporales > Streptomycetaceae > Streptomyces > Streptomyces yerevanensis. The sequence goes on along the minus strand of NZ_JNWJ01000015.1, from coordinate 148,592 downwards.
CGTCCTCGGCCGAAACCAGCTCGGCACCGATCAGTTCATCGTCGGAACCGGCCTCTGTTTCACGGAGGTTGATCGCGATGACGCCGCCGGAACGCGGGGAATCGTAATCTTTGAGAGGCGTCTTCTTTACCAGCCCCCCCTTGGTGGCCAGTACGAGATAAGGCGCCGCTTCGTAGTCGCGGATCGCGAGGATCTCGGCGATCGCCTCGTCCGGCTGGAAGGCCAGCAGGTTCGCGACGTGCTGTCCGCGCGCGTCCCGGCCGGCGTCCGGCAGCTCGTACGCCTTGGCCCGGTAGACGCGGCCCTTGTTGGTGAAGAACAGCAGCCAGTGGTGCGTCGTCGACACGAAGAAGTGGTCGACGATGTCGTCTTCCTTGAGCTTTGTGCCGCGTACGCCCTTGCCGCCACGCTTCTGGGAGCGGTAGTCGTCGGTTTTTGTGCGCTTGACGTAGCCGCCGCGCGAGATGGTGACGACGATGTCCTCTTCTGCGATCAAGTCCTCCATGGACATGTCGCCGTCGAAGGGCACCAGCTTGGAGCGGCGGTCGTCGGCGAACTTCTCGACGATCGCGGCGAGTTCCTCGCTGATGATGCCGCGCTGGCGGACCGGCGAGGCGAGGATCGCGTTGTACTCGGTGATCTTCGCCTGGAGTTCGTCGTGCTCCTGGACGATCTTCTGGCGCTCCAGGGCGGCGAGGCGCCGCAGCTGCATCTCGAGGATGGCGTTGGCCTGGATCTCGTCGATCTCCAGGAGGCCCATCAGGCCCTCTCGCGCGATCTCGACGGTGTCACTGCGCCGGATCAGTGCGATGACGTCGTCGATGGCGTCCAGGGCCTTCAGAAGGCCACGCAGGATGTGCGCGCGCTCCTCGGCCTTGCGCAGCCTGAAGCGCGTACGACGGACGATGACCTCGATCTGGTGGCTCACCCAGTGGCGGATGAACGCGTCGAGCGACAGCGTGCGCGGCACGCCGTCCACCAGCGCCAGCATGTTGGCGCCGAAGTTCGTCTGCAGATCGGTGTGCTTGTAGAGGTTGTTCAGTACGACCTTGGCGACCGCGTCCCGCTTCAGGACGATGACCAGGCGCTGGCCGGTACGGGACGAGGTCTCGTCGCGTACGTCCGCGATGCCGCCGATCTTGCCGTCCTTCACGAGGTCGGCGATCTTCTGCGCGAGGTTGTCCGGGTTGACCTGGTAGGGGAGCTCGGTGACCACCAGGCACTGGCGGTTCTGGATCTCCTCGACCTCGACGACCGCACGCATCGTGATGGAGCCGCGGCCCGTGCGGTAGGCCTCCTCGATGCCTTTTCGGCCCACTACCAGAGCACCACTCGGGAAATCGGGTCCCTTGATGCGCTCGATCAGAGCGTCCAGAAGCTCCTCGTGGGAGGCGTCGGGGTTCTCCAGATACCACTGGGCGCCGGCCGCGACCTCGCGCAGGTTGTGCGGCGGGATGTTGGTGGCCATGCCGACCGCGATGCCCGCCGAGCCGTTGATCAGCAGGTTCGGGAAGCGGGCCGGCAGGACCGTCGGCTCCTGGGAGCGGCCGTCGTAGTTGTCCGTGAAGTCGACGGTCTCCTCGTCGATGTCGCGGACCATCTCCATGGACTGCGGCATCAACTTGCACTCGGTGTACCGCATGGCCGCGGCCGGGTCGTTGCCCGGAGAGCCGAAGTTGCCGTTGGAGTCCACCAGCGGCATCCGCATCGACCACGGCTGCGCGAGGCGGACCAGCGCGTCGTAGATCGAGGAGTCGCCGTGCGGGTGGTAGTTGCCCATGACGTCGCCGACGACGCGGGCGCACTTGTAGAAGCCCTTCTCGGGCCGGTAGCCGCCGTCGTACATGGCGTACAGCACACGGCGGTGGACGGGCTTGAGACCGTCCCGTACGTCCGGCAGCGCGCGCGAGACGATGACGGACATCGCGTAGTCGAGGTAGGAGCGCTGCATCTCCGTCTCGAGCCCGACAGGCTCGACGCGCAGGGCCAGGCCCTCGTCCACAGGCGTGACTGGAATGTTCTCGTCGGTCATTGCTGGTGAAGATCCTTTCTGGTGCGGTCAGCTGAGACCGACTCAGATGTCGAGGAACCGGACGTCCTTGGCGTTGCGCTGGATGAACTGGCGGCGCGCCTCGACGTCCTCGCCCATCAGGACCGAGAACAGGTCGTCGGCCTGGGCGGCGTCGTCGAGCGTGACCTGGCCGAGGACGCGGTGCTCCTGGTCCATGGTCGTGATGCGCAGCTCCTCGGCGTTCATCTCGCCGAGACCCTTGAAGCGCTGGACCGAGTCGTCACGGATGCGCTTGCCGTTCTGCCGGCCGAGCTCGATCAGCGCGTCGCGCTCGCGGTCCGAGTACGCGTACTCGAAGTCGTCCCGGCCCCACTTGATCTTGTAGAGCGGGGGGCGCGACAGGAAGACGTGACCCGCCTCGACCAGCGGCCGCATGAAGCGGAACAGGAACGTCAGCAGCAGGGTGTTGATGTGCTGGCCGTCGACGTCGGCGTCCGCCATCAGGATGATCTTGTGATAGCGGAGCCTCTCGATGTCGAAGTCCTCGTGGACTCCGGTGCCGAAGGCCGAGATCAGCGCCTGGATCTCCTGGTTCTGCAGGATCTTGTCGATCCGTGCCTTCTCGACGTTGAGGATCTTGCCTCGGATCGGGAGGATCGCCTGGTACTCGGGGTTGCGGCCGGACTTGGCGGAGCCGCCGGCGGAGTCACCCTCGACGATGAAGATCTCGCACTTGGTGGGGTCGTTCGACTGGCAGTCGGAGAGCTTGCCCGGCAGGGACGCCGACTCCAGCAGGCCCTTGCGGCGCGTCAGATCGCGCGCCTTGCGGGCCGCCACGCGCGCGGTGGCCGCCTGGATGCCCTTGCGGACGATGTCCGCGGCCTCGGTCGGGTTGCGGTCCAGCCAGTCGTTGAGGTGCTCGTAGACGACCTTCTGGACGAAGGTCTTCACCTCGGTGTTGCCCAGCTTGGTCTTGGTCTGGCCCTCGAACTGGGGCTCGCTCAGCTTGACCGAGATGATCGCGGTCAGACCCTCGCGGATGTCGTCACCCGTGAGGTTGTCGTCCTTCTCACGCAGCAGCTTCTTGTCGCGCGCGTACTTGTTGACCAGGTTCGTCAGCGCGGCACGGAAACCCTCTTCGTGCGTACCGCCCTCATGCGTGTGGATGATGTTGGCGAAGGAGTACACACCCTCGCTGTAACCGCTGTTCCACTGCATCGCGAGTTCGAGGGAAAGGCTCTTGTCCTTGTCCTCGGCCTCGAGGTCGATCACGGTGGGATGCACCACGTCTCCCTTGCGGGAGTTGAGGTACTTCACGAAATCGACGATGCCGCCCTCGTAGTGGTACGAGACGCTCTTGACCTCGTGCTTCTCGTCTTCGCCCGCCTCGTCCGCCCCGGCTGTGGCCTTCGCCGACTCGCGCTCGTCGGTGAGGTTGATCCTCAGCCCCTTGTTGAGGAACGCCATCTCCTGGAAACGCCGCGAGAGAGTCTCGAAAGAGTACTCGGTGGTCTCGAAGATGTCCGGGTCGGCCCAGAAGGTGACCGTGGTGCCGTGCTCGTCCGTGGCCTCGTGCTTGGCAAGCGGGGCCGTCGGGACCCCCAACTTGTAGTCCTGCGTCCAGCGATAGCCGTCGGTCTTGATCTCGACGGAGACCTTGCTCGACAGGGCGTTCACGACGGAGACACCCACGCCGTGCAGACCGCCGGAGACCGCGTAGCCGCCGCCGCCGAACTTTCCGCCCGCGTGCAGGACCGTCAGCACGACCTCGACGGCCGGCTTGCCCTCGGAGGGGACGATGCCGACCGGGATGCCACGACCGTTGTCGACAACCCGCACGCCGCCGTCGGCGAGGATCGTGACGTCGATGGTGTCCGCGTGGCCGGCCAGCGCCTCGTCGACGGAGTTGTCGACGACCTCTTGCACCAGGTGGTGCAGTCCGCGCTCACCGGTCGAGCCGATGTACATGCCGGGTCGCTTGCGGACCGCGTCCAGACCCTCGAGGACGGTGATGGCACTGGCGTCGTACAACGAGGCTGTGACCTCGCCGTTCGCGCCGGCGTCGGTGGACGGGATGTTCTCGTTGGGGTTGCCGGAATCGGCCACGAAGCGCCCTTTCTGGCACAGCACAGACCAAGCTCTCAGCGGATGGCCGGAGCGGCTGCGGCGTGTTGCGTTGGTAAGCCTTAGTCAGCGTTGCTCGGTGTGTCCCACAAGTGGGGCGGGATTAGCCTCCAGTCTACCGGTAGCGCCGACAGTGATGGGCGTTTGCCGGTACCTGAGTCCGCATGTGCCGCCCTGAACCGGACTCGGCCGACTCCCCATACGTCGACCGGGAGTCCAAGAGGCTCACAGCGGCACTCAGCGCTTCGGGATGCCAACCCCGCGCTACGAACGGCATACCGCCCGGTCTGGCTCACTCGTAGGTGTCGCCGGGACCCTTGCTGCCGGGCGCGCGCAGGGGGCCGAAGCGGCGGACGGGCCCCCCGGGACCATGCACCTTGATCAACCGCACCGTGCCGTGGCCGAGGTCCTCGTTCAGGCGGGCCACCAGCTGCGGGGCGAGCAGGCGCAGATTCGTCGCCCAGGCCGTGGAATCGCACCGTACGACGAGGATCCGCTCGTCCTCGTCGTACTTCTCCGGTACGCAGTGCTTGGCCAGGTCGTCCCCGACGATCTGAGGCCACCGGCCCATGACCCCGCCCACAGCGGCCGGAGTCTCCCAACCGCGCTCGGTGATCAGCCGGTTGATGGCGGAGCCGAGCGCCATCGGATCGCGGCCGTCGGCGCGCGCGCCGGAGCGCAGGCCACCACGCCGCGCCTGCTTCTTCTGCTGCGCCGCGTCCCCACGCGCGCGTGCCTGCTCTTTCGCCGCGCGCAGGGCCACACGCGCGAGGTCCACGCCGGACGGTTCGGGAGACTTGGGGCTCTTCTCCGGTTCCGGTGTGTTTTTGCTCATACGCGCTCCACCGTGCCCTCCGCCACCACGTACCGCGTCCCCGTCAGCACGGCCGGTACATCGTCGTCGACCGCCGCCGTCACCAGGACCTGCTCACCCGGCGCGACCAACTCGGCAAGACGTTCGCGGCGTCGGGTGTCCAGCTCGGCGAACACATCGTCGAGGACCAGCACCGGCTCATTGCCCTCGGCCCGCAACAGGTCGTACGAGGCCAGGCGCAGCGCCAGCGCGTACGACCAGGACTCACCGTGTGACGCATATCCCTTCGCGGGCATCTGGCCAAGTTTGAGCAGCAGTTCGTCCCTGTGCGGGCCGACCAGCGTGACGCCCCGCTCGATCTCCTGCTTACGGGACTCCGCCAGGGCCGCCATCAGCTGCTCGTACAGCTCCTCGCGCCCGTGGCCGACGATTTCGGGCGAGGAGGGCTTGTACTCCAGGGCAACGGGGCCGCCACCGGGCGCCAGCTGCTCGTACGCCTTGTCGGCCAGCGGCTGAAGCGCGGCTATCAGATCGAGCCGCTGCGCGAGCAATTCGGCGCCCACGCGCGCGAGATGCTGGTCCCACACGTCGAGTGTGGACAGATCCATGGATCGGCCGCCGTGGCGGCGGGCCAGCGCGGCCGATTTCAGGAGCGTGTTCCGCTGCCTGAGTACGCGCTCGTAGTCGGAGCGCACGCCCGCCATGCGCGGGGCGCGCGCGGTGATCAGCTCGTCGAGGAAGCGTCGGCGCTCGCCCGGGTCGCCTTTGACGAGCGCAAGATCCTCGGGGGCGAACAGCACGGTTCGTACGATGCCGAGTACGTCACGGGGTCTGACCTGCGACGACCTGTTGATACGGGCGCGATTCGCCTTTCCGGGGTTCAGCTCCAGCTCGACGAGCTGCTGGCGCTCGCCCTGCCGGACCTGCGCCCGGATGATCGCGCGGTCCGCACCCACCCGTACAAGAGGCGCATCGGAGGAGACGCGATGGCTGCCGAGGGTCGCCAGATAGCCGACCGCCTCGACGAGGTTCGTCTTGCCCTGCCCGTTGGGGCCCACGAACGCCGTGACGCCCGGATCGAGCGCGACCTCGACCCGGGCGTACGAGCGGAAGTCGGCCAGCGACAGATGCGTGACGTGCATGGTCGTTCGCCGACCTCCCCCAACGTGATGCTTCCGGTTGCCTCCGGCCTGTCCCCTGCTTGTGGACGACCGGGCCACCCCAGGTGTGAAGAACCCGGGATGTGGACTACTTCTTCTCGACCGAGTGGCCGCCAAACTGGTTCCGCAGCGCCGCGATCATCTTCATCTGCGGCGAATCGTCCTGCCGGGACGAGAAGCGCGCGAAGAGCGACGCGGTGATCGCCGGCAGCGGAACCGCGTTGTCGATGGCGGCTTCCACAGTCCAGCGGCCCTCTCCGGAATCCTGTGCATAACCCTTGAGCTGCTCCAGGTGCTCGTCCTCGTCGAGGGCGTTGACCGCCAGGTCGAGCAGCCAGGAGCGGATGACGGTGCCCTCCTGCCAGGAGCGGAAGACCTCGCGTACGTCGGTGACGGAGTCGACGGCCTGCAGGAGCTCCCAGCCCTCGGCGTAGGCCTGCATCATCGCGTACTCGATGCCGTTGTGGACCATCTTCGCGAAGTGCCCGGCGCCCACCTTGCCCGCGTGCACGGCGCCCGCGTCGCCCTCCGGCTTGAGCGCGTCGAAGACCGGCCGCACCTTGGCTATGTTCTCGGCGTCGCCGCCGTACATCAGCGCATAGCCGTTCTCCAGGCCCCAGACGCCGCCCGAGACGCCGCAGTCGACGAAGCCGATGCCCTTGGCCGCCAGCTCCTCGGCGTGCCTCTCGTCATCCGTCCAGCGCGAATTGCCGCCGTCCACGACGACGTCGCCGGGCTCCAGGAGATCGGCGAGCTCGTCGATGGTGGACTGGGTCGCCGCCCCGGCCGGGACCATCACCCACACCACGCGAGGAGCGTCGAGCTTGCCCACAAGCTCCTCGATGCTGTGGACATCGGCGAGGTCCGGGTTGCGGTCGTATCCGAAGACGGTGTGACCTGCGCGGCGTATGCGCTCGCGCATATTGCCGCCCATCTTGCCTAGACCGACGAGACCGAGCTCCATCAGGGTGTTCCTTCACTGACGACGTGGCGTGAGGGCACTTTCGTACCTGCGTCCGAGCCTAAACCCGGACGCTCCCGCACATCTGTGGGCATAGCCGCTCAGACGTACGCCCTCAACTGCAAACTCGTCAGCCGCTCAGCCGCACCGGCATACTGCGATCTTGTGGGGGATTACCCCCACACCCCCAGCCGGGGCCACCGCCAGGATTGAGCCGGCTCACATCGCTCAACCGCTGAGCCGCACCGGCATGATCAGGTACTTGTACGCCTCGTCCGCCTCCGCGTCCACGGCCGGCTTGCCGCTGAGGAGCGCCGGCTTGGTGGACGTCGTGAAGGAGAGCTGGGCCACCGGAGAGTCGATGGCGCTGAGGCCGTCGAGCAGGAAGGTCGGGTTGAAGGCGATCGAGACGTCGTCGCCCTCCAGCTGAGCGTCCACCCTTTCCACAGCCTGTGCGTCGTCGCTGGAACCGGCCTCCAGGATCAGCACACCCTGCTCGAAGGAGAGCCGCACCGGAGTGTTCCGCTCGGCGACCAGGGCCACGCGCTTGACGGCCTCCACGAAGGGGGCGGTCTCGATGACGGCGATCGAGTTGAACTCTGTCGGGAACAGCGAGCGGTACTTCGGGAGGTCGCCCTCCAGCAGGCGCGTGGTCGTACGCCGTCCCGCGCCCTCGAAGCCGATCAGGCCCTCGCCCGCGCCCGAACCGGACAGCGCCAGGATCACGCTGTCGCCGCTCGTGAGGGCCTTGGCGGTGTCCAGGAGCGTCTTGGCGGGCACCAGGGCGACCGCGGACGCCTCCGGGTTCTCCGGCTTCCACAGGAACTCACGGACCGCGAAGCGGTAACGGTCGGTGGACGCCAGCGTGACCGTGTCGCCCTCGATCTCGATGCGTACGCCGGTGAGGACGGGCAGCGTGTCGTCGCGGCCGGCGGCGATGGCCACCTGGGCGGCGGCGGAGGCGAAGACCTCACCGGGGACGGTGCCCGTGGCCGACGGCATCTGCGGCAGCGCCGGATACTCCTCCACAGGCAGGGTGTGGAGTGTGAAGCGCGATGAGCCGCAGACCACCGTCGCCCGTACACCGTCTGTGGAAATCTCCACCGGCCGGTTGGGCAGGGCGCGGCAGATGTCGGCGAGCAGGCGCCCGGAGACGAGCACCGTGCCTTCCTCGTCGACCTCGGCGTCCACGGAGACGCGCGCCGAGACCTCGTAGTCGAAGCTGGACAGGCTCAGCGCGCCCTCCTCGGCCTTCAGCAGAAGGCCGGCGAGCACAGGCGCCGGCGGTCGTGCCGGGAGGCTGCGTGCCGCCCAGGCCACTGCCTCCGCGAGTACGTCGCGTTCCACCCGGATCTTCACCGTTGCCGCCTCCGTCTGTTGCCGGCGCTCTCGCCCTGCTTCGCGTTCGTCGTCTGACTCGGTGTCGCTCGGTCCGCTCAGGGGAAGGACACCGGGGACCAGTCTGACGCACGGCACTGACAGTCGGTGCCCCTCGGGGTCAAGTCGTTCCGAGCGGCACCTGAGGCGCCGAGCGCGAGTTGTGCACAGCCCCGTCTTCGAAACGAATTCTCAGCTCTCTCTAGTTGGGAGTAGTAGTAGGGGCTGTGGATACCGTGGATAACCCTGTATGTGCAGGTCAGCACCGGTTTTTTGTCCACTGGCCCTGTGGGCGGAGGCGGTGGACAACTCGGGTTCGCTGTGGACGGGGAAAAGTTCTGCACACCCGATGCACAGGCTCGGGCTACTTCTCCCCAGCTGCGTCCCCAGGTTTGCCCACGTTCCCCACAGCCCAAGCGGGCATCTTGGTGTGACGCCTTTCACTCGGCACGGTGAAAGTGCACGTCACGTTGCCGAACAGTGGACAGTGATGTGGAGAAGTCGGGGATCGCTGGGGACAACCAGCCTCAACCTGTGGGCCGCCGGTGGACAACTTTCCACACAGCCTGTGGATCTTCTCGTCGTCCACAGGCTGTGGAGATCGCCCGTCCACGAATCCACAGTGGGCTGACCTGGCTTGATCCTTTTTCGCCGGCTCGCCCTGTGGACGCAGTCTGGACAACTTCCCGGTCCCCAGGGTGTGGACGCTGGAAAGTCCCGGAATCTGTGGAGGATGGCCGTAACGCGGCACGTATTCGAACAGCGGGTGCTCGCCGGGTGACCGCGGTTCGATGGGGGATCACGGTCCGCAGCGGCGGAGGACGACCGCAGAAGGCCTGCGAGAACCCGGCAGGAGCCGTACGAGCTCAGCGAAAGGCGCCCTCGGGGAAGTGTCCCCGGGGCGCCGTCAGCGACGTATGGAAAGAGCTGTCAGCTGTTCTTGATGCGGTTCGTGAGCTCGGTGACCTGGTTGTAGATGGAGCGCCGCTCGGCCATCAGGGCGCGGATCTTGCGGTCGGCGTGCATGACGGTCGTGTGGTCACGGTTGCCGAACTGCGCGCCGATCTTCGGGAGCGACAGGTCGGTGAGTTCCCGGCACAGGTACATGGCGATCTGCCGGGCTGTCACCAGAATCCGGCTGCGCGAGGCTCCGCACAGGTCCTCCACGGTGTGCCCGAAGTAGTCGGCGGTCGCGGCCATGATGGCCGTCGCCGTGATCTCAGGAGCTGCGTTCTCACCGCCCGGGATCAGGTCCTTGAGGACGATCTCCGTGAGGCCGAGGTCCACCGGCTGTCGGTTGAGCGAGGCGAACGCCGTGACGCGGATCAGCGCGCCCTCCAGCTCACGGATGTTCCGTGAGATCCGCGAGGCGATGAACTCCAGGACCTCCGGAGGGGCGTTGAGCTGCTCCTGCACCGCCTTCTTACGAAGAATGGCGATGCGTGTCTCCAGCTCGGGCGGCTGGACATCGGTGATCAGCCCCCACTCGAAACGGTTCCGCAGCCGGTCCTCCAGGGTCACCAGCTGTTTGGGAGGCCGGTCCGAGGACAGCACGATCTGCTTGTTCGCGTTGTGGAGCGTGTTGAAGGTGTGGAAGAACTCCTCCTGTGTCGACTCCTTGTCCGCGAGGAACTGGATGTCGTCGACAAGGAGGATGTCCATCTCGCGGTAGCGCTTGCGGAAGCTGTCGCCCTTGCCGTCGCGGATGGAGTTGATGAACTCGTTGGTGAACTCCTCGGAGCTCACATACCGGACGCGTGTGCCCGGGTAGAGGCTGCGGGCGTAGTGGCCGATCGCGTGCAGCAGGTGTGTCTTGCCGAGTCCCGACTCTCCGTAGATGAAGAGGGGGTTGTACGCCTTCGCCGGTGCCTCGGCGACGGCGACCGCGGCCGCGTGCGCGAAACGGTTCGAGGCCCCGATGACGAACGTGTCGAAGAGGTACTTCGGGTTCAGGCGTGCGGTGGGCTCGCCGGGACCTGTCGCGGGAGCCGGCTGCGCGGCCAGCGGGCCGGGTGCGCCGCTGGGGGCGGGCAGGGTCGAGCCGACGGGGCCGCCGCGGTGGACGTGACCGTTGCTGGACGGTGACGGCTGCTCGGGCAGCTCACGGCGGTCCGGCCGCTGGTCGTAGTCGGAGCGGGGCTGGTCGTAGTCGGGCCGCTGCTGCTCGTAGCGCGGACGCTCCAGGGACTGCGGCCGGTAGTCCTGTGGAGGCGTCGCGTACGGGTCCCGTTCCGGGAAGCCGAAGCGCTGCTGCTGCCAGCCGTAGTCGTCGCCCTGCGAGGGCCGCGGCCAGCTGCCCTGCTCGGGGCGCGGCTGGTAGTCGGGATACGCAGGGCGGGCGGTGGGAAGCTGATCCGCACGGGCGGTCGGGAGCGGGTCGGGGCGGCCCTGAGGGTGGTCGTGGTTGCGGTCGTGGGGCCGGTCGTCCGCGCGGTGGCGGCCGTACCCCTCGTATCCGTCCCGTCCCTCGTATCCGTCTCTGCCGCCCTGGGCGGACGGAGACTCGGTCTCCTCGTAGCGCGGCCGGCGCTGGGCGGGGGGTGTCGGCGGGGGCTCGCCGGCGGAGTCGTCGACGGTGATCGCGATACGGATCGGACGGCCGCACTCGCGGCTCAGCGTGTCACTGACGATCGGCGCCAAGCGCCCTTCGAGCACGCCCTTCGCGAATTCGTTGGGAACCGCGAGCAGTGCGGTGTCCGCGACCAGGGCCAGCGGCTGGCAGCGCTTGATCCAGTGCTCGTCCTTCGCCTCGACGCCCTGCCCTCGTCCCTCACCGAGGAGTTGTTCCAATACGCGTGGCCACACTGCGGCAAGATCGGCAGGTACGTCAGCCACAGGGCACGCTCTCTCACGGGTCCCTCGAACGAGTGGTTCGCGGGACGGGTCGGTATGTCACTCGGGTGGGCGGGTGGAACCAGGCAGTTCAGGCGGGGCGAACGAATCAGATGGGTCAGGAGAAGGGAACGAATCGAAGTCCAGCCACGGTAGTCAGGGCGACCGCTGCGGTTCAAGTTGTTGTCCCCAGCCTGTGGATAGTGTCTCCTGTCGCCGCTGGTTTGACCGGATGGCGTAGCCGCGCGTACCGTTGCCAGGTCGAGTTGTCGATGGCTGCTGCCGCCTGCCTCCGATGGGCATAGATCACGTAGGAGTGATCGGGAAGCGGTGCACTCGGGCGTAATGCGAGCTACTCGTGGGCGCACGGTGACAGCCAGGACGGCACCCCGCAACTACCGATTCTTTCTGGAGCCCCCGAGTGAGCAAGCGCACCTTCCAGCCGAACAACCGTCGTCGCGCCAAGACCCACGGCTTCCGGCTGCGTATGCGCACCCGTGCCGGCCGCGCGATTCTCGCGACCCGCCGTGGCAAGGGTCGCGCCCGCCTGTCCGCCTGATCTCGCAGCACAGGTCATGACGTGCTGCCTACCGAGAATCGGCTGAGGCGGCGCGAGGACTTCGCGACCGCGGTACGCCGGGGACGCCGGGCCGGACGCCCGCTTCTCGTCGTCCACCTGCGTAGTGGTGCAATGGACCCGCACGCGCCTGGGGAGAGCGCTCCCCCGTCGCGTGCGGGTTTCGTTGTCAGCAAGGCGGTGGGCGGCGCGGTCGTACGCAACAAGGTGAAGCGCAGACTTCGTCATCTGATGCGCGATCGAGTGGCTCTGCTGCCCCCCGGTAGCCTGGTAGTCGTACGAGCGCTGCCCGGTGCGGGTGACGCCGACCATGCACAGCTGGCCCAAGACCTGGATGCCGCTCTGCGGCGGCTACTGGGAGGGGGCGCGCGATGAAGTACCCACTGCTGGCTCTCATCAAGCTGTACCAGTGGACCATCAGCCCGCTGCTCGGGCCGGTGTGCAAGTACTACCCGTCGTGCTCCCACTACGGGTACCAGGCCATCGACCGCCACGGTGCGATCAAGGGAACGGCACTCACTGCCTGGCGGATCCTGCGGTGCAATCCGTGGTCGCTGGGCGGTGTGGACCATGTCCCGCCGCGCAAGCGTCCGCGGTGGCACGAAATGCTGCGTAACACCTGGCGCGCACGCAAGGGCGGGAACTCCGCCGCCGAACCGGCCATTGGAGGGCACGGTATGTCCGACCAGCCCTCGAGCCCGGCCGCCGAGACCCCGTCGCATGCTCAAGGAGCCTGATTAGTGGACACGATTGCCAGTATTTTCAGTTTCATCACGACGCCCGTTTCCTGGGTCATCGTCCAGTTCCACTCGGTGTACGGCGCTCTCTTCGGCGACGACACCGGGTGGGCCTGGGGCCTGTCCATCGTGTCCCTGGTGATCCTGATTCGTATCTGCCTGATCCCGCTCTTCGTGAAGCAGATCAAGGCGACCCGGGCCATGCAGACGCTCCAGCCCGAGATGAAGAAGATTCAGGAGCGCTACAAGAACGACAAGCAGCGTCAGTCCGAAGAGATGATGAAGCTGTACAAGGAGACGGGCACCAACCCGCTCTCCTCGTGCCTTCCCATCCTGGCGCAGTCGCCGTTCTTCTTCGCCCTATATCACGTGCTCAACAGCATCGCGAACAACGACACCGTCGGTGTGATCAACACGCGCCTGCTGGAGAGTGCGCAGCAGGCGCACATCTTCGGTGCCCCGTTGGCCGCGAAGTTCACCGACAGCTCTGCGGACGTCACGGCGCTCGACGCCTCGCTGACCAGCGTCCGTATCGTCACCGCGGTCATGATCGTCCTGATGTCGGCATCGCAGTTCTACACGCAGCGCCAGCTGATGACGAAGAACGTCGACACCACGGTGAAGACGCCGTACATGCAGCAGCAGAAGATGCTGATGTACGTCTTCCCCATCATGTTCGCCGTCTTCGGCATCAACTTCCCCGTGGGTGTCCTCGTCTACTGGCTGACCACCAACGTGTGGACCATGGGCCAGCAGATGTACGTGATCCACAACAACCCGACTCCGGGCTCCAAGGCCCAGGCCTCCTACCTGGAGCGCCTGGACAAGCGCGTCACGCACCACGGCAAGACGCGCGGCCGCGGTGAGAAGGCCATCGTCAAGGCCATCGTCGCCAAGGGCCGTGACCGCAATGAGTACGAGCGCAAGTTCATCAACGGTCTGACCAAGGCGGGCCTCGCGGCCCAGGCCGACGGCACCGTGGTGAAGAGCGAGGTCACGACCGTCGCCGAGATTGAGGACGGTACCCCGGCGACCAGTACCCCCAAGCGCCAGCAGCCCAAGCGGCAGAGTAAGTCCCGGCGTCAGTCGGGCAGCACCCACGGCGGCACCAGCGGCGCCAAGACGACGGGTGACTCCGGGGCGAAGACCTCCCTGAGCAAGTCCGACGGGCCGCAGGACGCCAAGCCGGCGGACACCAAGCCGACGGGTGGCAAGTCCGCCTCGGGCAGCACACGCAGCAAGGCCCAGTCCGGACGCAAGGGTCCGCAGCGGCCCAAGTCTCCCTCCAAGAAGTAAGAAGGAGTCCATCCCGTGATGGAAGGCACCACGTCCGCCGCCACCGAGGGTGGCGATACTCTGACCCGCCTGGAGCAGGAGGGTGAGATCGCGGCGGACTACCTCGAGGGTTTGCTGGACATCGCCGACCTCGACGGTGACATCGACATGGATGTCGAGGCCGATCGCGCCGCTGTCTCGATCATCAGCGACACGGGCAGCCGCGATCTGCAGAAGCTGGTCGGCCGTGACGGCGAGGTGCTCGAGGCTCTTCAGGAGCTCACGCGGCTGGCTGTCCACCGGGAGACCGGAGACCGTAGCCGGCTGATGCTGGACATCGCGGGCTACCGCGCCAGGAAGCGCGAGGAGCTGTCCGAGCTGGGCGCCAAGGCCGCGGCCGAGGTCAAGAGCTCCGGTGAGGCAGTGAAGCTGAAGCCGATGACTCCCTTCGAGCGCAAGGTGGTGCACGACGCGGTCAAGGCTGCGGGCTTGCGCAGCGAGTCCGAGGGCGAGGAGCCGCAGCGCTTCGTCGTCGTGCTTCCCGCCTGAATCGGTACGTACGGTTCCTCCGGCCCCGTCTGTTGCGCAGGCGGGGCCGAACTTTGTCAGCCTGATAGTGCCTGTTGGTTCCTTGTGGCCCTGGTGATCAGCGCCCAGTGCGCTTGTGCGGTACGGAAGGACGGTTCCCCGTGATGGAGGCAGCGGAGCTCCCCCCTGCGCCTGAGCAGGCCCGGGCGGTATTCGGCGATCGCTTCGCAGACGCGGTCCGATACGCGGAACTGCTGGCGGACGCGGGAGTACGGCGCGGCCTGATCGGTCCCCGCGAAGTGCCTCGCCTGTGGGAGCGGCACCTGCTGAACTGTGCGGTGCTCTCGGAAGTCGTGCCCGAAGGAGTGACAGTGTGCGATGTCGGCTCCGGCGCCGGGCTGCCCGGCATCCCACTGGCTCTCGTCCGCCCAGACCTGAAGATCACGCTGCTCGAACCGCTGCTGCGGCGTACGAACTTCCTCACCGAGGTCGTCGAGTTGCTCGGTCTCGACCATGTCACCGTGGTCCGTGGCCGCGCCGAGGAGGTCTTGGGCAAGCTGCCTCCGGTCCATGTGGTGACGGCACGGGCCGTGGCGCCCTTGGACCGCCTCGCTGCATGGGGCGTGCCGCTACTGCGTCCGTACGGAGAGATGCTTCTGCTCAAGGGCGACACCGCGGAGGAAGAGGTCAAGAGTGCCGGGGCCGCTCTGGGCAAGCTCGGTGCCGTGGAGACCTCCGTACTCCACGTAGGAGAGGGTGTGGTGAGTCCGCTCGCCACCGTGGTACGGGTCGAGGTCGGGGAGAGCCCGGGAGGGGTACGTTTCGCGGCCAAGCGTGCCAAGGCGGCACGGACCGGACGAACGCGGCGTCGTCGCTGATCCGTCCTGACGACGAGACGTACTCCACGCAAGCTGCCAAAACTGCGTATGCCGGAGTGTCGAGCAAGCGTCCTCGCGGGCGCTGTGCATCGTGTTTCACGTGAAACGTCGCTCACTGCTGCAGGGCATCATCAATCGCGGCCGCACTGCGGCCGGACCCCGCGACCGCAATCCCCTCAGATCCTTCAAGAGGAAACCCTCTCCGGGCAACGACACGTCGCCCGGAGAGGGCGCGAAGTTGTCCACAGTGGCGGATTTCTCCACAGAAGAACGGACCTCGCTGGTTCACGACCCCGAAGGCATGGGAGGCTCTGTTCATTGCGAGCCTGAAGTCGAGGAGAGTGAATCCTTGCGGTCCGACGCCAACATCGCGGGACCGATGACCGATCCGGTCCCCGGTCCCCGTACCGAGTCGATGGGGGACGGTGTTTCACGTGAAACACCGCCCCCGATGGACGACACTCCCATCGGTCGTGCTGCCCAACTGGCGGTGGAGGCTCTAGGCCGCGCCGGCGAGGGTCTGCCACGGCCCGAGCAGACCCGTGTGATGGTGGTCGCCAATCAGAAGGGCGGAGTGGGGAAGACCACGACGACGGTCAACCTCGCCGCTTCGCTCGCCCTGCACGGTGGGCGGGTCCTGGTGGTCGACCTCGACCCTCAAGGCAATGCGTCCACTGCGCTCGGCATCGATCATCACGCCGAAGTCCCGTCCATCTACGATGTCCTGGTCGAGAGCAGGCCGCTCTCCGAGGTCGTCCAGCCGGTCCCCGACGTCGAGGGTCTCTTCTGCGCACCCGCCACGATCGATCTCGCCGGTGCGGAGATCGAGCTCGTCTCTCTGGTGGCACGGGAGAGTCGGCTGCAACGAGCGATCCAGTCGTACGAGCAGCCGCTGGACTACATCCTCATCGACTGCCCGCCGTCGCTGGGCCTGCTGACGGTCAACGCACTGGTTGCCGGTGCGGAGGTCCTGATCCCCATTCAGTGCGAGTACTACGCGCTGGAGGGTCTGGGTCAGCTGCTGCGGAACGTCGACCTGGTGCGAGGCCATCTCAATCCCGCCCTGCATGTCTCGACGATCTTGCTCACCATGTACGACGGCCGGACGCGACTGGCGTCCCAGGTCGCGGACGAGGTGCGCAGCCACTTCGGCGAGGAGGTGCTGCGGACGAGCATTCCGCGCTCGGTTCGCATCTCCGAGGCGCCGAGCTACGGGCAGACGGTGCTGACTTACGACCCGGGGTCGAGCGGTGCCCTCTCCTATCTTGAGGCGGCACGGGAAATCGCGTTGCGCGGCGTCGGCGTGACGTATGACGCGCAGCATGCCCACTTGGGCGCACACAACGATCAGAGCATGGTGGAGGGGATCCAGTGAGCGAGCGACGGAGGGGGTTGGGCCGTGGTCTCGGCGCATTGATCCCAGCGGCCCCGGCAGGGGAGAAGGCGGCGCCTCCGGCGGCGGGCGGGGCATCGACCTCGTCGGCCGCGGTGCCCGTACTCACCGCAGAGCGTGGGGTCGCGGCGGCCAAGGTCGCCACGCTTCCGCCGGGCAATGTTTCACATGAAACCGCGGAGCCATCGGCGAACGGTTTCGCGGAAGTGCCGGCGGCTCCTGTCGGGGCGCATTTCGCCGAGCTGCCCCTCGACTCCATTTCGCCGAACCCGCGCCAGCCCCGTGAAGTGTTCGACGAGGACGCTCTCGCTGAACTTGTGACCTCCATCAAGGAGGTCGGTCTTCTCCAGCCTGTCGTCGTACGGCAGTTGGGCCCGGGTCGCTATGAGCTGATCATGGGCGAACGGCGCTGGCGGGCTTGCCGTGAGGCAGGGCTCGAGGCCATCCCGGCGATCGTGCGGGCCACGGAGGACGAGAAGCTTCTCCTGGACGCGCTCCTGGAGAACTTGCACCGCGCTCAGCTGAACCCGCTGGAGGAGGCGGCCGCCTACGACCAGCTGTTGAAGGACTTCAACTGCACGCACGACCAGTTGGCGGACCGGATCGGCCGGTCCCGTCCGCAGGTCTCCAACACCTTGCGTCTGTTGAAGCTCTCGCCCGCGGTCCAGCGCCGTGTCGCCGCTGGGGTGCTCTCTGCCGGTCATGCACGGGCCTTGCTCTCTGTCGACGACTCGGAGGAGCAGGACCGTCTGGCTCACCGCATCGTGGCCGAGGGTCTCTCGGTGCGGGCCGTCGAGGAGATCGTCACCCTCATGGGATCGCGGCCCAAGTCCGCGCCACGCTCCAAGGGGCTACGGGCCGGCACGCGGGTCTCTCCGGCGCTGACCGACCTGGCCACGCGCCTCTCGGACCGCTTCGAGACCCGAGTGAAGGTCGACCTCGGCCAGAAGAAGGGAAAGATCACCGTTGAGTTCGCCTCAATAGATGATCTGGAACGGATCCTCGGCTCGCTGGCTCCCGGCGAGGGGCCGGTCCTCCAGAAGAGTCTCTTGGACGATGACTCCGAGGATTCCGAGGGGTCTGAGGCCTGAGCCTCAAGGGTGGTCACGATTCCTATCGGCCGACCCTCAGAGCGGGTCGTGTCCGGTGTGTACCGGAACACGGCCCGCCCTTTGCTTTCTGGCGGTATCGATGGAATCGCATCGTGGATACGATGCGTTCGGGTATGGCGCATCTACCTGGCAGCACCTTCTATGGGGAGGCGGGGGTCATGCGGGCCATGAACCGCACCGGACTGGTGAGCGCGGGCCTGGGGCTTGGCGCGGTCGGCGGGTTCGTCGGCGGCCTGCTCAGGGAAAGGAGCGCTCTGACAGCCGCTCGTGATGCCGCGGGCGAAGGAAGTGAGGAACTGCCTTCATGGGGCGTCGGCTCGTACCGCTCACGCTGGACAACCTCCAGGACCTCCCCAAGCGCTGCCGCACGTGCGTCTTCTGGGAGTTGGACCCAGTCAGCGGTGAGGCCGCGGTAAAGGCAGGCACACCCGAGCTGGAGAAGGAGGCGTGGATCTCCGCCGCCCTTCTGGAGTGGGGATCCTGCGGCCGGGTCGTCTACGTGGACGAGGTGCCGGTGGGCTTCGTGCTCTACGCGCCGCCCGCGTATGTGCCGCGATCCACGGCGTTTCCCACGAGCCCGGTCTCCCCTGACGCGGTCCAGTTGATGACGGCCTTCATCATGCCGGGCTATCAGGGACAGGGACTCGGACGTGTGATGGTCCAGACGGTCGCCAAGGATCTGCTGCGGCGGGGCTTCAAGGCGATCGAGGCTTTCGGAGACGCCCGGTGGAAGGAACCGGCCTGCGTCCTGCCCGCCGACCATCTGACCGCAGTGGGCTTCAAGACAGTCCGGCCCCATCCGACGTACCCGAGGCTGCGACTGGAGCTGCGGACGACGCTCTCCTGGAAGGAAGACGTGGAGCTGGCGCTCGACCGGCTCTTGGGGGCGGTGCAGAAGGAGCCGGCTCTTCGGCCGCTGTAAACGCTTGTGGCGTCTACTGCATCCAGCAGACATTCGTGACTTCTGGTCGGCAGCTGTTGCTTCCGGGCGTACATGCGAATGGGCCACCCCCTCCGGGTTGGCCCATTCGTGTTTCACGTGAAACAACGCCACGTCTGTGCAACGGCATAGCCCGATTACTCGGTGATGAAGTCCTCGAGGTCCCGGACGATCGCGGCCTTCGGCTTGGCGCCGACGATGGTCTTGGCGACCTCGCCGCCCTGGTAGACGTTCAGGGTCGGGATGGACATGACGCCGTACTTGGCGGCCGTACCCGGGTTCTCGTCGATGTTGAGCTTGACGACCTCGATCTTGTCGCCGTACTCGGCGGCGATTGCCTCGAGCGACGGCGCGATCTGACGGCACGGACCGCACCAGGCGGCCCAGAAGTCCACCAGGACGGGCTTGTCGCTCTTGAGGACGTCCTGCTCGAAGGAGTCGTCGGTCACATGCTTCAGGGTGCCGGCCACTGCGGGCTCCTTAACTGGTTGGTGCGGTGAGGTGGTTGGGGGTCAGACGGTGGTCTTCTCGGGCTCCGCCGCGGCCTCGTGGTCTGCGAGGGCGGCGAGATAGCGTTCGGCGTCGAGGGCGGCGGAGCAGCCGGTGCCGGCCGCGGTGATGGCCTGGCGGTAGGTGTGGTCGACCACGTCGCCGGCGCCGAAGACGCCGGTCAGGTTGGTGCGGGTGGAGGGAGTGTCGACCTTGAGGTAGCCCTCGTCGTCCAGGTCGAGCTGGCTCTTGAACAGTTCGGTGCGCGGGTCGTGGCCGATCGCGATGAACAGGCCCGTCACCGCCAGCTCGGTCAGCTCGCCGGTCTTGACGTTGCGCAGCTTGAGCCCCGAGAGCTTCTGGTCGCCCTGGATCTCGGCGACCTCGCTGTCCCACACGAACGTGATCTTCGAGTCGGCGAACGCGCGCTCCTGCATCGCCTTGGAGGCGCGCAGCGTGTCCCGGCGGTGGACCACCGTCACGGAGCGGGCGAACCGGGAGAGGAAGGTGGCCTCCTCCAGCGCCGTGTCGCCGCCGCCGATCACCGCGATGTCCTGGTCCTTGAAGAAGAAGCCGTCACAGGTCGCGCACCAGGACACCCCGCGCCCGGAGAGCGCGTCCTCGTTCGGCAGGCCCAGCTTGCGGTGCTGCGAGCCGGTGGCGATGATCACGGCCCTGGCCTGGTGCACGGTGCCCGCGGTGTCCGTGACCGTCTTGATCTCCCCGGACAGATCGACCGCCACGACATCGTCCGGGACCAGCTCGGCGCCGAAGCGTTCGGCTTGGGCGCGCATGTTGTCCATGAGCTCGGGGCCCATGATGCCGTCCTGGAAGCCGGGGAAGTTCTCCACCTCTGTGGTGGTCATCAGCGCGCCACCCGCGGTCACGGCGCCCTCGAACACCAGCGGCTTGAGCGACGCGCGTGCGGTGTACAGCGCCGCCGTATAGCCGGCGGGCCCCGAACCGATGATGATCACGTTACGGACGTCGCTCACGGCTTGATTCCTCGTCTCTGAAGACTGCTTCGTACGACTGGTGGGAGCTTTTCTCAGAGCCCTCACCCCACCCAACGGATCCTAAGGGGCGTGCATTCCCGCTGTGTCCGGGCACACGGCGACGCGTGACCGCACAGCGACAGCACGGATGCCATTTGGATGCCATGGACCGGAGCGGAGGTCGATCAGCGTCGCTCGTAGGACTGCCGCAGCAGCACCTTGCCCGCCGAGTCCGGGGACTTGGCCACGCAGGCGGAGTCGACGACGTAGGCCGTGACCCGTGTGGCGTTGGAGGCGTCGGGCAGCACCACGAGATAGACGTTCGTGTCTTCGTACGTGCCTTTCTCGAAGGCGAGAGCGGCTTCGTTGCGACCGATGCCCTGCTGGATGCACTCGGGCACCGCAGCTTTGGGTTCCTTCAGCGTGCTCGGCTCGTCTGGGTCGGACTGGTGGCCCCAGGGCGACTTGTTGTTGCGACTGCCGTCGTCCTGGCCCTCGCTCGAGGCGAGAAGATCCGCGACCTGACTCTCCAGCTTCCCCTCGGTGAAGGTGTTCGCGGAGTCGGCGCGACCCTGCTCCGGAGTAGTGCCCGGAGTGTCGTCGCCCATCGACTGAAGGAGCACGCCGCCCAGCCCGAGCGCGGCTGCCGTGAACATGGCGCCGAGGAGGACGGCGCCGCGACGGCTTGGGCGTGTGCGCTTCGTACGACCCGGTCCGGTGGCGGCGCGAGGGCGGCCTGCGGGACGGTCGGCCGCGGTCGATGTTTCACGTGAAACACGCGAGCCGCCGCTCTCGTCGGCCACGGGACGGGAGGCGCCCACAAGCTCCCGGGCGCCCGCGGTATCGGCGTCAGGCTCCGTGGCATTGAGCAGTGCCTCCGCGGCGAGAGCGGCATCGATGCGCTCCGCGACGTCGGCAGGCATGCGCGACGGTCCCGGCAGTGTGCCGAGCATGTCGCGGATCTCTTCCAGCGATGCGTACACGTCGGCACAGAGCGCGCAGTCCTCCACGTGCCGGCGCACATCTGTCATACGCGAGGGCGGGAGCAGACCTTCGGTGAGGTCGGAGATCTCCGTGACTTCCGGGTGCCCGGCCGTGTCGGTCGATGTCACGCTCGCCCACCTCCGCCCTTCACAGCAGTTGAATCGCTTGGCCCTGCATCCTGTACTCCCGCTGCGGGTGGGACGGATGTCCCCTGCGTGCGGTTCCGTCCCACGCCCGACTTCTTGCTGCCCTCGCCACTTCCGGCGTCCGTACGCAGGTGTCTGAGCAGCGGGAGGAGCCTGGCTCTGCCGCGTGCGCAACGGCTCTTGACCGTGCCGGTCGGCACGTCGAGCACGCGGGCAGCCTCTGCCACCGGGTAGCCCTGCATGTCCACCAGGATGAGGGCGGCCCGCTGATCGAGCGGCAGGGTGCCGAGGGCTTCGAGGAGCTCGCGGTGCAGATCGTTGCGCTCGGCCGGCGCGGACGCCGACTCGTGGGGCTCCAGGAGTTGCTCAAGGCGTTCCGTGTCGTCGACGGGAGACGTCTTCCGTGAGGCTGTCTTGCGTGCGCGGTCCAGGCAGGCGTTCACAGTGATGCGGTGCAGCCACGTCGTGACGGCTGACTGGCCGCGGAAGGTGTGGGCGGCGCGATAGGCGGAGACAAGGGCGTCCTGGACCGCGTCCGCGGCCTCCTCACGGTCTCCCAGAGTCCGCAGCGCTACCGCCCACAGCCGGTCACGATGACGCCTAACGAGTTCACCGAAGGCATCGGAATCGCCGTGGACATGGCAGGCCAAGAGGTCCTGATCGCTCATGTTGGTGAGCGAAGGCTCTTCTTGCACTCCGTCCCTCCCCTCACCGGCAACCTTACGGACTTCGCCCGGGGAACGCGATGGGTGGTCGAGCAATGTATGTGCCGTGCCGATGGCAGCCACCCGACGGGAGAGGGTGAAGCAGATGTCAAGGCTCTTCACGGGCAAGAACTCGGCGAAGGTGCCACGAATCCATTGAGTGACGCATATCACGTTTAATTCGGCAGGAAAGGTTAAAGTGAGCATGATTTGTTCTCTTGATTTTCAGAAAGAGTGAAAGTACGATCAAGCGTCATTTCCTGACCAGAAGGGGGGAAGGGTGAAGCTCTTCAAGAAAGCGGCAGCCATCGGTGCTGTGGCTGGTTTGTTGACACTGTCCGGTGTCTCTCAAGCCGGAGCGACCACCTATACGGGCAAGGACTGCAGTGGCGCCTACCCGTGTTTTCGTTTCTATTACAACTCGAATTTCGACGGATCTGCTGCGAATTTCGTCGGTTACGGCGGGGTCAGTAATCTGGCCGGGTATACGTTCGCGACGAGTGGGGCAGGCAAGGGGCTCTCGGTCAAGAACAACGCTGCTTCAGCATTTTTCATCGCCAGAACCGTCAGTGAGAGCGCCACGGTCTACTACAGCTCCAACTATGGCGGGGCGTGTGACTGGCTCTGGGCTCAGGGAAACAAGCAGGCGCAGGCAAACCAACTGGAGCGCACGTACAACGAGAACGCGTCGCTGAGAATCGTTGACGGGGAGATGGCCCAGGGCTGGAACTGCTACCAGTTTAGCTAGAAAGAACTGAGAATCATTGGGTGCCGGGTGCGGTCAGATGCCTCCGGCACCCATTTTCTCTGGATTGCAAAAGGTGATCGCATGGTCAGCAGAAGTCGAGTCCATTACTTCACTGCAGTGGCGTGTGCTGCTCTTGTGTGCGCCTCCGGCTGCAGCACGCAAGGAGAAGAGCCGCACCCTACGCCAACCTCTCCGCCCTCTCCGGCCGGTTCTGGAGTGAACAGTGCGCACAAGGCTTCGGCTTTGGAGGAATATCTGGAGTTTCCGATAGGCGAGTATGCGTTCACCACGGAGCAACTGCGTGTGATCGCCAGAGCAGAGGAAACGCTCGCGGACGCCTGTATGCGGAAGTACGGCCTCAGATACAGGTCTGAGAGCTCCAACTCGGCCGCAAAGTATGTTGCGGGAACCAATCGTAGATATGGAGTTCTTAATGCGGACGTGGTGTCAGAGTACGGATATCACTTCCCCGATACACCTAGGTTTTCTGGTGGTCCCGAGCTTTCTACGGACGAGGTTCTCGCTCTGAACGGGCGCCCAAACAGCCCCGCCGAAGTGAACGGAGTGGCGGTGCCCGAAGGTGGCTGTCTCGGGGAGGTTAAGAAAGATCTCCGGGGAAAGTACACCGATGAAAAGGCGGTCGAAGTGGCGCAGAGAATTGCGTCAGAAAGTTTTGAGCGGTCTCTGACCTCATCCGTCGTCCTTAAAACGATAAAAGAGTGGTCGCAATGCATGAAAGATAAGGGTTTCCCTTACGGCACCCCGCTACAGGCGCTCGGGGCGGACGAGAACTCCGGTAAAGAGGTCACAAAACGCGAGATATCTTCCGCGAAAGCCGATGTCGACTGCAAGACGCGTACCGACCTGGTGCGGATCTGGAGCGGTGAGGAATCTGAAATTCAGCGGGCCATGATCAAAAAAAACCGAGACGACCTACATCGTCTGGCTGAAGCCCACCACAAGCTGCTCGCAGAGGCGCGCTCCATACGTCGTTGACGGAAGCGAGCTCTCAACTAGTCACCTTGACGTCGACCACCCTGCCGCGGTACGTACCGTCATCCATCAGTGGCAACTCGGTCAGCCAGACCAGAACGTAGCGGGACTTGAGGGGTTCGCCGGGCTTGAGCGTCACGCTCGTACCGGAGCCTTCGGAGACCTTGTTGTAGGCGTCGAAGGAGGTAGGCTCCGAGTTCGCGTCACTGGAGGCGGCACGTAGCTCGACAGACGTGTCTCCTACGAAGGTGACGGTCACCTTCCCGATCTGCTGGACCTTGCCGAGATCGAGGATGACGCCGAGGCCCGGCTTCAGCCGTCCGAAGTCAGCGCTCCTGTAGAAGTCTGTCTGCCAGTAGGTGCCGGGAGTGCTGTCGTAGACCTTGTCTATGTCGCCTGGCTTTTCCGAACCGTCGGGGCCGAACGGGTCGAAGTCCCGAGCACCAGTAATGGTGATCGGCTTGGTCGGCCTGGTCTTGTCGCTGCCCTTGTCGTTGTCGTCCGTCGTCTGCGTCTTGTTGGTGTCGTCGGACTTCCCGCGCTCCATGAGGGCATCTGCCAACTGCCAACTGCCAAGGCCCAGCGCGGCGATGAGCAACGCGGACACGGCCCACTTGAGGGCCTTGCCGGTACGGCTCTGCAACGGGGGCGGCGGGGTCGGCACCGGCTGGGTGGCGCCCGGGTGGGCCGCGGGGCGGCCGTAGCTGCCCTGCTGGTACGTGGTGCGCTGGTAGTCCGGCGGCCCGGTGAACGCGGGCTCCGGCGGGCGGATGCGGGGCATCTCGCCGATTGCCTTCACCAACTCCTCCGGCGTGGTGCACGGCGGTTCCTGACGGGATGCCGTCGCGCCGTCGTTGACGAGCGCGCGCATCGCGAGTTCCGCCAGGCCGCGGTGCACTCCGGCCCGCACCTGATCGGGCGCGATGAGCCCGACACCCTTCGGTAGCCCGGAGAGGCCGTACGCGTCGTTCTCGTACGGCCAGCGCTGGGTGAGGGCGGCGTACAGCAGCGCGCCGATCCCTTCCGTGTCGGTGCGCTGCGGGGTGTCGGAACTGATGCCGCGCAGCGCGGCGTTCACGGCGAGCCCACGGATGCGCCACTGGCCGGACGAGGAACGCAGCACGGCGCCTGGAGTCAGTCGCAGATGAGCCAGCCCTTCGCGGTGCGCGGCCGCCATCGCCTGGGAGACCTGACTGACCATCTGGTACGCGTCGTGCACCTCCAGCGGGCCGGCGGCCAGAAGCGTCGTCAGCTCCGTGGAATCCGGCAGCCATTCGTGCACCACGTAGACCAGGTCGTCCTCCTCGACCGCGTCCAGCACTTGGACGAAGCGGGGATCGCCCAGGAGGGCGGAGGAACGGGCCGCCGCCAGGACGGAGCGCGCTCTCGGATGATCGGCGGGCAGCAGGTGCACGCCGACGGCGCGACGCAGCTTCTCGTCCACGGCACGCCAACTGCTGAAACCGTCCAGACGGGTGACGCACTCTTCGAGCCGGTAGCGTCTGGCGAGCTTGTGGCCGCTGTGCAACTCGGGCGGTGAGGTCCTGCCGGGGCTCTCGTCCCCGCCGCTCCCCTGTGCCTCTTCGCTCTCCGAGCTTTTCGTGTCCCGCTCCCGGTTCTGGGCCACCCCGTCGGCCGTGGACTGGTCCGCCTTGGCGGTCAGCGGCTCATCACCGCTGTTGTCTGCCACGTCGACGGCAGCCGTGCTCCGTTCCGCCACCGTCGTTCCTGCCTCCCCATCTCCATTGCCCGCTGTCCGACGCCAAAGCCAATTGTGCCCACAGTCCGCCGCTATGCACGACACGCGGTCCCGGACGATGGTTGTGCGCGTACCCCGCCTCAGCGCCCGAGGCGCCCCCGGACCATGCCGACCATTCCGTTCAGTTCCTCGATGCGCATCCGCCGAGCCGCGACGAAGAAGACGCCGAGCAGGGCGATGCCACCGCCGAGGAGGGCGGCCAGGGAGCCGAGAACACCCTGCCCCAGCCCCTGGGTGATTCCATAACAGGCCGCGGCGGCGAGCAACGCCGCCGGTACCGAGGCGATGCCGAGGCGGGCGTACGTACGCAGGACGCGAGCTCCGTCCAGGTCGCCGCCCAGCCGCTTGCGCAGCCGCTGCCAGGCCACGCCCACGCCGATCGCGTACGCGAGACCGTAGGAGGCGGCCATTCCCGCCACCGCCCAGAGAGGTGGCAGAAGGAGGTAGCAGAGCGCCGAGGCCGCTGCGTTGACGGCGGCCACAATGACCGTGTTGTAGAAGGGGGTCCGGGTGTCCTCGTACGCGTAGAAGGCGCGCAGCACGACGTACTGCACGGAATACGGGATGAGGCCGAGCCCGAAGGCCATCAGCATGTAACCCATCTTCGTGGCCGCGTCTGTACCGGAGGAGCCGAAGATCAGGGTGCACATCGGGATGCCGAGTGCGACAAAGCCGAAGGCGATCGGCACGATCGCGACGGCTGTGGTGCGCAGGCCCTGGGAGATGTCGTCGCGGACGGCGCCCGCATCCTGCTCAGCGGCCGAGCGCGAGAGTCTCGGCAACAGGGCAGCCATCAGCGAGACGGTGATGATGGCCTGCGGGAGACCCCAGATGAGCTGGGCGTTGGCGTAAGCGCTGAAGCCGGTACCGGCGGTACCCGTGTCCGTGACCGCTGCGGTGGCCAGCTGGGCGACGACGACGGCGCCCGCCTGGTTCGCGAGGACGAACAGGATCGTCCACTTGGCGAGCATCGCGGCCTTGCCGAGGCCGTGGCCCTTCCAGTCGAAGCGCAGCCGCAGCCGGAACCCGGTCTCGCGCAGGTACGGGATCATCGCGAGGGCCTGGACGACAAGGCCGAGCAGGACACCGATACCGAGCAGCCGCTGGCCCTCCGGCGGGATGTTTCCGACGGCCATCCCGGAGTTCGCCGAAGTGCCGTACACCCAGATGAACATGCCGAGCGTCACGATGATGACGATGTTGTTGAGGACCGGAGTCCACATCATCGCCCCGAAGCTGCCGCGAGCGTTGAGGATCTGGCCCATCACCACGTGGATGCCCATGAAGAAGATCGTGGGCAGGAAGTACTGGGTGAAGGTGATGGCGACCTCGTTGGCCGCGGGGGTGGTGGCGACGGAGTTCGACAGCATGCGGACCAGGAGCGGTGCGGCGAACATCGCGAGCAGGGTCAGCGCGCCGAGCGCCACCATGACAAGGGTCAGAAGACGGTTCGCATAGGCTTCACCGCCATCCTCGTCCTCCTTCATGGCACGCACCAGCTGCGGTACGAAGACGGAGTTGAGGCCGCCTCCCACCGTCAGGATGTAGATCATCGTCGGCAGCTGGTACGCGACCTGGAAGGTGTCGCCCAGGAGGGCAGTGCCCAGCGCGGCGACGATCAGCGCGGACCGGATGAAGCCGGTGAGACGGGACACCATCGTGCCCGCCGCCATGACCGCGCTCGACTTCAGCAGACTCGACGCGCGGCCCCCGGACTTCTTCGAAGCGGGCGCCGGCGCCGATGCGGGCGCAGGCGGCGGAGACTGAGGGGCGGCGGGAGCCGGCTCGGGTGTGGGGGATGGCACACCGGGCGAGGCCGCGGGCGGGTACGCACCGCCCTGCTGCTGGTCACGGAAGAGATACGCGAAGGCATCCGGCTCGTGGCGTTGCTCCCCGGCCTGTGTCACCAGGTCGTCCACGCCCACGAACTGGGTCGTACGGGCGTCGTCACCGTAGGGAAGATGCTGCGACAGGCCTTCCGGCTCGGGCGCCGGGGTCTGCGCCCACACACTTGGATCGGGAGCGTACGGCGACTGCGGCGGCTGGGCGTAGAGCTGCTGCGGCGGCGGGTATGTGCCGGGCGGCGGCGGTGGATACGCGGCGCGGTCGTGGAGCGCCTCGCCGACCGGGTCCTGGGCGGCGAGATCCCGTACCCCGTAGGGATCCTGTCCGTAGGCGTCCTGGACGTACATGTCGGCGGGGGGCTGTGGCGGCACCTGGCCGGGCTCCGGCGGTCCCTGCGGCGGGTCGTCGGGGTAGCCGGAGCCCCCCGCGCCCTCACCGCGGTCACCGTCGTACGGCGCGTTCATGGTTACCCCACCTCATCGTCCCCGGCCCACCGGCCACGACATCGCTCAACGGTCCACTCTCTCACCCGTGCCGGACGGGCCGGTGCTCTCCGGTGCGGTGTCCGGTGGAGGGTCACTCGGCTGCTCCGGGTCGTCTGCCCTCGATTCCGCCGGGGACGCCAACCCCGATTCTGCTTCGGACTTCGTCTCCGACTCCGAGTGGAAAGCCTCTTCACGACCATCCTCGGCGTCGTCCTCAGGGCCGTCGTCCAGCCCCTCCTCCGCCTGCCGGGCGGCCGCGCGCTTGCGCTGGGTGTACATCCGGAATCCGGCGAGTACGAGCAGCAGGACACCACCGGCGATGACGAGCATCACGGCGGGGGGGATCTCGGTGACGTTCACGTAGAACGTGATGGGTCGGCCGTACGGCTGGCGGTCCTCCGTGTAGAGCTGGGCGGTCACCGCGTACTGGCCGGTGGCCCGGCCGTTGGCGGTGAACTTCACCGACTGGCTGTGCCCGCCCGACACCTCCACCTGCTGTTCGTAGGAGGCACCATCACCGATACGCAGGCGCGACGGCTGCTCCGACGTCAGGCGCAGCACCAGATGGTCGACGCCCTGGACAAGGTTGTTCTGCACGGTGATCGGAATCGTGGCGCTGCGTCCCGACAGCTTCGCCTCGGACTTCTTGATCAGTGCGACCTGCTCGGTGAGCTCATCGATGTACGCATCCACGCCGTAGCCGTACACGACCGCCTCGGCTTCGTGACCGCGCCAGGACGTGGACATCGCCCGGTTCAGGGCCCGCCCGAAGGGGGTGATCACCCGGTCCTCCTCGGTGAGGATCACCCGGAATTTGTTGATCTTCCGCTGAGTCTCCTCGATTTGCTCGAAGGTTTTCGGCGGCAGTTCCTGCTTGCGCAGCGAGGAGGGGTACGCCGAGGGGACCCGCGTAGTGGCGCCAGGGTCGGGCTTGGTCTCGGTGGCCGCGGACAGGTCCGCCGACTGTGACCAGTTCCCGCCCTGGAGGGCTGTGAGCGCCTGCGCCATCGTCTGGGCCTGGCTGGCGGACGGCATGCGCTGCGGGGCGACCACGATGCTGCGCGGCTTCCCCGGCTGCTGCAGGGTGATCATCAGGGTCTGGGCGAGGAATTCCTGCACGGCGAGCGTGGAGTTGCCGGCCACCGCCATGTCGCCCTGGAACGCCGTCGACAGGCGGGCGTCCGCGACCACCGCCGTGGTGCCGCCGCCGATGGGTCGGGCAGCACTGGGCGTGTACGACAGGCTGCCGGTCTCCTTCAGGCTGTCGCTGCGGGAGATCACTGTGTCGGCGCCGGCGGAGGTGGCGACCTTGACGATCGACGGGTCGATCGCGCCGTTCACGGGCCAGGAGTAGTCCGTGCTGGGCGTCACGTGGAGGATCGACTCCACCGTGGTGGCGGCCACCTCCGTGGCGTCCTTGAGGTGACTCAGCGAGCCGGCGACGTCCTTGCCCCTGTGGGCCAGCGACGCCAGATCCGGGTCGGCGAAGGGAAGGGCGACGACCTCCTCGCCCTCGACCGCCTTCTCCAGCTCGGCGAGCCACTGATTGGCGACCGCCTCCTGGCGGGTGCCTGCCGTGGTGGTTTCGGCGCCGGTCTGGATCTCGTAGCTGCTCGTCATCGCGACCACGGAGGCCAGAAGGTCCGGATCGATCACCCACGTGACGTCGAGTTCCTTGCCAAGCGTGAGGAGCTGCTGCAGCCGGCCGCCGGGCGCCAGCTCCGCGGCCAGGTCGTCGTCCTTGAAGACAGGGGTCTGCTGCTCGTTCGAACCCGTCTCGGCCGTCATATGGGGGGTGGAGATCAGGGGCCAGAGGAACGTCGTCCTGGTCTTCGTCTCCGAAGCCTCAGGCTGCCACGGCAGGAAGGTCCGCTCAATGCCGAGAATCCGCTCGTACGGCTGGGCGGCGGTCTCCCCGGTGAGCGTGACCCCGAGCTGGTAGACGCCATCGGCACCGAGGTCCAGGTCGTCGACGGGGACGGAGATACTGAAGCTCTGCGGGACACCCGGCGTCAGCTCGGCGAAATCCTGCACGTATGAGCCGCCGACTTCGGTGCCCGCGTACGGGTTGCTCTTCGCGGCCGTGTCGATCGACGAGCGGCCGTTCACCGTCGGTCCCACGCGCAGACCGACTTGGGCGTCCGTGACCGACTGCTTGCCCTTGTTGTTGACCCGGCCCGAGACGGTGAGCGTGTCCCCGTCCGAGGGGACGCTGGGGCTGAGTGAGTCCAGGGAGACGTCGACCGTGCTGGAGCCGGTGGCGTCGGCCACGGCGGTGTGCTCGGTAGCACCCGCGGTGGGCGAGGCGGGCAGCTGGAGCAGGCCGGCCAGCAAAGGCGCTCCGGCGAGCAGTACTCCGGTGCGCCGAAGCCACCGGCGGGCAGCTGAGGCACTCGTCCCCTGGAAGTCTGCCGCCTCGGCCACGCGCTCGCCCGTCCCTCGTCGTCGTCAGTGGTCGTCGGAATGTGCGTCCACGCATGGTAACGATGCACGCTGAGGGGAAGTGCCGCGGTCCGCCCCACAAGATCGGGGGCCAGGGCCGGGCTGTCGCCTATGTGCACGTATTGAGGGAGGCGCCCACCAAGGATGGGGGAAGCACCGGTACACGATTAATGGAGGCGCTCGCCGTCGCCCGCGCCACGTACCCTTTTCTGTTGTGCCGAACGCCAACGAAGACAACCCCAATGCCCTGAGCCAGGTGCAGCACCGCGCGGTGAGCGAACTGCTGCGGGTGTCCCCCGTCGCCGACGATCTCGCCCGCCGTTTCCAGGAGGCCGGATTCTCCCTCGCCCTGGTCGGCGGCTCGGTCCGGGACGCCCTCCTGGGTCGGCTCGGAAACGACCTGGACTTCACGACCGATGCCCGCCCCGAAGACGTACTGAAGATCGTGCGGCCCTGGGCGGACGCCGTGTGGGAGGTCGGGATCGCCTTCGGGACGGTCGGGGCGCAGAAGGATGCCCGGGTCGGGGACGCTGTTCAGCGCTTCGACATCGAGGTGACGACGTACCGTTCGGAGGCGTACGACCGGACCTCGCGCAAGCCCGAGGTGTCGTACGGCGACTCCATCGAGGAAGACCTCGTACGCCGCGATTTCACGGTCAACGCGATGGCCGTGGCGCTGCCGGAGAAGGAGTTCATCGACCCGCACGGCGGGCGCCGCGACCTGGCGGAGCGTGTGCTGCGTACTCCGGGCACGCCCGAGGCTTCCTTCTCCGACGATCCGCTGCGGATGATGCGGGCTGCCCGCTTCGCCGCACAGCTCGACTTCGAGGTGGCACCGGACGTCGTCGCCGCGATGAAGGCCATGGCCGAGCGCATCGAGATCGTCTCCGCCGAGCGTGTCCGGGACGAACTGAACAAGCTGATCCTCTCCACACACCCGCGCAAGGGGCTGACGCTGCTCGTCGACACCGGACTCGCCGCGCATGTGCTGCCCGAGTTGCCCGCACTGCGTCTGGAGCGGGACGAGCACCACCGGCACAAGGACGTCTACGACCACTCGCTGATCGTGCTCGAGCAGGCGATGGAGCTGGAGGAGGACGGTCCCGACCTCACCCTCCGCCTCGCCGCGCTGCTGCACGACATCGGCAAGCCGCGCACGCGCCGCTTCGAGAAGGACGGCCGGGTCTCCTTCCACCATCACGAGGTGGTGGGCGCCAAGATGACCAAGAAGCGCATGACGGCCCTCAAGTACTCCAACGACCTCGTGAAGGACGTCTCACGACTGGTCGAGCTGCACCTGCGCTTCCACGGCTACGGCACCGGGGAGTGGACGGACTCCGCGGTCCGCCGCTACGTACGCGACGCAGGCCCGCTCCTCGACCGCCTCCACAAGCTGACCCGCTCCGACTGCACCACGCGCAACAAGCGCAAGGCCGCCGCACTCTCGCGCGCGTACGACGGCCTGGAGGACCGCATCGCCCAACTCCAGGAGCAGGAGGAGCTGGACGCCATCCGGCCGGACCTCGACGGCAACCAGATCATGGAGGTCCTGGGCGTCGGGCCTGGGCCGGTCATCGGCCAGGCGTACAAGTTCCTGCTGGAGCTGCGCCTGGAGAACGGGCCGATGGAGCACGATGCGGCGGTGTCGGCACTCAAGGAGTGGTGGGCCGTGCAGAGCTGAGTCGTGAAACGGGGCCATGTTTCACGTGAAACATGGCCCGGCATCGATTGGATCCGGATACGCCGAGGGCCGCTGTTTCACGTGAAACAGCGGCCCTCGTGCGTCAGATGAGCTTCTACTTGGCGGGGTACTCCGACAGGCAGAGGGTGAACTCGCTACTGCCACCGGTCTCGGTGTACTGGGCGTACTTGGTGCGGTCGCAGCTGGAGTCGTCGGTCTTCTTCTGTTCGACCTTGTACGCGGCCTTGGAGTCGCCGCAATCCACGACCTCGAGTTCCGGCTCGGTGGTGCTCTTCGGGTTGCCGACGCTCATGCAGTCGCCGACCTTGGCGGTGGCGGCGTCGTCCCGGCTCGCGATGAAGCCGATGCCTGCGGCGATGACGGCGGCAACGACGACCGCAATGCGCAGGTAGAACTTGACTCCGCGCTTCCGCTGCTGAGGCGGGACCGGGGCGTACGGCGCGTTCGGCTGCTGCGGATAGCCGGGCTGGCCGGGGAACTGAGGCTGACCCTGGGGTGTCGTCTGGCCCTGGGCGAACGGGTTCTGGCCCTGAGGCTGTTGCCCCTGAGCGTACGGATTCTGGCCCTGGGGCGGCGGAGTGGTCACTTGAGGGTCCCCCTAGAACGTTAGGAGCGCGCAGCGCGAAATAAGACCCACGTAAGCTATCGGCCCTCACTGACAACTCAATGCTTCGGAGACGCTCTGTGTCACTGATGTGACACTCGACGCCGTTCAAAGCGGGCCATAGACGCAGCAACTGCCGCGTAGATAACGGCCACCGTGACCACCAGCGGGACTGAGCGGCCGTCAGGAGGCAGCATCAGGGCGGCCACTCCGGCGGCGCCGACGAAGGCGACGTTGAACAGCACGTCGTACACGGAGAAGATCCGGCCGCGGAAGCCGTCGTCGACAGACGACTGGACCACGGTGTCGGTGGCGATCTTCGCGCCTTGGGTGGTGAGGCCGAGGACGAAGGCCGAGATCAGTACGGGCACTTCGGTGAACGACAGACCGAGCGCGGGTTCCAGGACCGCGGCCGATCCGGCGCAGACGACGATCCAGCCTCCCGGCCCGAGCCTCCCGGCCGCCGTCGGAGTCACCACCGCCGCCACGAAGAAGCCCGCCCCGGAGATCCCCACGGCCAGCCCCAGCAGAGCGAGACCGTCCTCCCCGGAGCCGGACGACCAGGCGTACCGGCAGAGCATCAGCACCATGACCGTCAGGGCGCCGAAACAGAACCGCATCAGCGTCATCGCGGTCAACGCCCAGGCTGCCTCGCGGCGTGCGGGCTCGGCCAGATGACGCACGCCGGCCACCAGGCCACGTGCCGTACCCGCAAGGGCCGCCTTCAGATGCGGCTGCACCAACTCCTGGTCGGGACCCAGCAGTTCCCGCGCCATCCGCAGCGAGGCGAGTGCCGCGCACAGATAGAGCGCCGCCCCGACGAGGACGACCGCGGCGTCGGAGTCCGAGATGACGAGACGTACGACGAAGGCGATCCCGCCGCCCGCGGTCGCGGCGAGAGTCCCGGCCGTGGGCGACAGGGAGTTGGCCATCACCAGGCGCTCGGAGTCGACGACACGGGGCAGCGCGGCGGACAGACCCGCCAGGACGAAGCGGTTGACCGCGGTGACGCTCAGCGCGGAGACGTAGAAGAGCCAGTCCGGGACGTTGCTCACGATCAGCACGGCCGTCAGGGAGGCCAGCAGCGCCCGCAGGAGGTTCCCGTACAGAAAGACCTGGCGGCGTCGCCAGCGATCCAGCAGCACGCCCGCGAAGGGGCCGACGAGCGAGTACGGGAGGAGGAGCACCGCCATCGCCGAGGCGATCGCGGCCGGCGAGGTCTGCCGCTCCGGCGAGAAGACGACGTACGTGGCGAGCGCGACCTGGTAGACGCCGTCAGCGCCCTGGGACAGCAGTCGTACGGCGAGCAGGCGCCGGAAGTTCCGGAAGCGCAGGAGTACGCGCAGGTCCCGTACGACAGCCATGCGGCACAGCCTCACATATGGGAAAGGTCCCCGGGTACATGACCCGGGGACCCTCAACAGCCCATGGAACCAAGCGTTTAGCGCTCGACCTCGCCGCTGATGAACTTCTCGACGTTCTCGCGGGCCTCGTCGTCGTAGTACTGGACCGGCGGGGACTTCATGAAGTAGCTCGACGCCGAGAGGATCGGGCCACCGATGCCGCGGTCCTTGGCGATCTTCGCGGCGCGCAGGGCGTCGATGATGACACCCGCGGAGTTCGGGGAGTCCCAGACCTCGAGCTTGTACTCCAGGTTCAGCGGGACGTCACCGAAGGCGCGGCCCTCGAGACGGACGTACGCCCACTTGCGGTCGTCCAGCCAGGCCACGTAGTCGGAGGGGCCGATGTGGACGTTGTCGGCACCCATCTCGCGGTCGCGGATCTGGGAGGTGACGGCCTGCGTCTTGGAGATCTTCTTCGACTCCAGGCGGTCGCGCTCGAGCATGTTCTTGAAGTCCATGTTGCCGCCGACGTTCAGCTGCATCGTGCGGTCCAGGATGACGCCCCGGTCCTCGAACAGCTTCGCCATGACGCGGTGTGTGATCGTGGCGCCGACCTGCGACTTGATGTCGTCACCGACGATCGGGACTCCGGCCTCGGTGAACTTGTCCGCCCACTCCTTCGTGCCGGCGATGAAGACCGGAAGGGCGTTGACGAAGGCGACCTTGGCGTCGATGGCGCACTGGGCGTAGAACTTCGCCGCGTCCTCGGAGCCCACCGGGAGGTAGCAGACGAGGACATCGACCCGCTGGTCCTTGAGGACCTGGACGACGTCGACCGGGGCCTCGGCGGACTCCTCGATGGTCTCGCGGTAGTACTTGCCGAGCCCGTCCAGGGTGTGGCCGCGCCGCACGGGCACACCGGAGTTCGGGACGTCGCAGATCTTGATGGTGTTGTTCTCGCTGGCACCGATGGCGTCCGCGAGGTCGAGGCCGACCTTCTTCGCGTCGACGTCGAAGGCGGCCACGAACTCAATGTCGCGGACGTGGTACTCGCCGAACCGGACGTGCATCAGACCCGGCACCTTGGCGGTCGGGTCGGCGTCTTTGTAGTACTCGACGCCCTGGACCAGCGAGGCGGCGCAGTTGCCCACGCCGACGATGGCTACGCGAACCGAACCCATTCCGGTTGCTCCCTGTGTGTACTCGGTGAAGCCCTGAGCGGACTTCACGTGGCGGTGTCGTCGGACGGATCCGGCCGGGGATTGTCCCCGTGCCGGGGCAGGCCGCCCGACTCTCCAGATGTGCTGTCCTGCTGAGCGGAGCGGTCCGAGGCGGGACGCTGCTGGTCCCGTCCGGCCCGCTCGCTTTCGATGAGCTCGTTCAGCCAGCGCACTTCGCGCTCCACGGACTCCATTCCGTGGCGCTGGAGCTCAAGGGTGTAGTCGTCGAGGCGCTCCCGGGTGCGCGCCAGGGAGGCGCTCATCTTCTCCAGGCGCTCCTCGAGACGACTGCGGCGGCCTTCGAGGACCCGCATACGTACATCCCGTGACGTCTGCCCGAAGAAGGCGAAGCGAGCGGCGAAGTGCTCGTCCTCGTACGCGTCGGGACCCGTCTGCGAGAGCAGTTCCTCGAAGTGCTCCTTACCTTCCGCCGTCAACCGATAGACGATCTTGGCGCGGCGTCCCGCGAGTGGAGCGGCAGGTGCTTCATCGCGGGCACCCCCCGATTCCTCGATCAACCAGCCGTTGGCGACCAGCGTCTTGAGGCAGGGGTAGAGCGTCCCGTAGCTGAAGGCACGGAACACACCCAGTGACGTATTGAGCCGTTTACGCAGCTCATAGCCGTGCATCGGGGACTCGCGGAGCAGGCCGAGTACGGCGAACTCGAGGATCCCGGAACGCCGGCTCATCGTCGCCTCCTCTCTGCAGCAGCCTTGCCATGACGGTCGTTATGCCGAGCTGATGTATCGACTCGATACATCAGCACGATAGAACGGCCATCCGTACGCGACAAGAGTGGGCACAGTGAGCGGCGTCACATCACCGATTCGTGGGAAGCGAGTTGCCTGTTTTGGGGTTGCCTTCGGCCCTCGGTAGGTTTTGCCGGTGCGTAGTCTGTGCGCCATGCACATCACCGGGAACCAAGTGACGTTTGGGGACGTCCTCGTCCTCGGTGCAGTACGGGTGAATGACAGAACGACCGCATCCGTACTTCGGGGGGACCGGGAAACCAGCCGCCGTTTCCAGGCGCGCAAAGGTGCGCCTGCCCGAGGAGTAACCGTTCGATGAGCGAGCACCGTCGCAAACCGCCGCAGCCGCAAGACGGCGGACGCGCCGCGGCCCGACGCGGCCAAACCGGCTCGTCCTCCGGCCGCCGCGCGGCACCGCGAAGCGCCACCGGGTCTCCTTCCGCCTCCTACGGATCAGGAGGCGAGGAACGGCCGTACGGTGGCCGAGCAGAGGCTCGAAAGGCTGCCCAGAGAAGCACCAGCGGCGGCGGCCGGCGCAGAGCGGCCGACGGCGCGGGAGGCGGTGGCCACGGTGGTGGCGGCCGCCGAGGCGGTCCCGGCGGGCCGAACGGGCCCGGGCGTGGCAGGGGCCGCGGGGCCGAGCCGCCCAGGAAGCGCATCATCGACTATCCGCGCGCGGGCAAGTACGGCGCGGCGCGGTGGGTGCCGTCGTGGAGGCTTGTCTCCGGGCTGTGCATCGGCTTCTTCGGCAGCCTGGTAGCCATTGCGGGCGTCGGGTACGCCATGGTGAGCGTTCCGATCGTCGCCGAGGCGGCGACGGCGCAGAACAACGTCTATTACTGGTCTGACGGCACCGAGATGGTCGCCACGGGTGGTGAGACGAACCGCCAGATCATCAACCTCTCGCAGATTCCCAAAGCGATGCAGAACGCCGTCATCTCCCAGGAGAACAAGACCTTCTACGACGACAGCGGCATCGACCCGAAGGGCATCACCCGCGCCGTACTCAACATGGCCCGGGGCGGCGAGACGCAGGGCGGTTCCACGATCACCCAGCAGTACGTCAAGAACGCGATGCTGGAGGATCAGTCGCAGACGATCTCGCGGAAGTTCCAAGAGATCTTCGTCTCGATGAAGGTGGGTACCACCGAACCCAAGGACAAGATCCTCGAGGGCTACCTGAACACCGGTTACTACGGTCGCGGCGCCTACGGAATCCAGGCAGCGGCACGTGTCTACTTCAACAAGGATGCCATCAAGCTGAACCCGGGCGAATGCGCCTTCCTGTCGGCAACGCTCAAGGGCGCCACCTACTACGACCCGGCGGGTTCAACCGCCATCGACCCGGCTGCCACGTCCGACGCAAACAAGAAGCGGGCCCTTGCGCAGATGCAGGACACGCTTGACAAGATGGTCGAGTACGGTCACCTGTCGGCATCGGAGCGACAGAAGTACACGAAGCTCCCCAAGACCGAGAACCCGCGGTCGAATGCCCAGCTGAGCGGCCAGACCGGCTACCTCGTCGACCTTGCCAAGGCGTACATCGTCAACAACAGCAAGGAGACCGGGGTCACCGCCGAGAAACTCCAGCGAGGCGGCTACGAGATCCACACGACCTTCGACAAGAAGATGGTCAACCAGCTCGAAGACGCGGTGAAGAAGGTCCAGAAGGAGAACATCAAGCCGAAGGAGCGTCCCGAAACGGACACGCACGTCCAGTTCGGCGGCTCCTCGGTGGACCCGAAGGACGGCGCGATCAAGGCCATCTACGGTGGCGAGGACGCGACGAAGCACTTCACCAACAACGCCGACCAGACCGGCGCCCAGGTCGGGTCGACGTTCAAGCCGTTCGTGCTGGCGTCCGCGATGCAGTGGGGTGCGCGCAATCCCGAAAGCGACCCGATCCAGGCGCAGGACGAGCGGACGATCGTCTCGCCCAAGAGCTTCTACAGCGGCAAGAACAAGCTCAAGATCGAGGACTACGACGGCAACGTCTGGCAGGACAACAAGGGCAAGGTGTGGCTGCAGAAGAACGACGGCGGTGAGTCGTACAACGCCCCGAGCTACCGGATCGACCTCCGCGAGGCGATGAGGGTCTCGGCGAACTCCGCCTACGTGCAGCTCGGCATGGACGTCGGACTGGACAAGGTCAAGGAGGCAGCGATCAACGCGGGCGTTCTGGAGAGCAGTCTGGCCAGCTCGAACTACCCGTCCTTCTCGCTCGGCACCTCCGACCCCAGCGCCATCCGTATGGCAGGCGCGTACGCCACCTTCGCGGCCAGCGGCAAGCAGAACGATCCATACTCGGTCAAGGAGATCGAAGACAAGGACGGAACGGTATTCAGGCACGCAGACATCGCCAAGACCGAAACGGCCTTCACCCCCCCAGTAGCCAACAACGTCACCGACGTTCTGAAGACCGTCGTGGAAGACGGCACCGGCACCGCGGCAGCGCTCGACGACCGTGAGGTCGCTGGCAAGACCGGTACCACCGACGGCAACAAGTCCGCCTGGTTCGTCGGCTACACCCCACAGCTCTCGACCGCGATCTCCATGTACCGCATGGACGACAACGCGGACAACAAGAACCGCAGGTTCCTGGAAATGTTCGGCACGGGTGGTCAGAAGAAGATCCACGGTGCCTCGTTCCCGGCCGAGATCTGGCACGACTACATGGAGGACGCGCTCAAGGGCAAGCGCGCGGAGAAGTTCCCGGAACCCGAACCCATCGGTGAGGTCGTCAACGACATCCCGACCCCGACCCCGACGCCTTCGCTCCCCGAGCCCGAGCCCGAGGAGGAGGAGACCCCGACGCCGAGCCCGACGCCCAGCGAGCCGACGACGAGTCCCTCGCCCACGCCGAGCAACACCTGCGAGCCCTTCGACTTCGAGTGCAACAACAACGGAGGAGAGGACAACGGTGGTGCTGATAACGGCGGAGCCGACGGAGGTGTGAGTGCTTCGCCGACGGAGTCCGATCCTCCTGGCAACAACGGCGGTAACGACAACGGAGGCATCTTCGGGTGAGGCACTGAGTAGCCGTCACCGTGTGTGTTTCACGTGAAACACACTGTTTCACGTGAAACAAGGGCCGCCGCACCGACCAGGGTGCGGCGGCCCTTGTCGTACACAAGGCGAAGCCCTTCAGTCAGGCGACCAGCCACGGCCGCGGCGATTGGACCCAGCACACCCTCAGCTACGTACGGCAGGATGGTCGGCATGCCCAGTGCAGAGACGAAGCGAGCGAGCTCGCACGAGCCGGAGCCGGTACGGCCGACCAAGGAGGACGCGGTCGCCGCGACCGGCAGCGAGCTGATCGGTGGCCCCATCGGGCGGCGCGCGCTGCTCGGAACGTCCTGGTGGACCCCGGTACGCGTCATCGTGCTCGTCGCGATCGGCATGTTCGCCCTCGGCATGGTGCAGAAGCTGCCGTGCTACGACGGCGCCTGGTTCGTCGGGGCCAGCTCGCAGTACACGCACGCGTGCTACTCCGACATCCCGCATCTCTACCAGGGCCGCGGCTTCGCCGAGGGGCTCGTGCCGTACTTCGACAAGCTCAGCGGCGATATGGAGTACCTCGAATACCCGGTGCTGACCGGCGTGTTCATGGAGGTCGCCTCCTGGCTGACACCCGGCAGCGGCAGCATCCAGGACCAGGCAAAGGTCTACTGGATGGTCAACGCCGGGATGCTGATGGTGTGCGCGGCGGTCATCGCGGTCTGTGCGACCCGCACCCACCGGCGGCGGCCCTGGGACGGTCTGCTGGTCGCCCTCGCACCCGCCTTCGCGCTCACCGCCACCGTCAACTGGGACCTGCTGGCCGTCGCCCTGACGGCCGCCGCGATGCTGATGTGGGCGCGGAGCCGCCCGCTCGCCTTCGGCGTCCTGCTGGGCCTTGCCACGGCCGCCAAGCTTTATCCCTTCCTGCTCCTCGGGCCGTTGCTCGTGCTGTGCTGGCGCGCGGGCAGGTGGCGGGAGTTCGGCACCGCGCTGCGCGGCGCGGGGGGCGCCTGGCTGGTCGTGAACCTCCCAGTGCTGCTGCTCGCCCCAGAGGGCTGGTCGAAGTTCTACACATTCAGCCAGGAGCGCGGCGTCGACTTCGGCTCGTTCTGGCTCGTCCTGTCCCATCGCATGGACAGCCCGCTCACCACCGACACCGTCAACACGCTCGCCATGGTGCTGATGCTGCTGTCCTGCCTGGGCGTCGCGGGACTCGCGCTGACCGCCCCGCGCAGGCCGCGCTTCGCCCAACTCGCCTTTCTGGTCGTCGCGGCCTTCATCCTCACCAACAAGGTCTACTCACCGCAGTACGTACTGTGGCTGATCCCCCTCGCCGCGCTGGCCCGCCCCAAGTGGCGGGACTTCCTGATCTGGCAGGCGTGCGAGGTCGCCTACTTCCTC
This sequence comes from Streptomyces yerevanensis, assembly GCF_000716805.1. Lineage (NCBI taxonomy): Bacteria > Bacillati > Actinomycetota > Actinomycetes > Kitasatosporales > Streptomycetaceae > Streptomyces > Streptomyces yerevanensis. The sequence continues at coordinate 108,264 of NZ_JNWJ01000015.1, read as the reverse complement.
GGGATCTGGATGTACCTCGCGTACACGACCAGTGGTGATGCCCACAAGGGACTGCCCACCGACGGCTATCACGTCGTCATCGTCATCCACCTATTGGGGACGCTCTACCTGTGCGCCGTCGTCGTACGTGACATCCTCATGCCGGAACGAGACGTGGTACGCCGAGCCGGGGACGACGATCCGTCGGGTGGGGTACTGGACTGGGCGGAGGACGCCTTCGTACTGGGGGCCGCGGCCCATCCGCCGCAGAATGCGGCGCACTTCGACGGGCCGCACGTGGAGTGGGGCAGCCGGGGTACGCCGGCGGGCGGCGGTTCGCCCTGAGCGAACAGGGCGTAGGGAAGCCACGCAAAAGGCCGTACACAGAGTCCGTGTACGGCCTTTTGCGTTGAGGTTCGGGCGGTCAGCGCTCGACGATCCGGTCGAACTGTGTGGTGGTGTGCCGCAGATGGGCCACCAGCTCCTCGCCGACCTTCGGTTCCGGGGCGTCCGAGGGCACGAACAGGATCGAGACCTGCATGTGTGGAGGCTCCGCGAACCAGCGTTGTTTGCCGCCCCAGACGAACGGCGAGAGGTTCCGGTTGACCGTGGCGAGGCCGGCCCGGGCGACGCCCTTGGCGCGCGGCATGACGCCGTGCAGAGCCTTCGGGGCCTCCAGGCCCACCCCGTGCGACGTACCGCCCGCCACGACCACCAGCCAGCCGTCAGATGCGGCCTTCTGCTGCCGGTATCCGAAGCGGTCGCCCTTGGAGACGGGAGTGACGTCCAGGACGGCTCCGCGGTACTCCGTCGCCTCGTGGTCCCCCAGCCACAGCCGTGTACCGATGCGGGCGCGGAAACGCGTCTGCGGGAACTGCTGCTGCAGACGGGCGAGTTCCTCGGCTTTCAGATGGCTGACGAACATGGTGTGCAGCGGCAGCCGGGCCGCACGCAGCCGGTCCATCCAGCCGATGACCTCCTCGACGGCATCCGAGCCGTCGGTACGGTCCAGCGGCAGGTGGATCGCGAAGCCCTCCAGCCGCACGTTCTCTATGGCGGCGTGGAGCTGGGGCAGGTCATGCTCGCTCACACCGTGCCGCTTCATCGAGGACATGACCTCGATGACGACGCGGGCGCCCACGAGGCCGTAGACCCCGTCGACCGACGACACGGAGCGGATCACGCGATCGGGCAGCGGCACGGGCTCCTCGCCCCGCCGGAACGGCGTCAGCACCAGCAGGTCACCCCCGAACCAGTCCTTGATCCGGGCAGCCTCGTACGTCGTGCCGACGGCCAGGATGTCCGAACCCAGGCGCGTGGCCTCGTCCGCAAGGCGCTCGTGGCCGAAGCCGTACCCGTTGCCCTTGCAGACGGGGACGAGCCCCGGAAACTGCTCGGACACGTGCTTGTGGTGCGCCCGCCAGCGCGCGGTGTCGACGTAGAGGGTGAGCGCCATGGCCGGACCTGGAACCTTTCTCGTGGCTGCGGTGTATCAGAGGTATGAAGGCGAATTCTGATGCGTCAGCGGCGCGACATGTAGATGTCGAGCGCCTTGTGGAGCAGCTTGTTGAGCGGGAAGTCCCACTCGCCGAGGTACTCGGCGGCCTGCCCGCCCGTACCCACCTTGAACTGGATGAGGCCGAAAAGGTGGTCGGTCTCGTCCAGCGAGTCGGAGATGCCCCGCAGGTCATAGACCGTGGCACCGAGCGCGTAGGCGTCGCGCAGCATGCGCCACTGCATCGCGTTCGAGGGCCGGACCTCACGCCCGATGTTGTCCGAGGCGCCGTACGAGTACCAGACGTGCCCGCCGACGACCAGCATCGTCGCGGCGGACAGGTTCACGCCCTCGTGTCGGGCGAAATAGAGCCGCATGCGATTGGGGTCCTCGTTGTTGAGGGCCGTCCACATGCGCTGGAAGTACGAGAGCGGGCGGGGCCGGAAGTGGTCGCGCGCAGCGGTGATCTCGTAGAGGCGCTGCCACTCCTCCAAGTCCTGGTAGCCGCCCTGGACGACCTCGACGCCGGCCTTCTCGGCCTTCTTGATGTTGCGTCGCCACAGCTGGTTGAAGCCCCTGTGGACGTCTTCCAACGACCGGTTCGCAAGCGGCACTTGGTAGACATATCGGGGCTGTACGTCGCCGAAGCCGGCCCCGCCGTCCTCGCCCTGCTGCCAGCCCATGCGACGCAGCCGGTCGGCCACCTCGAAGGCCCGCGGCTCGATGAAGTCGGCCTCGATATCGCGCAGCCGCTTCACATCCGGATCCTGGATGCCTCTCTTGATCGAAGCGGCCTCCCAGCGGCGGATGATGACCGGTGGGCCCATCTTCACGGAGAAGGCGCCCTGCTGCTTGAGATGCGCGAGCATCGGATCCAGCCACTCGGTCAGATTCGGCGCGAACCAGTTGATGACCGGGCCCTCGGGCAGATAAGCGAGGTAGCGCTTGATCTTGGGCAACTGCCGGTACAGCACGAGGCCCGCCCCGACCATCTCGCCCGTCCTGTCGTCGAACCAGCCGAGATTCTCGGCGCGCCACTCCGCCTTGACGTCTGCCCAGGCCGGGACCTGCATGTGGCTCGCCGCGGGCAGGCTCTGGATGTACGCCAGATGCTGCTCTCGACTGATGGTCCTCAGGGTCAGGCTCATACGGGGCGCTCCTCGGGCTGGTGTGTCCCCATGGGTACAGGGGCTCCGGCTCTCGCGCCGAAGCCTACTGCGCCCTGCGAGCGCCCCGTCTGGCCCTACGGAACCTGGGCCCGGCGCATACACGGCCGGGAGGTCCGGAAGGGGCGCCCGGCCCATGAGCCGGGAGTGGGGAGGCTGTTGGCCGATGTCCCCGTCCGCCGGGGAATCGCTCAGCCGAAGAGACCGCCGTGCGCCATGCCGAGCATGAAGCCGACACCCGCCGCACCGAGACCCAGAATCAGACCGAAGCGCTCCCGCGTCGTCACGGAGACGAACTGTCCGGTCGCTCCCGTGAGAATCCCCAGCAGCCCTGTCCAGGAGCTGATCAGGTGCAGGTGGTGGAACATCGCCGTGATGAAGGACGTCGCCCCCAGCACCAGCGTCACGGCGAGCAGCGTGTCCTGGAGCGGGTGAGGCTTGTGATCGGTGGCGAACAGGGATCCGGCGACGTTGGGGCGCACTGTCTGTGCCATAGGGCACCTCCTGCGGAAAACGGCGCATCGTAGCGCCATACACACCCGATGTGTACAGATTGACGGCCCACACCCCCGGATTTCAACCGGAAGCCGGTGTCCGGGTAGTCTGTACCGTCTGCACCGGTGTCTGCCCGTGCCATGACGCGACTCCCACTCAATTCACTGAGTGACGAGCCCGATTGTCAGTGGTGGCCGATACCGTTGCTAACGCATCACAACCCTCCTGCCACGGAACGACCGTGGCCGCCGAGTCCAAAGGAGGTGGGTTCCACATGCGTCACTACGAGGTGATGGTCATCCTCGACCCCGATCTCGAGGAGCGCGCTGTCTCCCCGCTGATCGAGAACTTCCTCTCCGTTGTCCGTGAGGGCAACGGAAAGGTGGAGAAGGTCGACACCTGGGGCCGTCGTCGTCTCGCGTACGAGATCAAGAAGAAGCCCGAGGGTATCTACTCGGTCATCGACCTGCAGGCCGAGCCTGCGGTCGTCAAGGAGCTCGACCGCCAGATGAACCTGAACGAGTCGGTCCTCCGGACCAAGGTCCTCCGTCCCGAGATGCACTGAGCTCTTCCGCTCAGTTGATCTCGGGCATCGAGTAGCAGCACAAGCAGCCAGCAGCAAACCCGCCGAGAGGTTCCCCCAATGGCAGGCGAGACCGTCATCACGGTCGTCGGCAATCTTGTCGACGACCCCGAGCTGCGCTTCACCCCTTCCGGTGCGGCGGTCGCGAAGTTCCGTGTCGCGTCCACCCCCCGCACCTTCGACCGTCAGACCAACGAATGGAAGGACGGCGAGAGCCTCTTCCTGACGTGCTCGGTCTGGCGTCAGGCGGCGGAGAACGTCGCCGAGTCGCTCCAGCGAGGCATGCGCGTCATCGTGCAGGGCCGGCTGAAGCAGCGGTCCTACGAGGACCGTGAGGGCGTCAAGCGCACGGTCTACGAGCTCGACGTCGACGAGGTCGGCGCGAGCCTGCGCAACGCCACGGCCAAGGTCACCAAGACCACGGGCCGAGGCGGCCAGGGCGGTTACAGCGGCGGCGGTGGCGGCGGCCAGCAGGGCGGCGGTTGGGGCTCAGGCCCCGGCGGCGGTCAGCAGCAGGGCGGAGGCGCTCCCGCCGACGACCCCTGGGCGACCGGTGCGCCGGCCGGCGGCGGCCAGCAGGGTGGCGGCGGTGGCGGCTGGGGCGGAAGCTCCAGCAGTTCCGGCGGCAACGGCGGCGGCTACTCGGACGAGCCCCCCTTCTAAGGGCGGGTTCGTACCCACACTTCTTGATCACACAGGAGATACACCATGGCGAAGCCGCCTGTGCGCAAGCCGAAGAAGAAGGTCTGCGCTTTCTGCAAGGACAAGGTCACGTACGTGGACTACAAGGACACGAACATGCTGCGGAAGTTCATTTCCGACCGCGGCAAGATCCGTGCCCGCCGCGTGACCGGCAACTGCACGCAGCACCAGCGTGACGTCGCCACGGCCGTCAAGAACAGCCGTGAGATGGCGCTGCTGCCCTACACCTCCACCGCGCGATAAGGGAAGGGTGACCGACATATGAAGATCATCCTCACTCACGAGGTCTCCGGCCTCGGCGCCGCGGGTGACGTCGTCGACGTCAAGGACGGTTACGCCCGCAACTACCTGATCCCGCGGAACTTCGCGATCCGCTGGACCAAGGGCGGCGAGAAGGACGTCGAGCAGATCCGTCGTGCTCGCAAGATCCACGAGATCCAGACCATCGAGCAGGCCAACGAGATCAAGGCCCGCCTCGAGGGCGTCAAGGTTCGCCTGGCCGTCCGCTCCGGCGACGCCGGTCGGCTCTTCGGTTCCGTCACTCCGGCCGACATCGCCTCGGCGATCAAGGCTTCCGGTGGCCCCGAGGTCGACAAGCGCCGCATCGAGCTGGGCTCGCCGATCAAGACACTGGGCGCTCACGAGACGTCCGTGCGTCTGCACCCCGAGGTTGCCGCCAAGGTCAACATCGAGGTCGTCGCTGCCTAAGTGCTGCGCTCGCTGAAACAGTGTGGGGCCGTGCCTTTCGGGGTGCGGCCCCATATGCATGTCCCTGCGCATGCGGCCCGGGCCCTTTGGAGGCAGACGCTTTGGCTGGGACGTATGGACACCCGTGTTTCACGTGAAACGGCGTGGACCGGTCCGTCAAGTGGTCGTCGTTTCACGTGAAACCGCGCGCATCCGGTTGTGCTCGGATCTGCTTAGCGCATTGCCCCGGTGACGATCCAGCGACCTGAGCGGGAGCGCAGCCACAAGGTCAGCATGCGCGTTGTCATCATCAGAGTCATTGCTCCCCACAGCGCCGTCAGACCGCCGCCGAGAACAGGTACGAGCAGGGCGGTGGGCGTGAAGACAGCGAGCGTCACGAGCATCGCCCGTGCCAAGTAAGCGCCGTCTCCGGCGCCCATCAGGACGCCGTCGAGTACGAAGACGATGCCGCAGACCGGCTGGGAGAGGGCCACCACGACGAGAGCGGGCAGTGCCGCATCCTTGACCACCGAGTCACTGGTGAAGAGCGGGACGAAGAGTGGCCGGGTGACGATCACCAGCACGCCGAGTACGACACCGACCGCGATGCCCCACTCCACCATGCGGCGACAGGCGTCGCGGGCGCCTTGGGCGTCACCCGCGCCGAGATAACGGCCGATGATCGCCTGACCGGCGATGGCGATCGCGTCCAGGGCGAAGGCGAGCAGATTCCATAGCCCCAGGATGATCTGGTGCGCGGCGATGTCCGCGTCTCCGAGCCGGGCTGCCATGCCGGTGGCGATCATCAGGATGGCCCGCAGTGAGAGCGTGCGTATCAGCAGAGGCGTTCCGGCCTGGGCGCAGGCGCGTATCCCGGCGGCGTCCGGTCGCAGTGAGGCGCCGTGCTTTCGTGCTCCACGGACGACGACAGCGAGATACACCGCGGCCATACCGCACTGGGCGATCACGGTACCCCAGGCGGAGCCGGCGATGCCGAGGTCCGCACCGTAGACCAGGCCGACGTTGAGGGCTCCGTTGGCGATGAAGCCCGCGATGGCGACGTACAGCGGTGTCTTTGTGTCCTGCAGTCCGCGGAGTACTCCGGTGGAGGCGAGAACGACGAGCATCGCGGGGATGCCGAGCGCCGAGATCCGCAGATACGTGGTGGCGTAGGGAGCGGCGGTGTCCGAAGCGCCGAAAAGCTCCACCAGGGCGGGAGCCGTCGGTACGACGACGGCGATGACGGCTGCTCCCAGCATGAGCGCGAGCCAGATGCCGTCCATCCCCTGACGGATCGCGGCTTGGAGATCGCCTGCGCCGACGCGGCGGGCAACGGCGGCCGTGGTGGCGTACGCCAGGAAGACGAAGATGCTGACGGCGGTGGTGAGGAGGGCGGAGGCGACACCGAGACCGGCGAGCTGCGGAGTGCCGAGATGGCCGACGATGGCGCTGTCGGCCATGAGGAAGAGAGGCTCGACGACGAGTGCGCCGAAGGCCGGGACGGCCAGTGCCACGATCTCTCGATCGTGGCGACGCCGGGCGGCCTTGGGTGCCGCTGAAGCCTGTGTCATGCACATCAATCTAATCTTCCACAGGTAATAGATGCAACTATTGTTCGCCTATTACTTCTTCCCTTGTGGAAGGTGTTGTTGCGGGCCGTTCGTAACGATCTTGGTCTGATCGCGGAAGTTTTTCTTCTGCACAGCCGGTGGACGGGATATGTGCAGGTCAAGGCGGGTGCTGGAAGGGAGGCGAAGGCTTGTTCACAGGCCTGTCCACCGGGTCGTGCACAGGTTTCGCGAGGTTCTCCACAGCATCCGGGCAGTCGTCCACATGGCCTGTGGATAACCAGATTGGCTGACGGTGCCCGCAGGCCTACCGTGGTCCGGCGCCCGCTTCCCTTCCGTCCTCGGAAAACCTCGCAAAACCGATGCGTGAGAACCGGAGTTGGGCCTCTCATTTGTCAGTGCCGTGCCGTAGAAAGATGAGGCACGGCTAGGTCCGCTCGGCGGACGGGAGGAGGTGGCTCGGTGAGTATTTCCGAGCCCTTGGACGACCCGTGGGCCGACAGCGGTCCCAGTGATCGTCTGCCCGCCTCCCGTCGCCGTGACGGTGGCAGGGGTCGCGACGAGCAACACGATCGCGGACGGGACAACGGGGTCTGGGACGGCGGAGGTTCGTCCTTCGAGCGTGTGCCGCCGCAGGATCTGGACGCCGAGCAGTCAGTCCTCGGCGGCATGCTGCTGTCCAAGGACGCCATCGCCGATGTCGTCGAGTTGCTCAAGGGACACGACTTCTACCGGCCGGCGCACGAGACCATCTACAGCGCGATCCTCGACCTCTACGCGAAGGGTGAGCCGGCCGACCCGATCACGATCGCCGCCGAACTCACCAAGCGCGGCGAGATCACCAAGGTCGGCGGCGTTTCGTATCTGCACGGCCTCGTTCAGACGGTCCCGACGGCGGCGAACGCCGAGTACTACGCAGAGATTGTTCATGAGCGTGCTGTGCTGCGTCGCCTGGTAGAGGCCGGTACGCGCATCACGCAGATGGGGTACGCGGCCGACGGTGACGTCGACGAGATCGTCAACAGCGCCCAGGCCGAGATCTACGCGGTCACCGAGCAGCGCACCACGGAGGACTATCTGCCGCTCGGCGACATCATGGAAGGTGCGCTCGACGAGATCGAGGCCATCGGTTCGCGCTCGGGGGAGATGACCGGAGTACCGACCGGGTTCACCGATCTCGACCAGCTCACGAATGGTCTGCACCCGGGCCAGATGATCATCATCGCGGCGCGTCCTGCCATGGGCAAGTCCACGCTGGCGCTGGACTTCGCGCGGACCTGCTCGATCAAGCACAACATGCCGAGTGTGATCTTCTCGCTCGAGATGGGCCGCAACGAAATCGCTATGCGTCTGCTGTCGGCGGAGGCGCGTGTGGCGTTGCATCACATGCGTTCGGGCACGATGACCGACGAGGACTGGACCCGGCTCGCGCGCCGGATGCCGGACGTTTCGGCCGCCCCCCTCTATATCGACGACTCCCCGAACCTGTCGATGATGGAGATCCGCGCCAAGTGCCGTCGACTCAAGCAGCGCAGTGACCTGAAGCTCGTGGTCATCGACTATCTGCAGCTGATGCAGTCGGGCGGTTCCAAGCGGTCCGAGAGCCGTCAGCAGGAGGTCTCCGACATGTCGCGAAACCTGAAGCTTCTGGCCAAGGAGCTGGAGCTTCCGGTCATCGCGCTGTCGCAGCTGAACCGTGGCCCCGAGCAGCGCACGGACAAGAAGCCCATGGTCTCCGACCTGCGTGAATCCGGCTCGATCGAGCAGGACGCGGACATGGTGATCCTGCTGCACCGCGAGGATGCGTACGAGAAGGAGTCCCCGCGCGCGGGTGAGGCGGACATCATCGTGGGCAAGCACCGTAACGGTCCGACGGCGACGATCACGGTCGCTTTCCAGGGGCACTACTCGCGCTTTGTGGATATGCAGGCCTGAGTCTGATCCTTTGTCAGCTTGTCGCTGGTGGGGTCAGATTGGTGCGGGAAGTGGTCACGATGAGCCGACAACCCCAGCTCAGCCGGAGTGGCCCGTATGAAGTGGTGATCGTCGGCGGCGGGTCGGGGCACGCAGCGGTAGCGATCAGCGCTGACCTCAGCGCAGAGGACACCCGGCACGCCGTATACGCCGGGCAGTACCCCGTCTCACCGGAAGCGGAAACTCACCTCCGCGAACGGGGAATAGGCGACTGGCGCTACGGCGTCTGACCTCTGACCGCACCAGATCGCTGCCGAGAGTGAGGGCAATGGACGCGCAGTTTCTGGGACGACAGGTATCGCAGCCGTGACCGACTCTTCAGCGGTGCCGCCAACGGGGTGCTCATCGCCGAAGTCACCGACCTGCCGCCAGGACAGGCGCTCGACGTAGGATGCGGTGAAGGCGCAGATTCCCTCTGGCCGGCCCGGCGAGGTTGGCAGGTCACTGCGGTCGACATCTCGCAGGCCGCCCTGGAACGCGCCGCAGCAGTAGCTACGGACATCGCTGGCCGAGTGGCGCGGACACGGGCCGACCTGACCAGCATGCCACCCCGGCCGGCGCGTTCGATCTGGTGTCCGCCCACTACTTTCCCCTTCCACACCAGCCGGACCACACTGCGCTGCGCGGCCTGCTGGACGCCGTCGCACCCAGCGGCACCCTGCTTTTCGCCACCCACGACCTTGCCGGCCTGTCCCCGCGCCCGGAGCAGGGCTTCGACCCCAGCGACTACCACCAGCCCGACGACATTGCCAGGCTCCTCGATCACAACTGGACTGTTCTGATCAACGAAACCCGCCCGCGAACCGCTCCCGCCCCCGAGGGCACGCACCACACCCACGACACCGTTCTGCGAGCACAACGTCTGCGGTAACCGGCGCCTCACGAACCTCCGCCTGGAGAAGTTGTTGAACCCTCGCCGCTCGTGAGTGAAGTGGTACATCACCTTGCGTACGCACGAGCGCCAAGTTGTCCTCTCAAGCAGCGGCTCCGCGAATGCGGTCATGCTTATTGGATTCGACGCCGAGCGGTCAGCCAGGTGGACTGGGCTCATGACGACACTTCAGGAAGAACTGCTGCCCAGTACGCGCCAGGCTCTGCTGCACCGTATTGCCACCGCTCAGGCCGAGGGACGGGCGCCGTCGATGGTGGCGGTGGTCGTGCGGGGCGGGGAGGCGGTGTGGCACGGGGCGCGGACCTCGGTGGACGGGCACGGGCCGGACAAGAACGTGCAGTACCGAATCGGGTCGATCACCAAGACGTTCACCGCGGTGCTGGTGCTGCGATTGCGGGACGAGGGAGTGCTGGACCTCGGCGATCCGCTGGAGAAACATCTGCCGGACACGGGGGCGGGGGAGGCGACGATCGCCGAACTGCTCGCGCATACGGGCGGGTTGGCGGCCGAGTCGCCTGCGCCCTGGTGGGAGCGCACTCCGGGCTCGCTACGCCCAGAGCTCGCCGATGTGCTGGGCGAACAGCCGCACCGGCACCCCGTGGGGCGGCGGCACCATTACTCGAACCCCGGCTATACGTTGCTGGGTGCGTTGGTCGAGGAGCTGAGGGGCGCCCCCTGGGAGGAGGCTCTGCGGCATGAGGTCCTCGAACCCCTGGGGCTGCACCGTACGAGCAGCCGCCCACAGGAACCGCACGCCGGCGGCTGGGCCGTGCATCCCTGGGCGGATGTGATGCTGCCGGAGCCCGCCGAGGATCTGGGCCGGATGGCGCCGGCCGGTCAGCTCTGGTCGACCACAGGCGATCTGGCGCGCTTCGCCGCCTTCCTGGCCAAGGGAGACGATCGTGTGCTGAGTGCACGGTCGGTGCTGGAGATGCGTACGCCTGCGGCACCGCCCGAGGCCGAGGAGGTGGTGGCCGGTACGGCCTATGGCCTCGGCATGCAGATTCAGCATCGGGACGGGCGGATTCTCGTGGGGCATTCGGGGTCCCTACCTGGCTTCCTCGCCGGTCTCGTGATCAACGTCGAAGACGATCTGGCCTCCGTCGTGCTCGCCAACTGCACCTCGGGCCCGCTGGTGACGACGGTCGCCGCGGACCTCGTACGCATCGTCGCCGAGGCCGAACCCCGGGTCCCCGAGCCATGGCGTCCGTTGTCTGAAGTCGACGCATCCGTACTGGAGTTGGCGGGGCCGTGGTATTGGGGCACGCAGGCCTCCGCGCTGCGTCTCACGGTCGATGGAGGCGTCTCGATCGGACCCCTGTCGGGCAATGGCCGTCGCTCGCGCTTTCAGGCCAACGGCGACGGGACATGGACCGGACTCGACGGCTACTACGCGGGCGAGCTTCTGCGGGCCGTACGGCGCCTTGACGGGTCGGTGAGTCATCTGGACCTGGGGTCGTTCGTCTTCACACGGCGACCGTACGACGAGGGGGCGCCGGTGCCGGGTGGGGTGGATCCGGAGGGGTGGCGCGGGGTTCGGTAGCCGTAGCGTCGGACGAGCAGCATCCCGCGCGACAAGAGCGTCCCGTACGACGGGAGCGTTCCGTACGACGGGAGGCGTTGTGTTTCACGTGAAACACAACGCCTCCGCGGGTGCATACGCCGCCTCAGAGAGGCAGCTTGAACCCCACATGGGAGGCCGTGAACCCGAGGCGTTCGTAGAACCGGTGGGCGTCGGCGCGGGTGGCGTCGGAGGTCAGCTGGACCAACTGGCAGCCCTCGCGCCGGGACTGGTCGACGGCCCACTCGATGAGACGGGAACCCAGGCCGCTGCCGCGCTCGTCGGCGTGAACGCGCACGCCTTCGATGATCGAGCGGGTTGCTCCCTTGCGGGACAGACCGGGAACGATCGTGAGCTGGAGGGTGCCGACGACGCGGCCTTTGCGTACGGCGACGACCAAGTGCTGGTTCGGGTCACCGCTCAGGCGGTTCAGTGCGGTCAGGTACGGGGACAGGTTGTCCGGTGATTCGCGCTGGGCGCCCAGCGGATCGTCGGCGAGCATCGCGACGATGACCGGGACGTCCTCCGCGACAGCGGGTCGTATCTCGAGGTCTCCCATGGCGGCAGCCTATGCGGGCACGTCCTGCGCAGGCGTGCTCTGTGCGGGCGTGGAGGCGGACACGCTCACCGACTCCATGACACGGACCAGCGAGGCCAGTTCGGGATTCTGGCCGCTTCGTCGAGTGCCTCACGCAGGGCGACGCGCCTCTTCTGGGAGCTTGAGGCCCGCCTCGGTACCGCCCCCAACTGGGTCGGCGCCGCTCTCGCCGTCGCGGCTCTGCTGCTCGCCGTACTGTAGGCCGCCCTGGAGCGCCGCGCCGACGTCCCGAGCATCGTCGTGGCAGCCGCGGAGTCCGACGGACGGAGGGAACGCCGTCCGGCCGCTGATCCGCGGCCCGGGCAGTCTCGTACAAGGTGGCTCAGCCTGCCGCCACCGTCAGGGGAGCGAACCGGCGCGTCCAGTCGCCGGGGAGTTCCGCGATGCCGTACGTCATGACCGCGTTGAAGCTGGTGGAGGCGAGGCCGCGGGCCTTGACCCACGTCAGCAGTTCCTCGTGCCGTACGTCAATATCCGTGCGCAGTACGTGGTTGGTGTGGGCGGCCAGCGAGGCGATGAGCGCCTTCGCCGTCTCCGTGTCCCGGGCGATCAGCGGGCCCACGACATGGTTGTCCAAATTGGGCCAGGCGGCCGCGTACCCGGTGATCTGCCCGTCCTCCTCGGCGACGCGCAGTTGGTCGGCGAAGGCCGGCAGCCGCGTGATCATGTGCGTGCGGTCGGTGCCGAAGACTTCTTCGTCGAGCCGGAGGATCGCGGGAAGGTCCTCGGCCGTGGCCGCACGCGTGGTGGCCTCGGGCTCCGGACCGCCGGGCGTGAAGTGCCCGCGGACCATCTCGGCCCGGCCAGTGGCCTTGAAGCCCAGCTCCTCGTACAGGGGGCGGCCGTACGGCGTCGCGTGCAGGGTCAGCGGGGTGGTGCCCAGTTCCGTGACAACGTGCTGCATCAGGCGCCGACCAACGCCTTGCCGGGCGTACCGTTCGGCGACCAGCACCATGCCGATGGTGGCCAGATCGGGGCGCTCTCGTGGTCCGTACGAGGTCACGACGCAGGCGCTGACGAGGCCGCCGCCCGGGTCGTCGATGGCATAGCCCTTACCTGCCGCCAGTAGCAGACCCCACTTGTGCTCCTCGCGGGGCCAGCCCCGGTTCTCGGACAAGTCGGCGCAGGCGGCGAGGTCCCGCGGCGTCAGACGGCGGATAGGCAGGGCGGCGAGGGAAGAAGTCGGCACGCTTGTCAGGCTGTCTGACTGGTGCGCTCGGCGTCCACCGGTTTCCGGGCGGCCTTGCGCAGATTTTGACCACGCCTGGTCAGGCCCCAGGGCTTGAGGACCGAGATCACCGTCATGAAGCCATAGGCGGACAGCGAGACGATCGGCCCGGCCAGTACCTCGCTGACGTCGGGCAGCGGTCCGCCCGCGGAGACGGCGGCGACCGCGGAGTTGACTCCAGGACGCAGCGCGAAGACTGTGGCGGTCACCGTGGCCAGAGTCAGCCAGAACTTCGTGTAGACCCATCGGTGCCTCGCCAGACCCCACGGGGTGCCCAGGGACAGCACCAGACCGCTGAGGAAGGTAAGGAACGCGAGGGGGAGCAGGAGCCAGTCGGCGAAGAGCTTCATGGCGCGGACGGAAGCCTCCACGGTCACTGCGGAACCTGTGGTGGCCGCAGTGATTCCGAGCACGAGTAGCCCGAGCGTGAGCCCGAGCCAGCATGCGGAGGCGGCTACATGGACAACGAGGGTGGCCCGGCGTGCGGGGCGGGTTAGTTTCACGTGAAACACCGTGCCGGGCGGGAGCGGTGAGGACGTCTGACAGTGGGAGTAACCCCACGTACTAGCCTCGGCGTACATGGCGAGACTTCATCTCTTCGATCTGGACGGGACGTTGCTGCATGGCAGCTCGGCGCCCGTGGAGATTTCCCGGCAACTCGGGCTGGAAGCCGAGACGGTGGCCCTCGACAAGGCGGTCGGCGCGGGACGTATAAGCCCGCCGGAGTATGCGACGCATGTGCATGCCCTCTGGGCGGAACTCACCGAGGCACATGTGGCAGCGGCCTTCGCAGGCGCTCCTTGGCTGTCGGGCATTGAGGACGTCTGGGCGGAGATCAGAGGGAGCGGCGACTACTGCGCCGTCATCTCGCTGTCGCCGTCGTTCTTCGTGGAGCGGTTGACGGAGTGGGGTGCGCATGCGGCCCACGGTTCGCGCTTCCCTGCCGTGCCGTTCACCGAGCCCGTGGATCCGGCGGGGATTCTGAGCGCCGCCGCCAAGGTGCAGATCGCGGACCGGCTCTGCGCGGAGTACGGACTGGGACGGGCGGACTGTATTGCGTACGGCGACTCGATGTCGGACAAGGACCTGTTCGGGGCGGTTCCGGTATCCGTCGCCGTCAATGCGGATCAGCATCTGACGGGGCTGGCCACGCACTCCTATATGGGGCGTGATCTGTTGGATGCCTATGAACTAGTCCGACGTTCCCGGTAATTGAAGGAATAGCCGGTTCGGTCTCTGGCAATTCCAGGCGCAGGAAACTGGGGACTTGTGCGGCGGACCGTGACCGGTAGGGTCGACTCCGGTTCCGGTGTGATGTGCGCGTGTCGCGCGCATGTCCCGCGGGAACGAGCGCAGGTCAACACAGCCTAACGGGACAGAGAGATCGAAGACCCGCATTCTCCGTAATGCGGCCAGGATGTCGGTGAAGGGTGGGACGCTGCGATGGCGGTAGTGCGGCCATTGTCACACTCTTGTCCTACTTGTCCGTAGGGGGCGGGATTTCGGGTTTGAACGTGCCCGAATTGGCCAGCGGGACAGAACGGAAAAATACGCCGTCTGCGGGGGAAAGCAGGCATCTTCCGATCGAGGAAGTGCGCAGACCGACCGAAAGATGTTCGAGGCGAGGCACAGCATGGACGCTCCGACCACCACGTCGGCCGACAACGGCACTTCAGGGGGCAACGGCGAGGGCGGCTGGTTCACGCCGCGCAGGCAGCCGGAGCCGCCCGTGGGCGGCGAGCAGGAGCCGACCGAGGGCAGCCGTCTGGCCGCGTTGCGCCCCGTGGGCAGGCCGGCGACAGGCAACGGCAAGGCAGCGCAAAAACGAATATCTCCCGTCGCGGAAGCCGACCCGGCCGACGCCGCCAACACCGAAGCCAGGGCCGACACCACCAACGCCTCCCCGACCGACGCCCCCGGCGAGACCACCACCCCGTACCAGCCGGACCCTCAACCCCGCCTCCCCGAACAGCGATCCGACTCCTCCCATCCTGCGTCCCCCGACGCCGTCCGTGTCCGCCGCACCATGGCCGAGGTGGCCCCCATCGCCGACAAGGTCACCTCGTACTTCTACGCTCTGCTCTTCGTGCGCCACCCCGACCTGCGCCCGTTGTTCCCGGCCGCGATGGACACACAGCGGGACCGGCTTCTCAAGGCGCTGCTGACCGCGGCCGAGCACATCGACAACACCGAGGTCCTGGTCGCGTATCTGCAGAACCTCGGCCGCGGGCACCGCAAGTACGGCACCCGACCCGAGCACTATCCGGCTGTCGGCGAGTGCCTCATCGGCTCCCTGAGCCGGCACGCCTCGGCGATCTGGGACGAGGAGACCGAGGCGGCCTGGGTCCGAACATATACGACGATCTCGCAGATCATGATCGATGCCGCGGCCGCAGACGAGCTGCTCGCCCCGGCCTGGTGGCACGCCGAGGTCGTCTCGCACGACCTCAGAACCCCCGACGTCGCCGTCATCACGGTCCGCCCCGACCAGCCATACCCCTTCCTGGCCGGGCAGTACACCAGCCTGGAGACGCCCTGGTGGCCGCGGATCTGGCGGCACTACTCCTTCGCCTCGGCACCCCGCTCCGACGGGCTGCTGTCCTTCCACGTGAAAGCGGTCCCGGCGGGCTGGGTCTCCAACGCGCTCGTGCACCATGCCCGGCCCGGCGACATCATCCGGCTCGGCCCGCCGTCCGGGTCGATGACCGTCGACCACACCACCGACAGCGGGCTGCTCTGCCTGGGCGGCGGCACCGGGATCGCCCCCATCAAGGCACTGGTCGAGGATGTTGCCGAGCATGGCGAGCGGCGCCCGGTCGAGGTCTTCTACGGTGCCCGCACCGATCACGACCTGTACGACATCGACACGATGCTGCGGCTCCAGCAGATCCACCCTTGGCTCGCGGTCCGCCCGATCGTCGACCAGCAGGCGCATGTCCAGCTCCCCGACGCCATACGGGAGTACGGGCCGTGGAACGAGTTCGACGCGTATCTCTCGGGCCCGCCCGGCATGATCCGCAGCGGCGTGCACACGCTGAGAGACATCGGCATCCCGTCGGAGCGGATACGACACGACTCGGTGGAGGAACTCGTCGCGGCCGTGAACTGACCCGATGCTAACCCGACGAGCGGAGCGTCAGCCCAGGTCAGGCGCGTGCAATGCCCGTACGCCCTCGATGTTGCCGTCCAGATAGTGCCGCAGCGACAGCGGTACGAGATGGACGGAGGCGATCCCCACCCGGGTGAAGGGAATGCGTACGATCTCGTACTCGCCGCTTGGCTCGTCGATCTCGGGGCCATGACGCTGGGAGGGGTCCATCGACTCCAGCCGGCACACGAAGAAGTGCTGTACTTTCACGCCGGTGGTGCTGGCGTCCTCACCAATATGCTCGACGGTGTCGACGAAGCAGGGCACCACGTCGGTGATCTTGGCGCCGAGCTCTTCGTGGACTTCACGGTGGAGTGCGTCGACGACGGATGTGTCCTCCGGCTCGACCCCGCCGCCGGGCGTCAGCCAGTAGGGATCCACGCCGGGCTTGGTTCGCTTGATCAGGACCAGGTCGTCGCCGTCCAGCAGGACGGCGCGGGCGGTGCGCTTGACCACGGGTCGGACGGTCATGAAAGAAATGTGGCCCCGCTGGTTCCACGTGAAACATCCCCGTCATGACCAGTCGGTGGCGGCCTGAAGCAACCATTCGTGCGCCCGCGCGATATGCGGCATGGCGAGCGTGCCGGTGCGTACCACCAGGAAGTACGTACGCAGCGGGGGCACCGCGGGTTCGAGCAGCGCCACCACGTCGCCGCACTCCAGCGCCGTTGCGCACAGATAGCGGGGTAACACCGCGAGCCCCGCGCCGGTGATCGCACAGGCGAGGACCGCACGCAGGTCGGGGACGATGACGGTGCCCGACGCTGCCGGGCGGCAGTCGAAGACGGCGGCCCAGTAGCGGGCGACGAACGGCAGCGACTCGTGCACCTCCACCACGGGGAAGTTCTCCAGGGCGGGCGCGCCCTCGCAGAGCAGCTTGCCGGAGCCGATACGGGCCTCCCAACGCGGCGAGGCGACCAGGACGTGCTCTTCGTCGCAGAGCGGAGTCGCCGTGAGCAGGGCACCGCGCGGACGGGCCGTACTGATGGCCAGATCGTGATGTCCGGCGGCGAGCCCCTCCAGCGTCTCCTCGGCATTGCCGAACGAGGCCCGCAAAGCTAGGCCTTGGCCGTCGTCTCCGGTCAGCTCTGTCAGTGCGGGCAGGGCACGTTCGGCGGTGAACTCCGGCGGGCCAGCCAAGTGAAGGGTACGTACGGAGGAGGCTTCGTCGAGGCCGGTCTCGGCGATCTCCACAAGGGCGTCCAGATGCGGGGCGGCCTTGTGGGCGAGCTCGTCGCCGATGGTCGTGGGGGTCACGCCGCGGGCCTGGCGCAGAAAGAGGGGCCGCCCCAGTTGACGTTCCAGGGTGCGGATCTGGGAGGTGACGGCCGGCTGCGAGAGGCCGAGCAGCGCGGCGGCGCGGGTGAAGGAGCCGGCCCGGTGCACGGTCACGAAGGTCCGTAGCAAGGCCAGATCCATGGTGTGTCGCCCCTCTCTGCAGCCCCACGGCAGCGCTCAACTATAAATAAGTCGATAGGTCTCTGTCGCTACTGTGATTGGACACTGACACAGAGTCAACTAGCCTTGTTCGCGCGGTTCTTCGCGCGCAGAACCGGGACGGTCCGAGCCACGAGGGGGGAGGCTCGGACCGTCCGCCGTCCGATTTCGGGTTACTGATCGGTCGCTCAGGAAGCCGTCACCGCGCCGACTCATCGAGGGCGCGGAGCACATCCGCCACCAGGTCCCCGGGATCCTCGGCGCCGACCGAAAACCGGATGAAGCCCTCCCCGACCGCGTCCCCGCCCCACCGTCCGCGCCGCTCGGCCGTGGACCGCACCCCGCCGAAGCTCGTCGCACCGTCCACCAGGCGCAGCGCCTCGAGAAAACGGTCGGCACGCGCGCGCGTGGGCAACGAAAACGACACCACACACCCGTAGCGCCTCATTTGCTGCGAGGCGATCTTGTACGAGGGATCGTCGGGCAGCCCCGGATAGCGCAGTTCCGTCACCTCGTCCCGGCCGTGCAGCGCCTCGGCCAGTGTCAGGGCGGTGGCGTTCTGCCGGTCGACGCGCAGCTGGAGCGTGGCGATGGAGCGGTGTGCGAGCCAGGACTCCATCGGCCCCGGAATGGCGCCGACGATCTTGCGCCAGCGCCGTACGGCGGCCATGGCTGAGGCGTCGCCACCAGTTACGTACCCCAGCAGGATGTCCCCGTGCCCGGTGAGCTGCTTGGTGCCGCTGGCCACCGAGAAGTCGGCGCCGAGCTCCAGCGGGCGCTGTCCGAGCGGGGTCGCCAGGGTGTTGTCGACGGCGACCAGGCAGCCACGCGCGCGTGCCGCCGCGGCGAGCCGCCGGATGTCGCACACATCGAGCCCCGGGTTCGACGGGCTCTCGATCCACAGCAGCTTCGCGCCGTCGAGTACGCCGAGTTGGGCGTCGCCTCCGGTCGGCGCGGTGCGCACCTCGATGCCGTACGCCTCGAGCTGCTCGCGTATGAGCGGCAGCACCTGGTAGCCGTCGCTGGGCAGCACGACCGTGTCACCAGTACCCAGCTGTGAGAAGAGGACCGCCGAGGCGGCGGCCACGCCCGAGGCGAACACGAGCGTCTCGACGTTGCCCTGGCCCGGCGCCTCCAGCTCGCCGATGGCGCGCTGGAGGTGGGTCCAGGTCGGGTTCTCGTCGCGGCCGTATGCGTACGGGCCCGTGATCTCGCCCGGCAGGTGGTAATGGGCGGCGAAGACCGGCCCTGGGAGGGTCGGCTCGTGCTTGACGGGGTCGGGAAGCCCGGCCCGCACCGCGCGCGTGCCGTCGCCCGGCCCCGTATTGGCATCCGTCATGCCGCCTCTCCCTCCACGTGTTCCCGAACCGTGGCGAGCAGACCGACGCTCGCTGCCTCGACCATCTCAAGGCACTCCTCGAAGCCGTCCATGCCTCCGTAGTAGGGGTCCGGTACGTCGAGGTCGTGGCCTGCGGATTCAGAAGGGGCGTGTGAAGCACTCGTTGAGGGGTGGTGGTCGGGCGACGGGCGGGAGTACGAGCGCAGGAGCTGGACCTTCTCCGCGTCCGCCGAGGTCGGCGCGAGGCGTCGCAGGTCCTCCAGATGACCTCTGTCGAGCGCGATGACCAGGTCGAGCCGGGAGAACCATGAGGCCCGGAACTGGCGGGCCGTGTGGTCGCTGTCGTAGCCGTTCGCCTCCAGGACGGAAACGGTGCGCGGGTCGGCGCCGTCCCCCTCGTGCCAGCCGCCGGTGCCGGCGCTGTCCACCTCGATCAGTCCGTCGAGCCCGGCCTCCGCCACACGCGCGCGGAAGACGGATTCGGCCATCGGGGAGCGGCAGATGTTGCCGGTGCAGACGAAACACACGCGATAGGGCATCAGGATCGCTCAGTCCTTGTCGGGGAGGACGACGTTCAGCGCCCAGGAGACGATCGAGATGATCAGGCCGCCCAGGACGGCGGTCCAGAATCCCTCGACATGGAAGCTCAGGTCGAGCTTGTCCGCGAGCCATGAGGTGAGCAGCAGCATCAGAGCGTTGATCACCAGGGTGATCAGGCCGAGGGTGAGGATGAACAGCGGGAAGGTGAGCACCTTCACGATCGGCTTGACCAGGAAGTTCACCAGGCCGAAGATCAGCGCCACGAGAAGCAGGGTGCCGGTCTTCTTGCCCGTGCTGTCGCCGGTCACGGTGATCTTGTCGAGCAGCCATACGGCGATGGCGAGAGCGCCCGCGTTGGCGATCGTCTTGACTACGAAATTCTTCATGTGTCTGATCGTGGCAGACGAGATCGGTAACTAGTGCGGACGAGGGCGATGAAGGCATTCCGGCTGGATGAACTGGAGGCGGAGCGCGCCGCCAACGACGGTGCGTATCTCCAGTTTCTGCGCGAGAAGAACATGTCGGTCGGCCTGTACGCGCTGAACGCGGGCACGCAGGACCCGCAGCAACCCCACCGCCAGGACGAGGTGTACTTCGTCGTGAGCGGCCGCGCCGCGATCACGGTGGGCATGGAGACGACCCAGGTGGCGCGCGGCAGCGTTGTCTATGTGCCCGCGGGGGTGGCCCACAAGTTCCACCACATCAGCGAGGATCTGCGGGTTCTGGTGGTCTTCTCTCCGCCGGAGAGCTGACGTCCGGTCTCAGGGTTCCCTAGGGGAACGATCAGGGGAGGACAAGGGGTGCCAGGCCCCCGCCGACACCCCTGTCGCGCCTAGCATCGAAGGCAGGACATTCGAGACCCGTCGCCCCCTCAGCAGGGGGCGACGGGCAGAGAGACAAGGAACAAGGGCGATGGGTGAAATCTTCGCGGGGATGCCGTGGTGGGTGAAGTGGGTCGCGGTGCCGGTCATCGCTCTGGTCGTGTTCGGCGGCGTGATAGCGAGCGTCGTCGGGTTCGTGATCGGCCTGCTCTTCAAGGTGCTGGTGTTCGTGGCACTGGTCGGCGGAGTCATGTACGTCGTACGGAAGTTCATGGCGAGCTCATCGTCACGGAGCGACTGGTAGAGCGCTTGGTGGAGCAGCTCGTACGCGGCGGAAGCGGGTAGATGGGCTGCCGCAGGGGGTTGCCGACAACCGGTCGGCAATAACAGGAATCAACGATTCCCTCGGGGGAGGGAAGTTTCGGGGCAGGCCGTCCGCGAGCGGTGGTGGGCGGTTAAAGTCCGGAATTCGACGCGGGGTTGATCCCCGCGGGCGGCGCACAGACCCCTCCCGTGACACCCCCGCACGGGTGGCCCCCTCGCGCTTAGGGAGTGACCCTTGGCCACTGCTGACACCGCATCCCCAGGACCGAACGTCCCTTCCACCGAGCCGAACCCCACGACACTCATCGGATCCGTGCAGCGTGCGATGCGCCTCCTGGAATCCGCTGCCCAGCACGAGCACGGGGCACCCGCCAAGCAACTGGCCCGCGAGGCCCACCTCGCGCTGCCCACGGCGTACCATCTGCTGCGCACCCTCGCCCACGAAGGCTATCTGCGCCGCGAGAAGGGCCTGTTCTTCCTCGGCGAGGCGGCCGAGCGACTCAGCAGCAGCGCCGCCCGGCAGAAACGTCGCAGCACGGTCGTCGACGCGCTCGCGCAGTGGCGCGATTCAATCGGGGTGCCCGTGTACTACGCGGTCTACCGAGAGGGCGAGATCGACGTCCAGTGTGTCGCCGACACCCCCGCCAATCCGGCGGTAGAGGAGTGGGCCGATTTCCGCGAGACCGGGCACGCCCACGCGATCGGCCAGTGCCTGCTGTCCCAGCTCGACGAGGAGGCCCGCCGCGACCACCTCGACCGGTATCCTGTGCAGTCGATCACTCCGTACACGGTGCGTGACGATTACATTCTGTTGCGGCGCCTCGACGGGGCAAAACGCATGCAGCCCGTGGTCGAGCGGCAGGAATACGCGTTGGGCACGGTCTGCGCCGCGATTCCGATCACTGCGGGCACCACGGTCGGCTCGATGGCCATCTCACTGCCCGCCCACCAGGCGGACCGACTGCTGCCCGCGGCACGGCAGTTGCAGAACGAGATCGGCAGGCTGCCAGGGACGCTCGCCCTCTCTATCAGCATCTGAAAACTCACTCCTTGTGATCTGGTGTGTACTTTCAGCAAGATGCCAGCAGTGTCAGGTGGATGGTTCCTGGCCAGTCGACGGCAGACGGTGGGGTAGGCGATGCGCGAGTCAGTAGTACAGGCAGAGATCATGATGAGCTTTCTTGTGTCGGAGGAGCTCTCCTTCCGCATTCCGGTGGAGCTTCGATACGAGACCTCTGATCCCTATGCCGTACGGCTGACCTTCCACCTGCCCGGCGATGCCCCGGTGACCTGGGCCTTCGGCCGGGAGCTGCTGATCGACGGGGTGGGGCGGCCGTGTGGGGTCGGCGATGTGCACATTGCGCCCGCCGGCTCCGAGGGGTTCGGCGATGTGCTGATCCGGCTCCAAGTGGGCGTCGACCAGGCACTGTTCCGCTGCGGTGCGGTGCCGCTCGTGGCGTTCCTGGACCGCACGGACAAGCTGGTGCCACTGGGTCAGGAGCACTCTCTCGCCGACTTCGACACACACCTCGACGAGGCCCTGGACCGCATCCTGGCGGAGGAACAGAGCGCGGGCTGAGTCGTACGGTCGTACGGCACTCAGAGTGCCGTAACGCTTCAGCGCTTGCGGCGGCGTCCCCTTCCGCCGAGCACCGGCGTCCTGACGCCTGCCTGTGCCTGCTCCGGTGGTTGTGCCTGCGTAGGTGTCTGCGCCGGGGACGCGGAGCCGGGGCGGTCCGCCGAGACCACGAGAGCGGCCAGGGCCGTGGTGACCGGTACGGAGGCGACCAGGCCGATCGAGCCGACGAGCGTACGCACGATCTCCTCGGCGACCAGCTCACTGTTGGCCACCGTCCCCACGCCGCTCTGCGCGATCGAGAACAGCAGCAACAAGGGAAGCGCGGCGCCCGCGTACGCGAGGACGAGCGTGTTGACGACGGACGCGATGTGGTCGCGGCCGATACGGATACCCGCGCGGTACAGCCCGCGCCAGCCCATCGACGGATTGGCCGCGTGCAGCTCCCAGACCGCCGATGTCTGCGTCACCGTCACATCGTCGAGCACACCGAGCGAACCGATGATGACGCCCGCGAGCAGCAGACCGCTCATGTCGATGCTCGGGTACAGGCCATGGATCAGACCGGTGTTGTCGTCCGTGTTGCCGGTGAGCGCGGACCAGTCGATGAACTGGGAGCCGAGCACCCCGATCAGCAGCAGTGAGAGCAGGGTTCCGAGCACTGCGACCGATGTTCGGGCGGAGAGTCCGTGGCAGGCATAGAGCGCGATCAGCATGATGGCGCTTGCCCCGACGACCGCCACGACCAGAGGGTTCGATCCCTGAAGTATCGCGGGCAGGATGAAGAACGTCAGGACAAGGAAGCTGACGGCCAGCGCGATCAGCGCCATGACGCCGCGCATCCGGCCCACCACGACCACGGCGAGCGCGAAGATCCCCGCGAGCAGCGCCATCGGAAGCCTGCGGTTCACATCGGTGACCGAGTACTGAAGGTCCCTGGGGGCGTCGGGCGCGTACGCCACGATCACTTCCTGCCCCTGGCTCAGCTGCCGCGACGAGTCCGGCTGGACGATCTCCGTGAAGGTACGGCCCTTGTCCTTGCCAGTGTCGACCCGGACCGTCGCCTTCTTGCAGATGCCGTTCGCCTGCTGCTGAGCGGAGGAGCCCTCCGCGGTCGAGGTGTCGCCGGTCGGGGTGCCCCCCGAGGCGTTGACGGACTTGCAGTCCACCTCGTCGACCTTGGTCACCGTGGCCTGCTGGGTCTGCCGGTCGAAGCCGACGCCGGTGCGTTCATGGGGTGGAGCACCGCCTGGCCACAGCACGGCCAGGCCTACGACGACCGCCGTGGCGAAGGGAATCAGCACCGCAGCGATGATCTTGCGCAAGTGTTTGGACACAGGGGCTGGAGGACCATGGCCATGGCTGTGCGCATGGCTGTGGCCATGACCGTCACCAGAGCCGTGGCTGTCGCCGGGACCGGGCCCGTGCGGCGGTTCGGACGGGGGAAGCGGGGGCTGATGCGTTGTAGTCACCGACCGATCATCGCAAGAACGAAAGGGGCCCACTGTTCAGCGCGCCCAACATGACGCTAGCGTGGAAGGACCTTTTGTACACGCGGGAGCTCGGGGCACCGGGCTGAGAGGGCGCTGACCTCCGTCCCAGCGATGTTTCACGTGGAACATCGCCGTACGGAAACCGCTGCGTCGACCGCTGAACCTGTTACCGGGTAATGCCGGCGTAGGGAGTAGGTCTCATGACCAACAAGGACGTACGCACGCCTGCCTCCAGCCACACGGACGGGGATTCCGCCTCGTCCGGGAACGGCGAGGCCGGGAAGTCCATCGGCTGGCACAAGGCATACGTCGAGGGCTCGCGCCCTGACCTGCGGGTGCCGGTCCGTCAGGTGCACCTCACCAACGGGCAGTCAGTCACCCTGTACGACACCTCCGGCCCGTACACCGATCCGACCGTCGACACCGATGTCCGCAGGGGCCTGGCGCCACTGCGCGAGAACTGGATCATCGCCCGCGGCGACACCGAGGAGTATGCGGGCCGTCCCCTCCGCCCCGAGGACGACGGGATCAAGCACACCTCGCCACGCGGCGGACTGCGCAACCTCGACGCCGTCTTCCCTGGGCGTCCGCGCCAGCCACGCCGGGGCCGCAGCGGTACGGCCGTCACGCAACTCGCGTACGCACGACGTGGTGAGATCACACCGGAAATGGAATTCGTGGCGGTCCGCGAGAACGTCGAGCCCGAGGTCGTACGCGAGGAAATCGCCGCCGGACGAGCCGTGCTGCCCGCGAACGTCAACCACCCGGAGATCGAGCCGATGATCATCGGCAAGCGATTCCTGGTGAAAGTCAACGCCAACATCGGTAATTCGGCGGTCACTTCCTCCATCGAGGAGGAGGTCGAGAAGATGACCTGGGCGACCCACTGGGGCGCCGATACGGTCATGGACCTGTCCACCGGCCGCAATATTCACACCACCCGCGAGTGGGTGTTGCGCAACTCCCCCGTCCCCATCGGCACGGTCCCGCTCTACCAGGCGCTCGAGAAGGTCGACGGCCGCGCCGAGGAGCTGACCTGGGAGATCTACAAAGACACGGTCATCGAGCAGGCCGAGCAAGGCGTGGACTACATGACCGTGCACGCGGGCGTGCGCCTGCCGTACGTACCGCTCACCGCGAACCGCAAGACCGGCATCGTCTCGCGTGGCGGCTCGATCATGGCGGCTTGGTGCCTCGCGCACCACAAGGAGTCGTTCCTCTACGAGAACTTCGAGGAGCTGTGCGAGATCCTGGCCGCCTACGACGTCACGTACTCGCTCGGCGACGGGCTGCGGCCCGGCTCGATCGCGGACGCCAACGACGCAGCTCAGTTCGCGGAGTTGAGGACGCTCGGGGAACTCAACACGATCGCCAAGCGTTTCAACGTACAGACCATGATCGAGGGCCCGGGACATATCCCGATGCATAAGATCAAGGAGAACATCGACCTTCAGCAGGAGATCTGTGATGAAGCTCCGTTCTATACGCTCGGCCCGCTGACGACGGACGTCGCGCCGGCGTACGACCACATCACCTCCGGCATCGGTGCCGCGATGATCGCCTGGTGGGGCACGGCCATGCTCTGCTATGTCACGCCCAAGGAACACTTGGGCCTGCCCAACCGTGACGACGTCAAGACCGGCGTCATCACCTACAAGATCGCCGCCCACGCAGCCGACCTCGCCAAGGGGCACCCAGGTGCGCAGGAATGGGACGACGCGCTGTCCGACGCCCGCTTCGAGTTCCGCTGGGAGGATCAGTTCAATCTGGCCCTCGACCCTGACACGGCCCGAGAGTTCCACGACGAAACCCTCCCGGCCGAGCCCGCCAAGACGGCCCACTTCTGCTCGATGTGCGGGCCGAAGTTCTGTTCGATGAAGATTAGCCAAAGCATCACAGAGCAGTTCGGCGGTACGGCTGCTGCGGGGGCGACGGCCGAGGAGGTCGCTGAGGGGATGCTCCAGAAGTCGAAGGAGTTCGCGGCGAGCGGCAACCGCGTGTATCTGCCGATCGCTGACTGAGAACAAGGCAGCGATGCCCCGGCTCTCCGGGGCATCGCTCCTTTGAGAGTTCAGGAAGGCAGCCCTTCGGCTCTCGGGTCGGCAGACTGACTCCATGACAGCGAGAGCACTGAGTAAGGGCGCCAACCTTCCCGTCGATTCTCCTGCGGTGCGCGTTGAGCTTGCTTGGTCCGAAGGGCCTGATGTGCCCGACGTCGACGCTTCGGCATTGCTGCTCACTGCGGGCGGACGCGTTCGTGGCGATGGTGACTTCGTCTTCTACAACCAGCCGCAACATGCATCGAACGCCGTGACGCACCTGGGAAAACAGAGTGGCGCTGGTGTGATGACCGACACGGTAGAGGTGGACCTGAATTCGCTGGAGCCGGCCATCGAACGGGTCGTGCTGTGTGCGTCGGCCGACGGAGGGACGTTCGGTCAGGTGCCTGGGCTGGCCATGAGGCTGCTGGACGCCGGGACGCGGACCGAGCTCGCACGGTTCGACATGGAGGCCGACATGGAGACGGCGTTCATCGGTGGCGAGCTGTACCTGCGGGCGGGGCAGTGGAAGTTCCGCGCAGTCGGGCAGGGCTACGCCTCCGGTCTCGCTGGACTGGCCACCGATTTCGGGATCACCGTTGACGATGTCCCCTCGGACACGTCTGCTTTGCCGACGGCACCTGTTCCGGCGCCACCTGTCACGGCCACGGCGTCTTTCGGCCCACGCATCAGAGATGGCGAGGAACGGCTGCCCGTCGACATGCGCAAGCGTCTGTCCCTACGCAAGGAGCAGGTGGCGATCAGTCTGAGGAAGCATGGAGCAGCCGGGGCCACTGCGCGCGTCATCCTGGTCCTGGACGCTTCCGGCTCCATGTCGTTCCTCTACTCCAGGGGTGTCGTTGCCGACGTGGTGGAGCGCATGGCCGCGGTTGCCGCACAGCTTGACGACGACGGAGAGATGCAAGCCTGGACGTTCGCTTCGAACGCGGCTCGACTTCCTGATTTGCGTCTGGGGGAACTCCCCGAATGGCTGCGGCTGCACGTCCGGGTGGGACAGGCGAGCCTCTTCCGCCGCAGCAAGAAACCGAGCAAGGGACTGGAATCCGGTCAGGTCGACATGCGGACGGTCGGCATCCAGAACGAAGAACAGAAGGCGATCGCCCACGTCCGAACGTATGTCAGGGAAAACCCGGCCGCTGCCCCCACCCTGGTGCTGTTCTTCTCCGACGGAGGCATCTATCGCAACGCCGCGATCGAGCGGGAGCTCAGGGACGCGGTTGAGGAGCCCATCTTCTGGCAGTTCATCGGGCTGGGCCGGTCCAACTACGGCGTGTTGGAGCGATTCGACACCCTGCCTGGTCGCCGTGTCGACAACGTGGGGTTCTTCGCTGTGGACGACATCAGTACAGTCCCGGACCAGGAACTGTACGACCGGCTCCTGTCCGAGTTCCCGACCTGGATGACGGCCGCCGGCCAGGCGGGCATCCTCTGATCCCGTTCTTGAGGGCCATCTCAGGGGTTTGGTTGTCCTCGATGAAGATCTCCCACGACATCCGCCGCGAACACGGCGGTACGCAGACGGAGATCGAGGAAGGCATGGTGCAGAAGTCGAAAGAGTTCGCAGCTGCGGGTAACCGGGTGTATCTGCCGCTCGCGGACTGAGCCTGGTCCGGGCACGGCGGCAGCGCACCGCTCCGGGCTCCGGCCCTCGACTTTGTGGTCGTGGGCCGGGGTGCCCGTGCGGCTTGTCCGTCCGACCGGAAGTTCCGGGTTCCGGTTCGGCTGCTTTCGGTATCGCCCCGGTCGCTGCTACTCCGGCTGATGCTCCGGTCCCCCGAAGTCCGGGCTGGAGAAGTCCGGGCTCGAGTAGCTGGGGCGGGGGCCCGCCGCGGGGCCGCCGTCGGGGCTGCTGAAGCCCGGGCGGTTGTAGCCGAGGTGGGGGATTCGGCTGGTCGGCTGCGGCGGTGTCGTACGGCCGAGGACCGCTGAGCCCGGGTCGGCGAGTGCCTCTCGGAGGAACGGCATGATGCCGCGCTCCAGGAGGGCCTCGCGCCAGGCTTCCCTGGCCCGGGTCACTTCCTCGCTGCTCTCGCTCTGCGCGCCGGCCTGCAACGAGCTCTCCCCGTTGCGCAGAGCGGTGAGCAGCAGCCCGACCGCGGCGATCAGGATCGCCGCCGCGGTCACCGCGCCGAAGACCCACCCGGTGGTGAGGAGAGTCTGGGCGAACGCCGGCTCGGGGTTCAGCATCTTCAGGAGGTAGCCGACGAGCAGGAAGATCGCCGAGGCGGTACCGGCGAGGACGGGAGTGAGTACCGCGGCGACGGCGGTGGCGCCTGCCCCGGCAGTCTCGGCCGCCTCCCCCACCGTGGCGGCGAGTCCCACCACACGTGTGCCCGGGTCCGTGGATCCGGATCCTTCGTGGACGCGTGGGGTGGGTGGCGCCGGCTGGCGCTGTTCCTCGCGGACCTTCACGTAGTGCTGATATTCGGTCGCCGCGGCGGCCGTGATGAGAGCGGAGGCGTTGAGCGCCATGGTGCGCAGTTGTTCGGGGTTGAGCCGCTGGCCTACAGCGGCGAGTTCCGGACGGTGTGGTGCGGAGCGCAGCGCCTCATCGAGGATCCGCTCGTACTCTTGGCGGTCCTCGCTCAGCAGGTGCTGCGGAACGCTGTTCATGTGCATCCCCCGATGCTCCGTAGGGCTTGGGGCTCGGCATGCTGACGAGCCGTCGGGCAGAAACGGAGGGGAGCCTGCTACGGATAAGCCGATGGTAGAGCGGGGACAGCACGCGGTGACAGGGGGTTTCCAGAAATTGCCCCTTGGCCGGCACCGTCCCCGGTGGGAGAACGCCTGCCCGGAGAAGGGTCAGCTATCCAAGGGCAGTTGCTGGACCAGTAGCTTTCCGGCCATGGTCACGCCGCCGTCCATCGCGATGGCCAGCCCGTCGGCGTACACATGCGGTCCTTCGACCACAGGGCCCGCGGCATCGTCGTCGTCTTCCGAACCGGCCTCGCCGAGGAGATACGGAATGGGGCTGTGACCATGGACGATGCGGGAGCCGCCGTACATGTCGAGGAGCTCGCGCACGGCCTGGGCGCCCCCGTCGTCGCGGAACGCGAAGCGCTTGGTGAACTTGCGGAAGAGGTCCCAGCATTCGTCCGCGTCGTTGCGTGTGAGGGCTTCGCGGACGGTGTCGTTGACCGCTTCGATGGAGTCGCCGTAGTCGAGATAGGCGGTGGTGTCGGAGTGCACCAGAAGGTGTCCGTCCGCCAGCTCCATCGCGTCGAGGCGGGCCATCCACTGCAGATGGTGGTCCTCGAGGCGTTCCATGTCGGTCTTCTGGCCGCCGTTGAGCAGCCAGGCGGCCTGGAAAGTGGCCGTACCTGCACCGGAGTTGACGGGGGTGTCGCCGAATCGCTTGGCGCCGAGCAGCAGCAGTTCGTGATTGCCCATCAGCGCCTTGCAGTAGCCGCCGGCTGCGGCGGCCTCGGCGGACAGCCGCATCACGAGGTCGATGACGCCGATGCCGTCGGGCCCTCGGTCGGTGAAGTCCCCGAGGAACCACAGCCTTGCGGTGCCCGCCGACCAGCGGCCGTCGATGTCGATGAGGCCCTTCTCGCGCAGCGCGGCGACGAGTTCGTCGAGATAGCCGTGCACATCGCCGACGACGTACAGCGGGCCCGGCCCTTCGGTGGACTGCGGGACGGTCGCGGCTTCGGGGCTGATCGGCACCTGAAGGGTGTCACCGCGGTTGATGACGGGCAGATCGCGTTGCGTCGGCGTGTAGCCCTCAGGGTCCTCGCCCGGTCTGGTGCCCTCATCGGGAGGCATCTGCTGCGCATGAGGCGGCTGTTGCAGATGAGGTCCAGGCTGGGAGTAAGGGCCGGACGGCTGCGTATACGGATCGGCTTCGTGGACGTACGCAGGCACGCGGAAGTCGCGCACCGTCGGTGTCCGCACTTCGGGTCCCTGACCGGCCCCCTGAGTCATCGACCCCTCCACCACCATCGCGCCGCATCTGCACCGCATCGGACTGCCTGGTCGCAGCGGCCCGCGGTGTCGTGCGCCCATCATAGGAATGCGGATCGCGCCATGTGATGACCCAGGGGTGGTGAATCGGGGCAGGACCCCGGTTCACCGTGGTTTTCTCCCGAATTGGAAGGGCTTTCACACCGGATGTCACCGCCTGACGTCACTCCTCTTCCGGTGATCGGGGCGGGCTGACGGTCGTACGCGGCGGCCGTCGCTCGGAGGAGGTCCGCACGATCAGCTCCGTGGGTATCACCTGCTCGACCGGTTGGTCTGATGCGACTCCCTCGATGGCGTCGATGAGGAGCTGGACCACGGCCGTGCCGATGTGGCGCGGCTTGAGTGAAAGAGTGGTGAGGGGCGGCTCGGTGTTGGCGTACACGGCGGACTCGCTGCAGCAGACGAGCAGCAAATCCTCCGGTACGCGCAGACCGTAACGGCGGGCGGCCGCGAGGAGGTCGGTGCCGTTCGGGTCGAACAGCCCGTACACGGCGTCGGGCCGATCGGGCCGGGCGAGCAGCCGGTCTGCGGCGGCGGCTCCCGCGCAGGGATCGTGCGCGGGATAGGCCTCGTACACCGGATCCTGGCCGACACGCTCGCACCAGCGCAGGTACGCGGTCGTCGACAGATGCGTGTACGTGTCCGTGGAGGTCCCGGTGAGCAGGCCGATCCGGCGGGCGCCCGCGTCGGCCAGATGGTCGAGGATGCCCATCACCGCGGCTTCGTGGTCGTTGTCCACCCAGGCGGTCACCGGGAGCGAGCCGGCCGGGCGGCCGTCGGAGACCACCGGTAAACCCTGGCGGACCAGTTCGCTGACGACGGGGTCCTGGTCGGAGGGGTCGATGACCACGGTTCCGTCCAGGGCCACGTTCGACCACACGTCGTGGCGCGAGGTGGCGGGGAGGATGACCAGGGCGTAGCCCCGGGCGAGCGCGGCCGAGGTGGCGGCTCTGGCCATTTCCGCGAAGTACGCGAACTCTGTGAAGGTGAAAGGTTCATCCCCGTAGGTCGTGACGGTCAGGCCGATGAGGCCCGACTTTCCGGTACGGAGCGTGCGGGCCGCGGCGGAGGGGCGATAGCCCAGCCGGTCGGCGACCTCGCGGACATGGCGTCGGGTGGCGTCCGGGAGCCGGCCCTTGCCGTTGAGTGCGTCGGACACGGTCGTGATGGAGACTCCGGCGGCCGCGGCCACGTCTCTGATGCCCGCCCGGCCCGGCCGACTGCTTCGACGGGTGGTCTCGGCCCGGCTCACCTGGTGCTTCCCTGCTGCTGTCATGGCGAGCCGATAGTAGGGCTCATGCGGTGGGGTAGTGCGGACGCATATTCACTCGTTGACAGGCACGTTTCTGCATGGTCGAGAGCACTCAATTGTCTTGGAAGAGAAGGTAGTTGAGCGATTCAATGACAGTACGTCACTTGTCGGGGCGTATGGGCCTGCCGAAGGGGTCATGTTTCGAAGAGGTCTCAACTCACCTGCATGGGGGATGCGCGCCACGGCGCGAGCCACCGGCGCTTGAACTGGACAGCGGCGCGCCCCCCACTTCGTACGCCTCCGGGGGCCGATGCCCGAGGGCCGCCTACGCGGTCGGTCCCGAGCCATACGCAGCGGCGCCGAATCCTCTTAAGGTGAGGAGTATTGGTATCCGGTGGTGGTCATGAGCCGGAGACGGTCACGAGGAGGACTGCGGTGAGCGAGACGAGCCCCAAGCTGCGTGCCGAGCTGGAGGGTATCCCCACATACAAGCCGGGGAAGCCTGCTGCGGCCGGCGGTCGGGTGGCGTACAAGCTGTCCTCCAACGAGAACCCGTATCCTCCGCTGCCCGGGGTGATGGAGACGGTGGCCGCGGCGATGGGCTCCTTCAACCGTTACCCGGACATGGCGTGCACGGCACTGATGAGTGAGCTGGCGGACCGGTTCGGGGTGCCGCTTGCGCATCTGTCCACCGGCACGGGGTCGGTCGGCGTCGCCCAGCAGCTGTTGCAGGCCACGAGCGGTCCCGGTGACGAGGTCATCTACGCCTGGCGGTCCTTCGAGGCGTACCCGATCATCACGCAGATCAGCGGGGCGACGTCGGTGCGGGTGCCGCTCACGCCGGGGGACGTGCACGATCTCGACGCGATGGCGGACGCGGTCACCGAGCGGACGCGGCTGATCTTTGTCTGCAACCCCAACAACCCCACCGGCACCGTGGTGCGCCGGGCCGAGCTGGAACGGTTCCTCGACCGAGTGCCGAACGACGTCCTGGTAGTCCTCGACGAGGCGTACCGGGAGTTCATCCGAGACCTCCAGGTGCCGGACGGCGTCGAGATCTACCGTGAGCGGCCGAACGTGTGCGTGCTGCGTACGTTCTCCAAGGCGTACGGACTCGCCGGGCTGCGGGTCGGCTTCGCGATCGCCCATGAGCCGGTGGCAGCGGCGCTGCGCAAGACCGCCGTGCCCTTCGGTGTGAGCCAGCTCGCGCAGGACGCGGCGGTCGCCTCACTGCGTGCCGAGGACGAGCTCCTCGGCCGGGTGGGCTCGCTGGTGTGTGAGCGCACCCGCGTCGTCGAGGCTCTGCGTGGGCAGGGCTGGACGGTGCCGGAGACGCAGGCGAACTTCGTCTGGCTGCGGCTCGGCGAGCGTACGGTCGACTTCGCGGTGGCCTGTGAGCAGGCCGGGGTCGTTGTGCGGCCTTTCCCGGGGGAGGGCGTGCGCGTGACGATCGGCGAGACCGAGGCGAACGACATCTTCCTGAAGGCTACGGAGGGGTTCCGAAAGGAGCTCTAGCTTCCGGTGGCCGGCAGGGTTCCGTCGTGGACGGGGCTCTGCCGGCGGGTCTCCTGCCCCTCTTCGGTTCACATGCTCTGACCTGCGTCTTCGTGCCGGGGGCCGGATGGTCCACGCTTAGGGACCCCCCACCCCTCACGGCTCGAGCGGTCGTGCGTCATAATTGCTTGTGAATGTGAACGCGTTCACAAGCTAGCCCGGTTGATCCCGTGATGTCTGCGAACAAGCGGGTCAAACTGCCGCTGTGACCACGGCGACGTAAGGAGACTGACGACGTGGACCTGGCTCTGGCGCCGGAGACCCTGGCGCGATGGCAGTTCGGCATCACCACCGTCTACCACTTCCTCTTCGTCCCCCTGACCATCTCGCTCGCCGCGCTCACGGCCGGCCTGGAGACCGCCTGGGTGCGTACGGGGAAAGAGAAGTACCTCAGGGCGACGAAGTTCTGGGGGAAGCTCTTCCTGATCAACATCGCGATGGGTGTCGTCACAGGCATCGTGCAGGAGTTCCAGTTCGGCATGAACTGGTCCGACTACTCACGCTTCGTCGGTGACGTCTTCGGTGCCCCGCTCGCCTTCGAGGCACTGATCGCGTTCTTCTTCGAGTCCACGTTCATCGGTCTGTGGATCTTCGGCTGGGACAAGCTGCCGAAGAGGATCCACCTGGCCTGCATCTGGATGGTCTCGATCGGCACGCTTCTGTCGGCGTACTTCATCCTCGCGGCCAACTCCTGGATGCAGCACCCCGTCGGCTACCGGATCAACGAACAGCGGGGCCGCGCCGAACTCACCGACTTCTGGCTGGTTCTGACCCAGAACACCACGCTCAACCAGGTCTTCCACAGCTTTTCGGCGGCCTTCCTGACGGGTGGCGCCTTCATGGTGGGCATCGCGGCCTTCCACCTGATGCGCAAGAAGCACATCCCGGTGATGCGGACCTCGCTCCGGCTCGGCCTGGTCACCCTGGCGGTCGGCGGTCTGTTCACCGCGGTCAGCGGGGACACCCTCGGCAAGGTGATGTACGAGCAGCAGCCGATGAAGATGGCCGCCGCCGAGGCGCTGTGGGAGGGTGAGAGCCCTGCGCCCTTCTCCGTGTTCGCGTACGGGGATGTCGACAAGGGGCACAACAAGGTCGCCCTGGAGATACCCGGACTGCTCTCCTTCCTCTCTCACAGCGACTTCGAGTCCTATGTGCCCGGCATCAACGACACCAATGAGGCCCTGCAGGAGAAGTTCGGCCCCGGTGACTACAAGCCCATCGTCCCCGTCGCCTATTGGGGCTTCCGCTGGATGATCGGCTTCGGTATGGCGTCCCTCTCGCTCGGCCTGTTGGGGCTGTGGCTCACTCGGAAGAGGTTCCTGTTGCCGGCCGCAGTGCGGACCGGCGAGGACGAGGTACCGCATCTGGTGCTGCTGAAGAAGCCGCTCGGGCGGAGACTCACCCGGCTGTACTGGCTGCTGGCGCTCTGGACGATGGCGTTCCCGCTGATCGCCAACGCCTGGGGCTGGATCTTCACCGAGATGGGCCGCCAGCCGTGGGTCGTCTACGGCGTGCTGCAGACCCGCGACGCGGTCTCCCCCGGCGTATCCCAGGGCGAGATCATCACCTCGATGATCGTCTTCACGACGCTCTACGCGGCCCTCGCTGTCATCGAGGTCAAGCTGCTCGCGAAGTACGTCAAGGCCGGACCGCCCGAGCTCACCGAGGCCGACCTCAATCCGCCCACGAAGATCGGCGGCGACTCCCGTGACGCCGACAAGCCGATGGCCTTCTCCTACTAGGCCCAGGGAGCTGCAGAGTCATGGAACTTCACGACGTCTGGTTCGTCCTCATCGCCGTCCTGTGGATCGGCTACTTCTTCCTGGAGGGTTTCGACTTCGGGATCGGTGTCCTCACCAAGCTGCTCGCCCGTGACCGGGCAGAGAAGCGGGTGCTGATCAACACCATCGGGCCGGTCTGGGACGGCAACGAGGTCTGGCTGCTCTCCGCGGGCGGTGCGACCTTCGCCGCCTTCCCCGATTGGTACGCCACGCTCTTCTCCGGCTTCTATCTGCCGCTGCTGCTCATCCTGGTCTGTCTGATCGTGCGCGGAGTCGCCTTCGAGTACCGGGCGAAGCGGCCCGAGGAGAGCTGGCAGCGCAACTGGGAGAGTGCGATCTTCTGGACCTCGCTGATCCCCGCGTTCCTGTGGGGCGTGGCCTTCGGCAACATCGTGCGGGGCGTGAAGATCGACCGGGACATGGAGTACGTCGGCAACCTCTGGGACCTGCTCAACCCGTACGCCGTCCTGGGCGGCCTGGTGACGCTGGCGCTGTTCACCTTCCACGGAGCGGTGTTCGCCGCGCTCAAGACGCTGGGCGACATCCGGGAGCGGGCGCGGAAGCTGGCGCTGCGGCTCGGTGTGGTGACCGCCGTGCTCGCGCTGGTCTTCCTGGGCTGGACCCAGGCCGACAAGGGCGACAGCACGAGCCTGGTCGCGTTGATCGTGGCGGTGGTCGCGCTGGCCGCGGCGATCGGGGCGAACCAGGCGGGGCGCGAGGGCTGGGCGTTCGCCCTGTCCGGCATCACCATCGTGGCCGCCGTGGCAATGCTCTTCCTGACCCTCTTCCCGAACGTCATGCCGTCCTCGCTCAATGACGACTGGAGCCTGACGGTCACCAACGCCTCGTCGAGCCCGTACACGCTGAAGATCATGACCTGGTGTGCCGGGATCGCGACACCGGTCGTGGTGCTCTACCAGGGGTGGACGTACTGGGTGTTCCGCAAGCGGATCGGTACGCAGCACATCGCTGAGGTTGCGCACTGAGCTCGCTCACCATCTGAATTCAGGGGCACGTTTCACGTGAAACGTGCCCGTTGAGAAAAGGGTGTGTTTCACGTGAAACACACCTGCCTGACCCGAGGGTGTGTTTCACGTGAAACCGATCGACCCGCGACTGCTCCGGTACGCCCGCGCCACTCGCCTCTTCCTGGTGGCGGTCGTAGTGCTGGGCGCTGCCGGGGCGGGGCTGGTCATCGCCCAGGCAATGCTCATCGCCGAGATAGTGGTCGGCGCCTTCCAGCACGGGCTGGAGGTTGCCGAACTCCGTACGCCACTCCTGCTGTTGGTGGCGGTCGCAGGTGGCAGGGCGCTTGTCTCCTGGCTCACGGAACTCGCCGCGCACCGGACCGGCGCGGCGGTCAAGTCGGAGCTGCGGGGGCGGCTGCTGGAGCGCGCGGGCGCGCTGGGGCCGGGGTGGCTCAGCGGGCAGCGGACGGGGTCGCTGGTCGCGCTTGCCACCCGCGGAGTTGATGCGCTCGACGACTACTTCTCGCGCTACCTCCCGCAGTTGGGACTCGCGGTGGTCGTGCCGGTGGCGGTGCTGGCGCGGATCGTCACGGAGGACTGGGTGTCGGCGGCGATCATCGTCGGCACACTGCCCCTCATCCCCGTCTTCATGGTGCTCATCGGCTGGGCCACGCAGTCCCGGATGGATCGTCAGTGGCGGCTGCTGTCACGGCTCTCGGGGCACTTCCTCGATGTGGTCGCCGGTCTGCCCACGCTCAAGGTGTTCGGACGGGCCAAGGCGCAGGCAGAGTCGATCCGGCGGATCACCGGCGAGTACCGGCAGGCGACCATGCGGACTCTACGGATCGCCTTCATCTCGTCCTTCGCGCTGGAACTGCTCGCCACGCTGTCGGTCGCCCTGGTCGCGGTGACCACCGGGATGCGGCTCGTCCACGGCGACATGGATCTGTATGTGGGGTTGGTCATCCTCGTTCTCGCGCCCGAGGCCTATCTGCCGCTGCGGCAGGTGGGGGCGCAATACCACGCGGCGGCGGAGGGACTGTCCGCCGCCGAGGAGATCTTCTCGGTGCTGGAGACGCAGGTGCCGGACTCCGGGACCGCGATCGTGCCGCCCGCCGGCGGGATTCGCTTCGAGGCGGTGACGGTCCGGTACCCGGAGCGACCGTCCGAGGCCGTGTCGGACGTGTCCTTCGCGGTCGAACCCGGCGAGACGGTCGCGCTCGTCGGGCCCAGCGGCGTGGGCAAGTCGACGCTGCTGAATGTGCTGTTGGGGTTCGTGAAGCCCGCTTCGGGTCGGGTGCGGATCGGGGGAGTCGACCTTGCCGGGGCCGACTTGGCCAAGTGGCGTTCGCATGTGGCCTGGGTGCCGCAGCGGCCTCATCTGTACGCGGGGTCCATCGCCGAGAACGTACGGCTGGTGCGACCCGACGCGGACGACTCCGATGTACGCAGGGCGTTGAGTGACGCGGGCGCGCTCGAGTTCGTGGACGCGCTGCCCGAGGGGATACGGACCGTACTGGGCGAGGACGGGGCCGGGCTGTCCGCGGGGCAGCGGCAACGGCTCGCGCTGGCCCGGGCGTTCCTCGCAGACCGGCCTGTGCTGCTGCTCGACGAGCCGACGGCTTCGCTGGACGGGGAGACCGAGGCCGAGGTGGTGGAGGCCGTCCGGCGTTTGGCGGTGGGGCGGACGGTGCTGCTCGTGGTGCACCGGCCGGCGCTGCTGGGGGTGGCGGATCGGGTGGTGCGGCTGGAGTCCGCGGTGCCCGTCGCGGGAGCCGGTTCCGCACACCCCGGCGGTACGGAGGCGCGCCGCACCGGAGCGGAGGCGGTGCCCACGGCCGGCCATGACGAACTGCCGCTCTCCACTGAGGAGCGGGGCGGCCTCCTCGCCCGCGTCCGTGCCATGGCCGGACCCAGGCGCGGTCGGCTTGCGCTCGCTCTCGTGCTCGGCAGCCTCGCACTCGGCAGTGCTGTGGGGCTGATGGCCACCTCGGGGTGGCTGATCTCGCGGGCCTCGCAGCAGCCTCCCGTGCTGTATCTGATGGTCGCCGTCACGGCCACGCGGGCGTTCGGGATCGGGCGGGCCGTCTTCCGGTACGCCGAGCGGCTGGTGTCGCACGATGCCGTGCTGCGGATGCTGGCCGACACCCGGGTCGCCGTGTACCGGCGGCTCGAACGGCTCGCTCCCGCGGGGCTGCGGACCGCCCGGCGCGGTGACCTGCTCTCGCGGCTCGTCGCCGATGTCGACGCGCTGCAGGACTACTGGCTGCGCTGGCTGCTGCCCGCCTCGGCAGCGGTCGTCGTGTCCGCCGCCTCCGTGGGGTTCACGGCCTGGCTGCTGCCCGAGGCCGGGGCCGCCCTCGCCCTCGGGCTGCTCGCCGCCGGAGCCGGCGTTCCCCTGGTGACCGGCGCCGTCGCGCGCCGCGCGGAGCGCAGGCTGGCCCCCGCCCGCGGCGTCCTGGCGACCCGCGTGGCCGATCTCCTCGCGGGGACGGCCGAGCTGACGGTCGCCGGTGCGTTGCCCGCGCGCACCGCCGAAGCGCGGCGGGCCGACGCAGCGCTCACCCGCATCGCCTCGCGCACAGCGACCGCCACCGCGCTCGGCGACGGGCTCATCGCGCTCGTCTCCGGGCTCACCGTGGCGGTCACCGCGCTCGTCGGCGCCCAGGCGGTCGCCGACGGACGCCTCAGCGGCGTACTGATGGCCGTCGTCGTCCTCACCCCGCTCGCCGCGTTCGAGGCCGTCCTGGGGCTGCCGCTCGCGGTCCAGTACAGGCAGCGGGTGCACAAGAGCGCGGAGCGCGTGTACGAGGTCCTGGACGCCCCCGATCCCGTACGCGAACCTGAGCGGCCGGGGCAGGCGCCCGCGTCGCCGTTCCCGCTCGTCCTCGAAGGGCTGTCCGCCCGCCACCACGGGCAGGACCGGGACGCGCTGGCCGGGCTCGACCTGACGCTCGGACGAGGGCAGAGGATCGCCGTCGTCGGGCCCTCCGGGTCCGGCAAGACGACCCTCGCGCAGGTGCTGCTGCGGTTCCTGGACGCGGACGCGGGGACGTACACGCTGGGCGGCGTGGACGCGTACGACCTCGGCAGTGACGACGTACGGCGCCTAGTCGGGCTGTGTGCGCAGGATGCGCATCTCTTCGACAGTTCGGTGCGTGAGAACCTGCTGCTCGCCCGGAAGGACGCGACCGAGGACGAACTGCGTGACGCGCTCGGGCGGGCCCGGCTGCTCGACTGGGCCGACACTCTGCCCGAGGGGCTCGACACGCTGATCGGCGAGCACGGGGCACGGTTGTCGGGCGGGCAGCGGCAACGGCTCGCGCTGGCCCGTGCACTGCTCGCCGACTTCCCGGTCCTCGTCCTCGACGAGCCCGCGGAGCACCTCGACCTTCCGACGGCCGACGCGCTGACCACCGATCTGCTCGCCGCGACCGAGGGTCGTACGACGCTGCTGATCACCCACCGGCTGGCGGGTCTGGAGACCGTGGACGAGGTGATCGTGCTGGCGGACGGTCGCGTGGTGCAGCGGGGCCCGTACGGCGAACTGGCCGCCGTGGACGGTCCGCTGCGGGAGATGCGGGAGCGGGAGGAGGCGTCGGAGCTGTTGGCGGTGGCTCGTTGAGCCGGCCAAGATCCGTACGGAGCGGCCAAGTCTCCGTACGGAACCGCCCTGCCGACGGTCCACTCAAGTGCCGTGAACGAGGCCGCTGTTCGGAGCAGCAAAGTGGTCCGTCCGTGGCATTCGCTCCCCCAGGCGTACGACTTGAACAGGCCCGCGGCCCCGGCGCGGGACACGATCCGTTTCATGCGCCCATCTCGACGCCATTCCCTGCTTGTACCGGCGCTGCTGTGCGCGCTGGCCGTTCTGACGGCCCGGCCCACGGCGGCCATAGGTGACACCGACGGTCCCGAGGGCCTCAGCGCCGAGGTGGCGCGGCTCGTCGAGAAGGCGTCCGCCATGACGCAGCGGTACGAGGAAGGACGCAGGAAGGCCGGGGTACAGCGGGCCCGGGCGAAGCGGCTGGAGCGGCTTCTCGCGCGGGAGCGACGGAACATCGCGGTGCTGCACGGGGACCTCGGACGGATCGCGCGCGCCCAGTACCGCAGCGGTGGAGGGCTTCCGCACACCGCGCAGTTGCTGCTCGCGGAAAGCCCCGAGGAGGTGATGCGCGGTCAGCGTGCCGTCTGGCAGGCGGACCTGGCGGTCAACAACGCCGTCACCAAGAGCCGCCGCGCCGAGGCCCGGCTCGCCACCGACGAGGCGAAGGCCGCGAAGGCCTGGCAGACGCTGGGACGGCGCAATGCCAAGCTCGCCGAGATGAAGCGAGGGATCGAGCAGCAGCTCGAAGCGGCGCAGTCGACGCTTCAGGGGCAGGCGGACGCCTCGGTCGCGGCGGGTGCGTGCCGGGGCGCTGTCCGGCTCGACCAGCCGAAAACGGGCTTCACGGCGGCTTGGGTCGCGCCGCTGAAGACGTATGAACTCTCCGCGGGATTCGGGAGCGGCGGCAAGCACTGGGCGAATCGGCACACCGGGCAAGACTTCGCGGTGGACATCGGCACGTCGGTGCGGTCGGTGGGCAAGGGGCGCGTGGTCAGGGTGTCGTGCGGCGGCCCGTTCGGCGTCGAGGTCGTGGTGCGGCACCGAGGGGGCTACTACACGCAGTACGCGCATCTCGCGACCGTCGCCGTCGACCAGGGGGAGCGGGTGGCCACCGGGCAGTGGGTCGGTCAGTCGGGCATGAGCGGCAACTCCACCGGACCGCACCTGCACTTCGAGGTGCGCCTGACGCCGTATCACGGCTCAGGTGTCGATCCGGTGAGGTGGCTGGCCGAGCGCGGAGTGCGGCTCAACTAGGAGAGAGCCAGCATCCGCTCGATCACGACCGCCACACCGTCCTCGTTGTTGGCGACCGTGCGTCCGGAGGCCGCGGCGATCACGTCGGGGTGCGCGTTGCCCATCGCGTACGACGTACCTGCCCAGGTGAGCATTTCCACGTCGTTCGGCATGTCCCCGAAGGCGACGACCTCCTCGTGCGAGATGCCGCGCTCGGCGCAGCACAGCGCGAGCGTGCTGGCTTTGGAGACACCGGGGCCGCTGATCTCCAGCAGTGCGCTGGGGCTGGAGCGGGTCACGCCTGCGCGGTCGCCGATGGCCAGGCGGGCGGTCATGAGGAAGTCGTCCGGGTCGATCTCGTGGTGGAACGCGAGAATCTTGAGCACCGGCTCGTCGGCACCGGGGCCGTCCGGCGCCAGGAGTTTCTCGGCGGGCGCGAGAGTGTCCGGGATCTCCATGTGCATCTTCGGGTACGACGGCTCCTGGTAGAAGCCGTACGTCTGCTCGATGGCGAACACGGTCCCCGGCGCGGCCTCGCGGAGCAGCCGCACGGCATCGAGCGCGTTCTCCCGTGCCAACTCCCGGACCTTGACGAAGCGATGGTTGCCGGCGCCGCCGTGCAGGTCGACCACGGCAGCACCGTTTCCACAGATGGCGAGGCCGTGGCCGTGAACATGGTCGCTGACGACGTCCATCCAGCGGGCGGGGCGGCCGGTCACGAAGAAGACCTCGATGCCGGCCTCCTCGGCGGCGGCCAGAGCGGCGATCGTGCGCTGCGAGACGGAGTGGTCGTCGCGCAGCAGGGTGCCGTCCAGA
This sequence comes from Streptomyces yerevanensis, assembly GCF_000716805.1. Lineage (NCBI taxonomy): Bacteria > Bacillati > Actinomycetota > Actinomycetes > Kitasatosporales > Streptomycetaceae > Streptomyces > Streptomyces yerevanensis. The sequence continues at coordinate 67,424 of NZ_JNWJ01000015.1, read as the reverse complement.
TCCGTTGCGATCAGCCGGGGTGGAACGGTGGAGGCCGGAGTCTGGGGCCGGCGGGTCGCTGAGGTCACGCCGCCATTGTCCCGCAGCTGCCCGCACGGCCGTACGACGGATCACACACATGGCCGTACGAGAGACCGCACACCCGGGGGTCGTACGCCCTGACCTGCGGTGCCGGTGCCGGGAAGAGCATCAGCTCAGCTGCTCGACCGTTTCCATCGCGATCTGCTCGAAGACCTTCTCGTCCGCCGCGAAGTCCGAGTCCGGGATGGGCCAGTGGATCACGATGTCAGTGAAGCCGAGCTCCCTGTGCTTGCCGGCGAAGTCGACGAACGCGTCGAGGGATTCCAGTGGACGGCCGCGGTCCGGGGTGAAACCGGTGAGCAGGATCTTGTCGAGCTCGTCGACGTCACGGCCGACCGCATCGCACGCGGCGGCCAGCTTCTCGGCCTGGCCCCGAAGGGCTTGGACCGACTGCTCCGGAGTGCCCGTCTCGAACAGTTTCGGGTCGCCCGTCGTCACCCACGCCTGCCCGTACCGGGCGGCGAGACGCAGCCCGCGCGGCCCGGTGGCGGCCACCGCGAAGGGCAGCCGGGGGCGCTGGACGCAACCGGGGATGTTGTAGGCCTCGTACGCCGAGTAGAACCGGCCGTCGTACGAGACGGAGTCCTCGGTGAGCAGCCGGTCGAGCAGCGGTACGAACTCGCCGAAGCGGTCGGCCCGCTCGCGCGGCGTCCAGGGTTCCTGGCCGTTCTTCAGCAGCGCCCTGGCGTCGAAGCCGCTGCCGCCCGCGCCGATGCCGAGGGTGACGCGGCCACCGGAGATGTCGTCGAGTGAGATCAGCTCCTTGGCGAGGGTCACCGGATGCCGGAAGTTCGGCGAGGTCACGAGCGTGCCCAATCGCATACGCTGCGTAGCGTTCGCTGCTGCGGTCAACGTGGGTACCGCCCCGAACCACGGCCCGTTCCGGAAGCTCCGCCAGGACAGGTGGTCGTACGTGTACGCGGTGTGAAACCCGAGGTCTTCGGCCCGCTGCCAGGTCTTCTGTCCCTCGCTCCACCGATGGATGGGAAGGACTACGGTGCTCAGTCGCATGCCTACGACCCTATGCTCCGGTGACCGCGAGCAACGGGAGCACCAGATCTCCCCGGACGGGGTTGCGCCGCTCCGCGTTGAGCCCACGCACTGTTGGCACGGCGCCGAACCATGGACCCTCGCGGAACGTAAGCCACGACAGATGGTCGTACGTGTACGCCGTGTGGAACCCCAGCTGCTCTGCGCGCTGCCACGCAGAACGCCCTCCCTCATGCCGGCCCGGCGGCGGTACGGCAGGATCACGGTGCTCAGGCGCAGACTCATGGCTCCGAACCCAGGCGCAGCCCAGGGCCCGCCGATGCGGCCGGTCAGTGCGGGCCGGGAAACCGCAGGTAGCGCGGGGGCACGGCGGCCGTGAGCCAGACGCCGTTGGCGCTGACGCGGAAGGCGTGGCCGTCGCGGTGCATGGCGGAGGCGTCCACGGAGAGCACGACGGGACGGCCGCGGCGGGCACCGACGCGGCTCGCGGTCTCGCGGTCCGGCGAGAGGTGCACGTCGTGCCGGTTCATGGGCCTGAGGCCCTCGGCACGGATCGCGTCCAGGTTGCGGGCCACGGTCCCGTGGTAGAGGTACGCGGGCGGCGTCGCCAGGGGCAGACCGAGGTCCACCTCGACGGAGTGGCCCTGGCTGGCGCGGATCCGGGTGCCCTCGATCGCGAAGCGCCGCTTGTCGTTGGTGGCCACCACGTGGTCGAGCTCGGCCCGCGTGAACCGGAAGCCATGGGCTGCCGCCGCGGCCATCAGCGTCTCGATCTCGACCCAGCCGCCCTCGTCGAGCGTGAGCCCTATCCGCTCTGGCTGATGCCGCAGGTGTTTCGACAAATACTTCGACACCTTCACGGTGCGGCGTTCGTCGATCTCAGAGCCGGTCTCGGCATCGGTCTCGGAATCGGTCTCGGATTCGTTCATGGCGCCAGAGTGCCTGGTGAGACGCTGATCACGCATTTTATTTAGGTGCGGAGGTTTGATCCACAGCTAAATGCGTTATCCACAGGGCAAGTTGGCGGTACCTGTGGACAACTCTCTGTCACTTCGGTGTTTTTCCTCAGCCATCGCGAGCCATCGCAGCTGTCTCAGCCGTCTCCTCACAGTCGTGGCTCTATCCGTCCGATCGCGCGCAGTGCCCTGGGTGTGAAGCGGGCCATGAGGTGGGCGCCGCGGGCCTCGGGGGTCACAGGCACCATGGGCTGGTTGTGGACGACGGCGCGCAGGACGGCGTCGGCGACCTTCTCCGGCGGGTAATTGCGCAGCCCGTATAGCCGCGCGGTCTTCTTCCGGCGCCGCTTCTCCTCGTCGGCGTCGACGCCCGCGAAGTGTGCGGTCGAGGTGATGTTGGTATTGACGAATCCCGGGCAGATCGCCGAGACGCCGATGCCCTGGCCCGCCAGCTCCGCGCGCAGGCACTCGCTGAGCATCAGCACCGCCGCCTTGGAGGTGCTGTAGGCGGGCAGCGTCTTCGAGGGCAGATACGCCGCCGCCGACGCGGTGTTGACGATATGGCCGCCCTGTCCGCGCTCGACCATCTGCCTGCCGAAGAGCCGGCAGCCGTGGATCACGCCCCACAGGTTGACGTCGAGGATCTTCTTCCAGTCCTCCGTCGTGGTGTCGAAGAAGGAGCCGGAGAGCCCGATCCCGGCGTTGTTCACCAGTACGTCGACCACCCCGTACTCGGCGGCGACCTTGTCGGCGAACTTCTCCATGGCCTGTTCGTCACCGACGTCGACCGTCTCGGCCCACGCTTCCGCGGCGCCGCCCTGCCGGGACAGCTCCGCGGTGCGGGCCGCGCTCTGCGCGTCCCGGTCGACGGCCACCACGCGTGCTCCGGCCTCGGCGAACGCCAGGGCGGTGGCCCGCCCGATGCCGCTGCCCGCCCCGGTGACCAGCACGAGCTGCCCGCCGAAGCGGTCCGCGTACTTGCCGGTTGCCACCGGTGTGGGCGTTCCACTCTCGGTCGAGGTCACGAACTCGGTGATCCAGGCGGCCAGTTGATCCGGCCGGGTGCGCGGGATCCAGTGCTTGGCCGGGAGCGTGCGGCGGACCAGCCGCGGGGCCCACAGCTCCAGTTCGTCGTAGAGCCGCTCGGACAGGAAGGCGTCGTCCAGGGGCGTGATGAGCTGCACGGGCGCGTGCGCGTACGCGTCCGGGCGGGGATTGCGCAGCCGCGCCCGCATGTTGTCCCGATACAGCCACACGCCGTGCGCCGCGTCCGAGGGCAGCGAGGCGGTCGGGTACTCGTCCGTGGGGACCTTCTCGATCCGCCGCAGGATCTTCGGCCACTGCTTGCCGAGCGGGCCGCGGCAGAGAAGTTCGGGCAGGACAGGGACGTGCATCGCGTAGATGTACCAGGACTTGGCTCCCTGGCCGAGGAGTTGACCGAGCCTGCACGGGGTCGGGCGGGCCATGCGTTTCTTGATCCAGTGCCCGAAGTGGTCCACGGAGGGCCCGGACATCGACGTGAAGGAGGCGATCCGCCCCTCGGTGCGCCCGACCGTGACGAACTCCCAGCCCTGGCCCGAGCCCCAGTCATGCCCGACCAGATGCACCGGCCGGTCGGGGCTGACCGCGTCCGCGACCGCCAGGAAGTCGTCCGTCAGCTTCTCCAGAGTGAACCCGCCGCGCAGCGGCTGCGGCGCGGTTGACCTGCCGTGGCCCCGGACGTCGTACAGCACCACGTGGAAACCGCGCTCGGCGAGGCGTGGAGCGACCTCGGACCACACCTCCTTGGTGTCCGGATAGCCGTGGACGAGCAGGACAGTCGGCCGCGCGGGGTCCCCCAGTTCGGCGACGCACAACTCGACCTCGCCCGTCCGCACCCAGCGCTCGCGCGCGCCCTTGAGCAGACCTTCGCCTGTCGGGCGATCTTTCTTGCTCGTATGGCCTCGCTTGCTCACACGCTCCCCCTTACGCATGCCGGTCAGGCCCGTCAGCGATCGCATGCCGGGCCCTGTCGAATGTTCCAATTGTTGGAAGCCGCGTCAACGGGCAGGTGCGGAGCCTGTGGACAATCCGCCCGATGTGGACAACCAGCCCGATGTGGAAATCCGGCGCCGGTTGTTCGACCTCAGGGGGACCCTTACGGGCCCGTAATACCGGAGAGTGACGCCGATACAGCTCCCTGGGGTGACGCCCTGCTGTGGCCTGCGCCACTACTTTCGAATCGTGACTGTGATCGCGACCGAAAGCCTGAGCAAGCGGTTCCCCAGGGTGACCGCGCTTGACCGGCTCTCCGTGGATGTCGGGCCCGGTGTGACGGGACTCGTCGGAGCCAACGGAGCCGGCAAGTCCACACTGATCAAGATCCTGCTGGGTCTGTCCCCGGCCACCGAGGGCCGCGCCGAAGTGCTCGGCCTCGATGTCGCCACGAAGGGCGGTGACATCCGCGAGCGGGTCGGGTACATGCCCGAGCACGACTGCCTGCCGCCCGATGTCTCGGCCACCGAGTTCGTCGTCCATATGGCGCGCATGTCCGGCCTGCCTCCGGCGGCGGCCCGCGAGCGCACCGCGGACACGCTGCGCCACGTCGGCCTGTACGAGGAGCGGTACCGCCCCATAGGCGGCTACTCCACCGGCATGAAGCAGCGAGTGAAGCTCGCGCAGGCCCTCGTCCACGACCCCCAGCTGGTCTTCCTCGACGAGCCGACCAACGGCCTCGACCCCGTCGGCCGCGACGAGATGCTGGGCCTGATCCGCCGCATCCACACGGACTTCGGCATCTCGGTCCTGGTCACCTCGCACCTGCTGGGCGAGCTGGAGCGCACCTGCGACCACGTCGTCGTCGTCGACGGCGGCAAGCTCCTGCGGTCCAGTTCCACCACGGACTTCACCCAGAGCACGGCGATCCTCGCGATAGAGGTCACCGACACCGACGACCACCCGGACGGCACCCGTGCGGTGCGCGAAGTGCTGCACGCGCGCGGGATCGACACCCACGACGGCAGCGGACTGCCGGGTGCCGGTCACATCCTGCTGCTGACGGCGGACGGCGAGGAGACGTACGACCTCGTACGCGACATCGTCGCCGACCTCGGCCTCGGCCTGGTCCGTATGGAACAGCGCAGGCACCACATCTCGGAGGTCTTCAAGGACGCCGACGACGCGCGGGACGAAGAGCGGAAGGAGGCGGTCGGCCATGGCGGTTGAGCAGACCCCGGCCCAGGCCGGCGAGCAGAGCCGGATCCACAACATCGGCTACCGCAACTACGACGGCCCGCGCCTGGGACGCGCCTACGCCCGCCGCTCGCTCTACTCGCAGTCCCTGCGCGGCTCGTACGGCCTCGGCCGCTCGGTCAAGTCCAAGGTCCTGCCGATGCTGATCTTCGTGGTGATGTGCGTGCCCGCGGCCATCATGGTCGCCGTCGCGGTCGCCACCACGGCGAAGGACCTGCCGGTCGACTACACGCGGTACGCGATCTTCCTGCAGGCGGTCATCGGCCTGTACGTGGCCTCGCAGGCACCGCAGTCCGTCTCGCGCGACCTGCGCTTCAAGACCGTACCTCTGTACTTCTCGCGCCCCATCGAGACCGCCGACTACGTCCGCGCCAAGTACGCGGCGCTGGCCTCGGCGATGTTCATCCTCACCGCCGCACCCTTGCTCGTGCTCTATGTGGGCGCGCTGCTGGCCAAACTCGACTTCTCGCACCAGACCAAGGGATTCGCACAGGGGCTTGTCTCCGTGGCACTGCTCTCACTGCTCTTCGCCGGTATAGGCCTGGTCATCTCGGCGGTCACCCCGCGCCGCGGCTTCGGCATCGCGGCCGTCATCGCCACGCTGACCATCTCCTACGGGGCGGTGTCCACCGTCCAGGCCATCGCGTACAGCCAGGACAGCACCGGAGCGATCGCCTGGCTCGGCCTCTTCTCACCCATCACGCTCATCGACGGAGTACAGACCGCCTTCCTCGGCGCCGAGACCTCCTTCCCCGGAGGCGTGAGCCCGTCGACCGGCGAGGGCGTCGTCTACCTCCTCGTCGTCCTGGGCCTCATCGCGGGCTGCTACGGCCTCCTGATGCGCCGCTACCGAAAGGTCGGACTGTGACCACGCTCAACATCGACCACGTATCACGCTGGTTCGGAAACGTGGTGGCCGTCAACGACATCACCATGACGATCGGCCCCGGTGTCACCGGCCTGCTCGGCCCGAACGGCGCCGGAAAGTCCACCCTCATCAACATGATGGGCGGCTTCCTCGCCCCCTCCACGGGCTCCGTCACACTCGACGGCCAGCCGACCTGGCGCAACGAACAGATCTACAAGAAGATCGGCATCGTCCCGGAGCGCGAGGGGATGTACGACTTCCTCACCGGCCGCGAATTCGTCGTCGCCAACGCCGAGTTGCACGGCCTCGGCAAGAAGGCCGCCCAGAAGGCGCTCACCACGGTCGAGATGGAATACGCACAGGACCGGAAGATATCGACGTACTCCAAGGGCATGCGGCAGCGCGTGAAGATGGCCTCCGCACTCGTCCACGAACCGTCCCTGCTGCTGCTCGACGAACCCTTCAACGGCATGGACCCGCGCCAGCGCATGCAGCTGATGAACCTGCTGCGCCGCATGGGAGACGAGGGCCGCACGGTGCTGTTCTCGTCCCACATCCTCGAAGAGGTCGAGCAACTCGCCTCGCACATCGAGGTGATCGTCGCCGGACGGCACGCCGCGAGCGGCGACTTCCGGCGCATCCGCCGCCTGATGACCGACCGCCCGCACCGCTACCTCGTGCGTTCCAGCGACGACCGCGCGCTCGCGGCAGCGCTGATCGCCGACCCGTCGACCTCCGGCATCGAAGTGGACCTCCAAGAGGGCGCGTTGCGTATCCAGGCGGTCGACTTCGGGCGCTTCACGGCACTGCTGCCGCGGGTGGCCCGTGACCATGGCATCCGGCTGCTGACGGTCTCGCCGTCGGACGAGTCCCTCGAGTCCGTCTTCTCGTATCTCGTCGCGGCGTAGGAGGCCAAGATGTACGACCCCACAGTCGCCCGGCTCACCTACCGGGCCCTGCTCGGCCGCCGCCGGGCCCTCATCCTGGGCGCGCTGCCCTTGCTGCTGATCGTGCTCTCCGTGGCGGTCCGTGCCTTCACCGGCACCGACGACCAGGTGGCCGTCAACCTCCTCGGCGGATTCGCGCTCGCCACCATGGTCCCGATCATCGGCGTCATCGCCGGTACGGGCGCGATCGGGCCGGAGATCGACGACGGTTCCGTCGTGTATCTGCTCGCCAAGCCGATCAAGCGCCCCACGATCATCTTCACCAAGCTGATCGTTGCCATCGCCGTGACCATGGCGTTCTCCGCACTCCCGACGTTCCTCGCGGGGATGATCCTCAACGGCAACGGGCAGCAGATCGCCGTCGCGTACACCGTGGCCGCGCTGGTCGCCTCCATCGCGTATGCCGCCCTCTTCCTGCTGCTCGGCACGATCACACGGCACGCGGTGGTCTTCGGGCTCGTCTACGCCCTGGTATGGGAGGCCCTCTTCGGGACGCTGGTGTCCGGGGCGCGGACGCTCAGCGTCCAGCAGTGGTCGCTCGCCGTGGCCCACGAGGTCACGGGCGCCGACCTCGTCACCTCCGACGTCGGCCTGGCGACCGGGACGGTGCTGCTGATCGTGGTGACCGTGGCCGCCACATGGTTCGCGGGGCAGAAGCTGCGGACGCTGACACTGGCCGGCGAGGAGTAAGACCGCCCTCCAAGTGCCGGTCGGTCCAAGCGCTCCGGGGAGTCGGGGCGGCTCCACGCGCGCGTGCCCGATGTCGGGGGTGCACGCGCGCGTGGAGCTTTTCGCGCTGCGAGGACCGTGCGGTGCGGGGCCTCTTGCGACGCGGAGCTTCTGATCTTGAGATCGGCTTTACACGCACAACGGCACACTTGTCCAAAGGGGATGCACGACAAGGAGGAACGGGGATGGCAAGGCAGGCACCGCGAAGCGACGGTCAGGGGGAGTCCGAGGACACCTGGGACGAACTCGTCCTGGACGAGGACTTCATACGGTCCGCCGAGACGGCCGAGCCGTCGGCACGCGCCCGTATGCTCGCGGCCCGCTGGCGCAACGGAGGTCCCGAGCCACAGCCCTGGCGGTCCGACGAGCCGCCCGCGGGCTGGTTCTTCAGCAAGGCGCGACGACGCAGGTGGCGCCGGCGGTAGCCGCTCCCGGGCTGCCCTGCCCGGAGTGCGCTTCTACCCGGAGCGCCCTTTTATTCGGTGGCGCCCAACTCGGCGTACGGGCAGAGTAGTTATGTCCAGGTCGCCGGGTTCCTCCGGCGCCGCATTCTGGGAGAGGAGCGCGACGATGCCCATCAGTAGCAGTCCGTCGAGCTCCCGACAGGGCAGCCCGCGGCGCACTCCGGAGTAGCTACCGCTCCGTCGAGTCCGCCCCGCACGGGGAGCTGCCCGGGGCGGCCGCTTCGAGCGCGCATCTCGCGCGGGCCGCCCCTCCCGACGTTGCCGGAACGCTGCCGCTGTGATGTGCCAGGTGCCAGGTCACAGCGGCAGCGTTGCGCGCTCAGCCCAGCAACCGTTCCAGTACCACCGCGATCCCGTCCTCCTCGTTGGACAGGGTCAACTCGTCGGCGACCGCCTTGAGTTCGGGGTGGGCGTTGGCCATGGCCACGCCGTGGGCGGACCAGCTGAACATCGGGATGTCGTTGGGCATGTCACCGAAGGCGATCGTGTCGGCCGCCTTGACGCCCAGACGGCGGGCCGCGAGTGAGAGGCCCGTGGCCTTGGAGAGACCGAGGGGAAGGATCTCGACGATGCCCTCGCCCGCCATGGTGATGGACACCAGACCGCCCGCCGCCTGACGTGCCGCGTCCGCGAGTTCGTCGTCGGTCAGACGCGGGTGCTGGATGTACAGCTTCGTCAGCGGCTCCGCCCACAGCTCCGCGAGGTCGGTGAACGGGACGGCCTGCAGCAGTCCCTGGACCTGGTAGCCGGGACCGATCAGCACATCGCCGTCGAGGCCGTCACGGCTCGCGGCCAGGGCCAGCGCGCCGACCTCCGCCTCGATCTTGGCGAGCGCGAGAGCGGCCAGCTGCCGGTCGAGGGTCAGCGTGGTGAGCAGCCGGTGCGCTCCCGCGTCGTACACCTGCGCGCCCTGAGCGCACACCGCGATCCCGTCGTACCCGAGTTCGTCGAGGATGTGGCGGGTCCAGGGCGCCGCCCGCCCGGTGACGACGATGTGCGCGGCGCCCGCCGCGGTGGCCGCGGCGAGCGCCTCACGGGTGCGCTCCGAGACCGTGTCGTCGGAGCGCAGCAGCGTTCCGTCGAGGTCGGTCGCGACGAGCTTGTACGGGAAGGCGGGAGCGGAGTCGCTCACTTGGCGGCCTTGGCGACCGGCTCCAGGATCTCCCGGCCACCGAGGAACGGCCGCAGCACCTCTGGCACGCGTACGGAGCCGTCGGCCTGCTGATGGTTCTCCAGGATCGCCACGATCGTGCGCGGTACGGCGCACAGCGTGCCGTTCAGCGTCGCGAGCGGCTTCACCGTCTTGCCGTCACGCATACGGATCGCCAGGCGCCGCGACTGGAACTCCGTGCAGTCCGAAGTCGACGTCAGCTCACGGTACTTGCCCTGGGTGGGGATCCACGCCTCGCAGTCGAACTTACGGGCCGCCGAAGACCCCAGGTCGGCCGAAGCCACGTCGATCACCCGGAACGGCAGCTCCAACGAGGTCAGCCACTGCTTCTCCCAGTCCAGCAGGCGCTGGTGCTCGGCCCGCGAGTCCGCCGGGTCGACGTACGAGAACATCTCGACCTTGTCGAACTGGTGCACCCGGAAGATGCCGCGCGTGTCCTTGCCGTGCGAGCCGGCCTCGCGGCGGAAGCACGGCGAGAAGCCCGCGTAGCGCATCGGGAGGCGGTCGCCGTCGATGATCTCGTCCATGTGGTACGCGGCGAGCGCCACCTCGGAGGTGCCGACCAGGTACAGATCGTCATTGTCCAAGCGGTACACGTCCTGCGCGGCCTGGCCGAGGAACCCCGTGCCGGCCATGGCCTGCGGACGGACCAGCGCCGGAGTCAGCATCGGCGTGAAGCCGGCGGCCGTGGCCTGCGCCATCGCTGCGTTCACCAGCGCGAGCTCCAGCAGGGCGCCCACGCCGGTGAGGAAGTAGAAGCGCGAGCCGGAGACCTTGGCGCCGCGCTCGACGTCGATCGCGCCGAGCGTCGTGCCGAGCTCCAGGTGGTCCTTCGGCTCGAAGCCCTCGGCCGCGAAATCACGGATCGTGCCGTGCTTCTCCAGCGTGACGAAGTCCTCCTCGCCGCCGACCGGGACATCGGGGTGCACGAGGTTGCTCAGCTGGAGCAGCAGCTCCTGGGCCTCGGCCGCGGCCTCGTCCTTCGAGGCATCGGCTGCCTTGACGTCGGCGGCGAGCTGGCCCGCCTTCTTCAGGAGCTCGGCCTTCTCGTCGCCGGAAGCCTTGGGGATGAGCTTGCCGAGGGCCTTCTGCTCGGCGCGCAGCTCGTCGAAGCGGACGCCGGACGACCTGCGCCGCTCGTCGGCGGAGAGCAGGGCGTCGACGAGCGCGACGTCCTCTCCACGGGCGCGCTGCGACGCACGCACACGGTCGGGGTCCTCACGGAGCAGGCGAAGGTCAATCACCCCTCAAGGCTACCGGTGTGGGGTTCGGGCCCACGACCCGGTATTTCGATCTATCCCTTCCAGTACGCATGTGGTACGTATGCGGGAATTGATCAACTGTGTCAGTGAAAGTAGGCAAACTCCCTGGTATGGGGCACCCAGGATTCGGCGAGTCGACTCGATTCTCTTGTGTTGAGGGGGACTTGGGGAGTCGGTTGTCCACAGGCGCCCGTACCCCTCGGAGAGTTATCCACAGGCTGTGCGAAAGATCTGTGGATTTCGGAGGTGATCGTTTCGAAAGTGGCACGCGCGGACGAAAAACTCCCGAACCAGACCCCCTCTATGCCCGCTTTCGAGTGGAAATGGTTCGCCCCGAAGGGTGAGTTGAGGGAAACGGGCAGACGAAGGGTGACCTGCAGGCCGTGGACCCACTTGGGGAGTGTAGAGCGATTTATCGACTGCATCACGCCTCGTTGTCGACTTGTACCCAGGTCGAGAACGAGGCCTGTGGATAACTTCTGGGGATAAAGAAGAGCGGCTGGTAGGACCGGCTAGAACCGGCCGTCCTGGCAGCGCGCCAGCCAGTCGGAGGCCGCCGCGAACTCGCCGTCGGACGTACCGGCCTCCGGCGCGCGTACGTCCTGGAGGTCGACTTCGGCCCGCGGATAGGACCCGAGGAACCGCACCTGCGGACACCTCCGCTTGAGGCCCATCAGCGCCTCGCCCACCCGGCGGTCCGCGATATGGCCCTCGGCGTCGATGGCGAAGCAGTAGTTGCCGATGCCCTCACCGGTCGGCCGGGACTGCAGCAGCATCAGGTTGACGCCGCGTACGGCGAACTCACTCAGGAGATCGCGCAGCCCACCGGGGTGGTCGTCGCTCTGCCAGACGACCACGGACGTCTTGTCCGCGCCGGTCGGTGCCGCGGGCCGGGCGGGCTTGCCCACCAGTACGAACCGGGTCTGCGCGTTCTCCGCGTCGTGGATGCCGGTCTCCAGTGGTACCAGGCCGTACCGCTGTGCCGCGAACTCGCCCGCGAAGGCCGCGTCGTAGCGCCCCTCCTGCACCAGGCGCGCGCCATCCGCGTTCGAGGCCGCCGACTCCCAGATCACGTCGGGGAGGTTGTTCTTCATCCAGTTGCGCACCTGCGGCTGGGCGGCCGGGTGCGCGGTCACCGTCTTGACGTCCGAGAGCTTGGTGCCCGGCCTGACCAGCAGTGCGAAGGTGATCGAGAGCAGCACCTCGCGGTAGATCATCAGCGGTTCGCCGGCGACCAGTTCGTCGAGCGTCGTGGTGATGCCGCCCTCGACGGAGTTCTCGATCGGTACGAAAGCCGCCTCGGCCTCGCCGCTTCGGACCGCGTCGAGCGCGGCGGGTACGGACACCATCGGGACGAGTTCCCGGGTGGCGGTCTCCGGGAGTGTGCGCAGGGCGACTTCGGTGAAGGTGCCCTCGGGGCCGAGATACGCGTAGCTGGCTGGCATGGCCTCACCCTAATGGGCCGTACGCAGTCAGGGCTCACGCTTCCGGCCCCGGCCGCCCCAGGGGGCTTCCTCATCCCTCCAGCAACCGCTGCCCCACGTACTCCCCCTCCGCCGCCCCGCCCGGCACCGCGAAAAGCCCGCTCGCCTCGTGCCGGATGAACGCCGACAGCGCGTCCCCCCGGTCGAGCTTGCGCTGCACCGGTACGAAGCCGCGCAGCGGGTCGGCCTGCCAGCAGACGAAGAGCAGGCCCGCGTCCGGTACGCCGTCCGTGTCGAAGCCGTCGTGGAAGGAGAACGGCCGACGCAGCATCGCGGCGCCGCCGTTCTGGTCGGGTCGCGTGATGCGCGCGTGCGCGTTGACCGGGATGACGAGCTTGCCGGAGGCGTCCGTCTTCTCCAGCTCCGGCTCGGTGGTCTCGGTGCCGCCGGTCAGCGGTGCCCCGTCCGACTTGCGTCGCCCGATGACGTCCTCCTGGTCCTTGAGCGAGAGCTTCTCCCAGTCGTCGAGGAGCATGCGGATGCGGCGTACGACGGCGTAGGAGCCCCCGGCCATCCACGAGGGCTCGCCCGAGTCGGGTACGAAGATCCGCTGGTCGAAGTCCGCTTCGGAAGGCTTCGGATTGCGCGTGCCGTCGATCTGGCCCATCAGGTTGCGTGCCGTCATCGGCTGCGTGGTGGCGCCGGGCGAGCGGTTGAAGCCGTTCATCTGCCAGCGGACCCGGGCCGCCGATCCGGCGTTCTTCTGGATCGCTCGCAGGGCGTGGAAGGCGACGAGGGCGTCGTTCGCGCCGATCTGCACCCACAGGTCGCCGTCGCTGCGCGCTTTGTCGAGGTGGTCCGAGGAGAAGTCGGGCAGCGGATCGAGGGCGATGGGGCGCTGCTTCTCCAGTCCCGTACGGGCGAAGAAGCTGTGTCCGAAGCCGAAGGTGACGGTCAGGGACGAGGGGCCCGCGTCGCGTGCGACATCCGTGTCCTCGCTGCCCGCCGCCTCGCCCGCCATCAGCCGCTGGGCCGTGGCGGACCAGCGGCGCAGCAGCGCGGCGGCCTCTCTGCGGCCCGCGCCCGCCGCCAGGTCGAAGGCGACGAGGTGGCCGCGTGCCTGGAGGGCGGTGGTGATGCCCGGCTGATGTTTCCCGTGAAACATCACCTCGTCCGCGCCGAGCGAGCTGAGGGGCACGGCCTGGTCGGCGGAGGGCGCCGCGGCATAACCGGCGGCCCCGCCCGCCGCGCCGAGTGCGAGCCCGGTGGCACCGGCGGTACCGATCAGCCGCCGCCGCGAAATGGCCCCTCCAGGGGAGGGCTTCTGGGAAACAGCCTCCCTAAGAGGGTCATTTCCGGAAGAGGCCTCCTTGGGAGAGGCCGTTCCTACGGCACCCTCCTTGGAAGCGTCTCTTTTGGAAGAGGGCGTCGGCGGAGACGCATCCGGAGTGGCCGGAGTGGACTGTTCAGCCATGGTGTCGTTCAGCCGATCTGCGCGTTCTTGTCGACGGTCACCTGGTCGATGTCGGAGGTCCGCACGGTGACCGCGATGTTCCAGTTGCCGGTCATGGGGATCTGCACCCCGCTCGCCGTCCAGTGTCCGGTGGCGATGCGGTCGGGGACCACGGGCAGGGGTCCGATGTCCTTAGCCTCAAGGGTGAGGGCGACCTTGACCTCGGGAATGTCGAAGGCCTTGCCGTTGGGCCGCTCTACGTAGACGTGCATGTCGTTGCCGCCGACGCGAGCCGGGTCGAGTTCGAGCCGTGCGACGCCCTTGCCGTCCTGGCCGCCTGTGTCGAACGGCATCTCCAGGGACAGCGCTGCGGACTCCGGCTGGGAGGCGGCGGTGGCGGCCTTGGCGTCCTCCACCGTGCGACCGGGTTCGGTGGAGGTCAGCACGGTGGTCACGGCGAGTACGACCGCGGCGACGCCCGCCTCGGCGAGCACCGAGCGGCGCAGGCCCGAGCGTCGCGGGTCGGCGTCGCGGGCGCGCTTCTCGCGCGCGGTGGCCACGGCGGCCCGCTGCCGGGCCAGTTGGGCCGCACGCTTGCTGTCACCGCCGCCCACCTGTGCGGCGGCCGGTTCCTTCTCGTTCACATGTTCCTCGGCGTCTTCGAGGTCTTCAGCGTCCGAAGTTTCCAGCACGGCTTCCGGAGCCGACGTCAGCCGGGCGGTCCAGCGCCGGGAGATCCACGCGACGCCGACGAGCACGGTCACCAGCCCGATCTTGACGAGCAGCAGCTGTCCGTACGACGTACCGGTGAGCGCCGACCACGACCCGAGCTGCCGCCACGACTGGTAGATCCCGGTCGCGGCGAGGACGGCCACGCTGCCGAACGCGACGCCGGAGAAGCGGCGTACGGCGGACGACTCGATCGACGGCGCGCGGTAGAGCGCCACCAGCAGCGCCGACAGGCCGCCCAGCCAGGCGGCGACGGCCAGCAGATGCAGGACGTCGACGGGCATCGCGATCCCGGTCTGGATGCCGCTCGAGGCGTGCTCGGCCAGGGCCCAGGTCGCGGCCAGGCCCGCCGCCACGACGGATCCGCCGATGGCCAGCCCGAAGGTGAGGTCCTGCTTCTCCTTCTCGTCCTCGCGCTTCTCGAAGGCCCCGAAGAGTACGGCGATGAACAGCGCGCCCGCGGCGAGCAACAGCAGCCGCGAGACCAGCGCCGCGCCCGTCTTGGTCTGCAGCACCTGGCTGAGCAGACTCAGGTCGAAGATGTCCCCGACCTTCCCGGAGCCGGCGTAGGAGCCGCGCAGCAGCAGCGTGGCCAGCGTGGCCGCGGTGAGCGCGAGCCACCCGGAGACCACAAGGCGCTGCATGGGCCGTACCCCGGCGCCGCGCTGCCAGCAGGCGAGGACGAAAGCCGCGCCGCCGACGAAGAGTATGAACCCCGCGTACGACACATAGCGCGCGAAATCATAGAGTCCGCCCACGACTCCGCCGCCCGCCTCCTGGTCGGACAGCGAGACGGAGGTCTTCGAGGGCGCGCCCACGGAGAAGGTGAAGGCCCCCGCGACGGGGTGGCTGTCCGCCGACACCACCTGGTAGGTGACGGTGAACGTGCCGTCGGGCAGGCCCTCGTGCAGGTTCACGGCATGCGTGTTGCTGCCCAGGTCGGTGGTCTTGCCCGTGTCGACCTGCTTGCCCTTCGGGTCGAGGACGCGTATCGAGCCGTCGGACATCGCGACCTTCTCGGAGAAGGTGAGCGACACCTGGGAGGGCGCCTGGTCGACCACCGCTCCCTGCTGCGGGTCGCTCCCGGTCAGCGCGGCGTGCGCGGAGACGGGCGCGGCCTGGGCGAACAGCGCGCCGGTGACGGCGAGGAGCAGCAACAACAGGATCCGTACGCGGGGAGCGATGGCCTGCCTCACGGTGGTCCCTCCCTCAGTGGTGCGAATTCGACGACGTCGACGATGACTTCGCGGACGTCGGCTGGTACGTGGCGGACTTCACCGGCATCTCGACCGTGATCGGGTCGGTCTTGGTGAAGCGCAGCTTCACGGACACCGTCTCGCCCTCCTTGGGCCTGTGTTTCAGCTTCTCGAACATCAGGTGGTTGCCGCCGCTCTCAAGGACGAGCCGGCCGCCCGCGGGGATCTCCAGCGGGCCGGCCTCCTTCATCGTCTGACCGGACGTTTCATGGACGCTGATGTCCTCGGCGATGTCGCTGGTGGCGGAGACCAGGTCGACGGAGCTGTCGCTGTCGTTGACGACGGTCAGATAACCGGCCGCCAGGGATTCCGTGACCGGCTGGGGCATGTAAGCGGACTGGACCGACAGTTCGGGGGCCGCGTCAGCGCCGTCGGTCGAGCCGCCGCAGCCCGCGAGGGCCAGGCAGCCCGCCATGACGACGGCCGGCGCGATGGGACGCCTCACGGTGTCTGCCCCTTGACCAGCTTGGGGAGGTCCTTGGTGTAGTCGTCGACGGTGGTGTCCTCCCCGTACAGCACATAGCCGGCGTCGGTCTTCGGCGAGAATGCGACGACCTGGGTGCCGTGCATGGAGGTGACCTTGCCCTCCTTGTCCTTCGTCGGCGCCTCTATGGAGATGCCGAGCTGCCGGGCGCCCCCCTGGATCGTGGAGAAGGAGCCGGTCAGGCCGACGGCAGCGGGGTCGATGCCCTTGAGCCACTTGCCGAGCTCGGAGGGCGTGTCCCGCTCCGGGTCGGTGGTGACGAACACGATGCGGAGCTTGTCCTGCTCGGCCTTGGGCAGCTGCTTCTTGGCGACTGCGATGTTGTTCATCGTCAGCGGGCAGATGTCGGGGCAGTTGGTGTAGCCGAAGTAGATCAGCGTCGGCTGCCCCTTGGTCGCCTCGCGGAGGTCGTACGACTTGCCCTGCGTATCGGTGAGGACGAGGTCCGGCTTCTCGAACGGCTTGTCGAGGACCGTCGCGGCCTTCTCCGGGCCGGTCTCGGCGGAGACCTCGGCGACGGGCGAGCTGCTGTTGTCGCTGCTGCCGCAGGCGGTCAGGGTCAGTGCGGCCGTGGCGACCAGGGCGGCGGCGAACGTCTTCTTGCGCATAGGAAAATGTCCCAGATGTGAGAGCTGCGGCCCGAACCGGGGTCGTACGGCGATGTACGACCCCGAGGGCACGCACCGGAGGGGTGTTGGTCCTTAGGCGTCGGAACGCCGACGGCTGGCCAGAACGCCGTACGCGACGCCCGCCACACCGACGACGATGCCCACGATGCCCAGGACGCGGGCCGTGGTGTCGCTGGTCTCGGAGGAGGTGGCGGCGGCCGGTTCGGTCGACTCGTTGGCGGCGGCCTGAACGTCTTCGGCGTCGTCGGAGCCGCTGTCGGACGAGGCCGAGCCGTGGTGGCCGTCCTCGGCGGCGGACAGCGCGAGCACCGGCGCCGGCGACTCGGGCTCTTCCTGACCCTCCTGCGGGACCTCGATCCAGCGCACGACCTCCTTGTTGGAGTACGTCTGGATCGCCTTGAACACCAGCTCGTCGGTGTTCTCGGGCAGCGCACCGATGGAGAGCGGGAACTTCTGGAAGTAGCCGGGCTCGATGCCCTTGCCGTCGGCGGTCCAGGTGACCTTGCTGACGGCCTCGTCGATCTTCTCGCCGTGCAGTTCGACGGGCTTGGCGAGCTTGGACTCGGTGACGTCGACCTTCCAGCCGTCGACGGGCGCCGGCATGACCGAGGCGAGCGGGTGGTCGGTCGGGAAGCTCACTTCGATCTTGGTGGTCGAGGCGTTGTCGCGCTCGTTCGGCACCTTGAAGTTGACCGTCGCATAGCCGCCCTTGGCGGCCGTGCCCTCCGGCTGCACGCTGATGTGCGCGAAGGCGGGGGCGGACAGGACGATGACGGCCGTGGCGGCGGCGACACCGGCGGCGGCGATACGGGAAGCCTTCATGGCAGGGAGTACTCCACTTTCAGCACTGGTTCGGTGAAAGAACGGGGTCGCGTATCCGAAAAGACGGGCACGCGCGTGCCGCATGACGGCACCCCTGGGAGTGGCGGTGCGTCGCGTCAGGCGGCGAGGACGAGGTCCGCGTCCGACGGCGGTCCGCGTCTGATCACCGAGTGATGAAGAACGGTCGTACGCGGGGCCGGTGGCCCGAGCTGTGTGGCGCGCGGCGCGCAGGGCGCCGCCTCGGGTGTACCCGGAAGCCCCGCCAGCTGGGCCCGTACGAGCGCGAGTGCCCGGCGCAGCGCGCGGACCGGTCCCTCTCCGTGCGCCGACAGCCGCATGAGGCGCCGCAACGCGATGTCCCCGTGGCGCAGCAGCCACCCGGCGGCGAGGCCTGCGAGAACGTGGCCGAGCAGCATGGGCAGGGAGGGAAGCAGCGACACCGAGGGGTCCGCGGCGGCCGTGATGGCGTCCGCGGCGTGGTGGTGCCCCGACTGCCCCGAGCCGGTGCTCGCGCCCGCGCCTGTGCCTGGGGTGATCCCCGCGTTGGCGAGGATCCGCTGGGCCTGCGCCGGGCTGATCGCCGCGACGGACGTGCCGCACACGAGCCGCGCGGCCCGCGCCACGAGCGAGGCGTCCATGTTCCCGGTTTCAGCCGCCGTGCCGTGTTGCCCGAGCCCGAAGAGTGTGTGCAGCACGGTCTGGCCGACCGCCATCAGCGCGGCGATGCCCGGCAGCGAGCGCTCACGCCCGGCGAGCGGCACCGCGACGGCGAAGACGGCGAGGAATCCGGTCCCCAGCGACCACAGCGGAATGCTTTCGCAGGAGGCGACCGCGTGCCCGGCCCCGGCCAGCACGACACAGACCGCGGCGAACATCGCGGCCCTCGGAACCCGGAGATCACCTCCGGTGCGTGCACGTAGTCGGGGAGCACTCATTGCGGGCTCATCATCGCACTGGGCCCACCCGCTCCATACGGCAGGTCCGCAAGGTCCGTACAGCCCGGAAGGTCACGTTCTGGTGGAAGTCGCCCTCATCTACACCGATCGCAGCCGCCCGCACATCCGCCGTATGGGCGGCATCACGTCAATCTCACGCTTACAGTCCGCCCCTTGGGGCAATACGTAACGGTATGTCGAGCCGCGGCCAGGAGGCTGGAGCATGAGCATCTGGTGGTCACTCCATCTCCGGCGCGAAGCCGCGAGCGTCCCGCTCGCCCGACGTCTCCTGATGGGCACCATGGAGACAGCAGGGGTGGATCCGGACATCTCGTACGACCTCTCCGTCGCCCTGAGTGAGGCCTGCGCCAACGCCGTCGAGCACGGAGGCGAATCTTCCGAAGGGCAGTCGGCCGAGGCCTTCCGAGTCACCGCCTATCTCGATGACGAGAAATGCCGTATCGAGGTGACCGATTCCGGCCCAGGCTTTCCCTCCGGACGCAGGCGCACTCCCATTCGTCCCGCGCCCAGCGACGCCGAGCACGGCCGAGGCCTGTGCCTGATCGAGGAGCTCGCCGACCACGTCCAGATCGGCAACAAGCCGGGGCGAGGCGGCGCGGTGGTCAGCTTCGACAAGATCCTCAAGTGGCGGAAGGACATGCCGCTGGTGGCGGTGTAGTGCCGCTGAAGGTGAGTCCGGGGTGCTGTTTCACGTGAAACAGCACCCCGGACTCACCTATGCGGAAGGGCTCGGTGGTTCAGAGGGTGGCGCGCAGATGGCTGATGGTGACGAAATGGTAGCCCTGGGCCGTCAGCGTGCGCAGGATCTGCGGGGCCGCGGCGACCGAGGTGGGGTGGATGTCGTGCATCAGGACGACGTCGTTGCGCTGCGTCTTGTCGATGACGGTCCGGGCGACCTTGTCGGCGTCGCGGTACTTCCAGTCCTCGGTGTCCACGTCCCACATCACCGGTGAGAGCGTGGTCACGGCCTTCACCTGGGCGTTCATCGCGCCGTAGGGCGGGCGGAAGACAGAGGGAGCCTTGCCGGTGGCGGCCTTGATGGCAGCACTGGTGCGGCCCAGCTGGGAGGCGACCTGCTCGGGCGTGAGGTTGGTGAGATCGGGGTGGTTCCAGGAGTGGTTGCCGACCTCGTGTCCGGCTTTCGCTTCGGCGCGCACCAGCTCGGGGTGGGCGGCGACGTTCTGGCCGGTGGTGAAGAAGGTGGCGCGCGCCTTGTACTCCGCGAGGTAGGTCAGCAGGGTCCCGGTCTCCGGCGCCGCCGGCCCGTCGTCGAAGGTCAGCGCAACGCACTTGACCTTCTTGCAGTCGGTGTCGTCGTCGCCGGAGGCGGTGTGGGTGGGGACGGCCGGCTCGGGGACGTGTGCCGCGCCCAGGTCGAGCGAACGGCTGGGCTTCACGGTCTGCCGCTGGACGCGCTTTCCGAACCCGGACAGCCAGGGCGTGATCGTCTCCTTGGACAGAGCCACGATGAAGCTCCCGGCGGGCGGGACGCCCACCTCGCCGCGGTCGAAAGTCACTCGCAGTCCGCCGTCGGCGGTGAAAGCCATGTCGTCCAGGGCGGCGGTGATGGAGTCCTCGGAGAGCGTGGCGTCGAAGAGGTCGGGGGCGAAGCCTTCGCGGCCCTTGAGCTGATCCTTCAAGGCGGCGACGAAGGCGTCCCGGGAGCCTTCGTCGACGAGTCCGAGGGCCGTGTCGTACGCGCCGGCCTTGCCGTCGTACCAGTACGTCCTGGTCGACAGCCCGGGCCCCGCGCCAGTGTGGTCGTGTGTGCTGAGCCGTACGCCGAGGACGTCGCCGGAGGCGACCAGGAAATGATGGCTGATGTTGAGCTCGCGGCCCTCCACGCTGTCCTCGCACCCTCCTGAGCGGAAGCCGGCCAGGCGCTCCTCCACGTCCTTCTTCATCGCGGCCGTCATCGCCTCCGCCCCGGGCACGTCCGGGTAGCTCGTCGCGAAGGGGCAGGAACTCTGCTCGCTGCTGTCGCTGACGATCTCCAGCCCTTTGATCTTCGACGGGTCGACACTGCGGACCGGCGACGGGGCGGGGGTGGATCCGGGCCGCCCGTCGGCGGATCCCGTGCCCGAGGAGCCGTCCGAACCGGACGAGCAGGCCGCCGTGAAGGAGAGGGCGCCGAGCAGCAGAAGCGAGGGGAGCAGAATGCGAGTGCGCATGAGACCAGAACCTGACTGAGGAGACGGGCAGACGCCGCCGACGGGACGCCGCGGTCGTTCTGGTCATTGATCGTTCAGGGCAGAGGCATTTTTCAGCGACGCACAGAGCCACCCTGAACAATCAGTCCCGGGTCGATTCCTGCTGGTTTCAGACGCTTCAGTCGCGTTTGGCGCACACCTGCTCGTAGGGCGCGTCAGGGATGTAGGTGCGCCACTGCGCCTCGGTCAGTCCACCGCCCGTGCGCGCACAGATGGTGCGGACGGCCCGGTCCGGGGAGATGGGGAGACGCTGAAGCGGTACATGGAGGCCGCCGGCGTAGATCGTGCCGCCGTCCTCGGCGAAGGCGAGGGAGCGGATCTCGTCGCCGGGCGTGGGCAGGTCCGTCCCGAGGAGCTGCTGCCCCTCGGTGTCCCACAGCCGCAGGGTTCCGCTCGCCCCGCCCACGGCCAGCGTGCCGCCGTCGGAGGAGAAGGCGAGTGCCCCCACGCCCTCCGGCTCGCCCTGGGAGGCCGTGTCGGAGGTACCGGTCAGCGCACCCGTACGGTGCCGGACGTCGCCGTCCCACAGGGTGACGTGCCCGGTGGAGTCGCCGACGGCGAGCCGGGTGCCGTCCGGGCTGAACGCCAGCGCGGTGACTTGGCGGCCGTCGGCGAGCGCACGCCCGGTGACATCTCCGGTCCCTGGATCGGCGTACTGATCGTCGGAGCTCACGAGCAGATCTCCGTCCGGCCGCGCGGCCAGTACCTCCCCGGAAAAGCCCTGCACGGTCCCCGACCGCCTGTGGCTCTCGGTGTCCCAGATCTCCGTCCCGTCGCTGCCAGCGGCAGAGCGGACGGCCAGCAGCGTACGGCCGCCGGGCCCCAGGGCGAGGGCGGTGGCCGGGCGGTCGGCCGCGCCCGAGGTCTCGAAGACCGTACGCACCCGGTGCGCGTCCACGTCCCACACGGTGAAGCGCAGCCGCAGCGAGCCGCCCGAGGACACGGTGTCGGCGACGGCCAGCGCATCGCCGTCCGGACTGAAGGCCAGCCGGGGCATCTCCGCGTCGGACAGGCTCGGCAGCGCGCCGAGCCTCGCGCGGGCGAGGACCGTACCCGTGCCCGTGGAACGCAGCTCGAAGCGGTAGCCGCCGCCGGACCGGGTGACGGTGGCCAGGGATGCGCCGTCCGGGCTGAGCACGCTCGCGTCGACCGGAGTGCTCTGCCATCGCGGGGTGAGGTGGTCGGTCAGGTCGAATGTGTGCACCGTGGCGCTGGCGCGGTAGCGCAGGAGGCGAGGCTTGCCCGGGTCCCAGGTCAGCTCTGTGGCCTCATCCTTGGAAAGCTGCCGGTGGAAGACCTCCGTACCGCCGGTGGACAGTCGCCACACGGCGAGTTCGTGGTCGTCCGCGGTGGCCAGGAACTCGCCGTCGGGGGAGAGCGCGGCCTGTGTGAAGCCGGTGATCCCGCCACTGGTGAAGTCGCTGAGCGTACGTCCGCTGCGGACGTCCCAGATCAGGGCGTCGGTGCCGTAGGCGGCGGCCAGCCGCCGGCCGTCCGCGCTGAACCGCAGCAGGCGCGGGCCGTTGTCCGCGCCGGAGCCGGTGCCACACAGGATCTTGTCCGCTTTCTCCCAGTCTCCGGGCAGCTGCTTGCCGTCCTCGGTGTCCCACAGCTCGAGCGGTCCGTCAGCGGGGCAGAGCGCGAGCAGACGTCCACCGGGGCTGACGGCCGCCGTGGAGAGCGTGCGCGTGAGGGCGGTGCTGAAGAGGACTTTGCCGTCGTCCGTACGGTGCAGCCGTACCGTGCCTGGGCCGTCCGTGGGCCCAGTGAGGTACGCGCTCCCGTCGGACGCGCTGCCTTCCAGCAGTGAGGCGTCGCCCAACTCAGCGGCAGATCTCCTCAGCGGAAGGTTCCACAGCTTTTCGCCTCCGTCCGGCCCGGTGACATCGAGGAACCGGGAGTCGGGCCCGACATTGCCCACCTCTGTACCGCTCGGCAGGTTGTAGGTGGCGGTGACCTTGTGGTCGGCCACGTTCCGGGCGGTCACCGCGGTGCCGTCGACGCTGAGCAGGGTCCGGCCGCCGTCGGCGAGGAAACGCCGGACGCCCTTCCCGGCCAGGGGGTCGGTGAAGGCATCGCGCTCCGGTTGCGCCAGAGCGCCCAGCAGCGCCGAGCGGGACTCGGTGAGCGGGGCGATCTTCCACGCCGCGACCCCGAGCAGGGAGGCGGTGCGCGGGTCGGTGGAGCGCAGGCTGTCGGCCACGGTGGCCAGGCGGCGGGCGGCGGCCTTGGCGGCTTCTTCCTGGCTCACCCGGTCGCGCTGCCAGGCGACCAGCCCGGCGGCCAGCGCGAGGACGAGGAACACGGACAGACCGACGGTCAGGGAACGCGTCCGCCGTGCGGTGCGGGTCTGGACTTCCTGCTCGGTCTCCCGGGCGGCGAGGGAAGCGGTGAGGAAGGCCCGCTCCAGCGGGGTGAGGTCGTCGTTCGGGTGCCCGTGCCGGGTGAGGGCGTCGTCCGGCTGCCGGGCGAACAGCTCCTCGGCCCGGGCCAGCCGCGTACCCCGGTAGAGCGCGCCGGGGTCGCGCTCCAGTTCCTCCCAGGCGCGGGCGGCCTCGCCGAGCCTGCGCTGCGCACGTAGCCGGTCCCGGCCCTCCTCGATCCAGCCGGCCAGGCGCGGCCAGCCGGTGATCAGCGCCTCGTGCGCAAGCTCCACCGTGTCGCCGTCCAGGGTGACCAGACGGGCGACGACCAGGCGTTCCAGCACGTCCTGCGCACCGCTGCCGAGCTCGGCCCGGGACGCGGGGCGACGAGTATCGGCCGTGCCGTCACCAGGGGCGATCAGCCTCAACAGGATCCGCCGAGCGATACGCCCCTGCTCCGCCGACAGCCCGCCGTACACCTCTTCAGCAGTGGCGGCGATCGCGCCACGTACACCGCCTGTCTCCTCGTACGTCGCCAGAGTCAGCAACCGGCCGCGGCGGCGGCGCCAGGTCTCCAGCAACGCGTGGGACAGCATGGGCAGCGCGCCCGGCTGGTCGACGACCTCGCCGATGATCTCGGAGGTGAGAGCACGTTCCACGTTCAGACCGGCGGATGTGGCCGGGCCGGTGATCACTTCGCGCAGCTCGTCCCGGCTCATCGGCCCGACCAGCAGATTGGCCCGGGAGACGGCCTCGGCCAGCTCACGGTGGCCGGCGCAGTGCCCGTAGAAGTCACCGCGGACCGCGATCACCACGCGCAGCCGGCTCCCCGGTCGTCGCGCGGCGAGCAGCAGGTCGAGGAACCGATCCCGTTCCTCGCGGTCGTGGCACAGGGTGAACAGTTCCTCGAACTGGTCGACGATCACCCAGGTTTCCCCGTCGCCGTCCAGCGGGACGAGCGTTTTCTCATGCGTATGCGCGGGCCGCTCACCCGGGGTGAACACACGGATCACCGCCGGCCGCTCCGCCCCCGCCGCCTGCCGCAGCCTCGGAATCAGCCCCGCCCGCAGCAGCGACGACTTCCCGCTGCCGGACGGCCCGAACACCGCCGCGAACCGGTGCTCGCGCACCAGCTCCACCAGTCCGGCGACGAGCGTCTCCCGGCCGAAGAACAGATCACTGTCGTCCGGCTCGAAGCGGGCCAGCCCTCGGTACGGCGGCCTCTCGTCCGGCGCGGGTGCCCGGACCTCGGCGTCTGCTTCCCGCCAGCGCCGTTCCCACTCGTCGGGGTCGGCATCCAGTGCCTCGGCGTACGCCAGCACCACGGCAAGGGACGGCAGCTGCTCACCGGCCGCCGCCTGGGACAGCGCGGTCGTGGAGTAGCCCGCGCGCTTGGCCATCTCCCGGTACGGCGGCTTCCCGCCCTTCTCCCGGAGGACACGCAGCTCATGTGCGAGTCGCTGTATGGGACCGGCATCGGGATCGACCGGCTTCTCGCGTCGTCCCACCGGGAACACCTTTCACACACTTTGACCCGCACAGCAGGCGTACAAGCTACGTTTCACCCCATCCCCGCGCAATCCTGCCCCAGCTGTGAAGCTGTTCACGGAAGCGGGCGTTGGATGCGCAGGCCACAGCCCGCTCGGCGGGCGACCCCGAGCCGTACGCCTGCCTCGACGCCCTGCTGAGGCGGGCCGCGCGGCCCTCGCCGCCTTCGACGACGACCTCTCACGCGCGCGTGGAGCCCCGCGGCAGCAGCGGACTGCTCGGGGCCCCCTTCCGGTGTTGCTCAGTTCGCGGGCGCGGGCTGCCTGACCTGCTCGGCCCGCGGTGCGGTGGGCCGGCCGGCCGCCGCCCACCGCACCGCCGGCCCCATCCCGTACGAAGCCGCCAGCATGAGTCCGCCGAGGACCAGCCAGCCCGGCGTCCCCCACCCCACGAGCAGCGCCGTCAGCACCAGCGGTCCCGCCGTGCGCGCCACGGTTACGCCCGTACCGAAGAACCCCTGGTACTCGCCGACCCGGTCGGCCGGGGCGAGATCGAAGGACAGCTGCCAGGAACCCGCCGACTGCTGCATCTCGGCGACGACTTGAAGCACCGCGCCGGAGACCAGCAAACCCACCGCCACCCAGGCCGAGACCCCGGCCGACAGCGCGAACACCGCGCACGACGCCAGCATCACCAGCCCCGAACGCCGCACCGCGCGCGTGGCCGACGCGAGGCCCGTCACCGCGCGCGCCATCCGCACTTGGAAGAGCGTCACTGCACCGGTGTTGAGCACGAACAGCGCGGAGACCAGCCAGGCAGGGGCATCCGTCCGTTCGGCGATCCACAGCGGGATGCCCAGGCTGAGCAGTGGCATCCGGAGCAGCAGCACGGTGTTGAGCAGCGTGACGACCGCATACGGGCGGTCGCACAGCACTCCGAGGGCGTCGCCCCGGCGGCCCCCTGCGCGACCCTGACCGGTGCCCACGCGCGCGTGCACGGGCTTCACGACCGGCAGCCGCAGCAGCACCCCCGCGCACAACAGGAAGCTCACCGCGTCCAGCGCGAACACCCCGAGGTAGGCCTCCCGCGTCCCCATGTGCAGCGCGAGCCCGCCGAGCGCCGCCCCCACCGCGAGACCGGCGTTGAGCGTCGACTGGAGATGCGCGAGCAGCCCCGTCCGCTCTTCCCGGGACACCTGCCCGGCCAGCAGCGCCTGCCGGGCCGCCGCGAGACCCGACTGCGCGGCCGCGTACCCGCACGCCGCGAGCACGAACGGCACAAAGCCGCGTACGACCAGGAAGGCCGCCACCGCGAGACCGGTCGCCAGCGCCAGCAGCACCGCCGTGCCACGCGGCCCGCGCCGGTCGGCGAGCCGCCCCAGGGGCACACCCGCCAGTGACCCGACCGCCCACGCGATGGTGAGCCCGAGGCCCACGCGCGCGGGGGCGAGGCCGACGACGTGGGTGAAGTACAGGGCGGAGGTGACGTAGAAGGCGCCGTCTCCGACGGAGTTGCTCAACTGGGCGACGGCCAGGACACGCTGCGGGCCCGCGGGCGGGAGAAGCGAGTTCGACATGGCGACGACGCTACGGAGGCAGTGGATCCCTCAACAGAACCAATCAGCACGCCATTTCATGCTCCAATTCCAGCGCTGACGTGCCCTCTGCGCAGCCCTCGAGAAACCCGGGTGCCCGCGGCCTCAGCCCTCCGCTCCTCAGCCCTCCAGCACCCGCCCCAGCACCTCCAACGCCTCCGGATAGACCCGCTCCCGAGGCGTCCCGTACCCCACCACCAGCCCTTGGGGCCGCCCCTCACGCGCCCCGTGCCAGTGCTCCCCGAGGAACCCCACCGCAAGCCCCTCCTCGGCGGCCCTTGCGACTACCGCGTCCTCGTCGGTCACGTCCACCAGCGCGTGCAGCCCGGCCGCGATCCCGCGCACACCCCGGCGCGGCCCCAGCCGGGCCAGCAGCTGATCCCTCCGCCGCCGGTACCGCAGTCGGCAGGCGCGTATGTGCCGGTCGTAGGCGTGGCTGGTGATCAGCTCGGCGAGGGCCAACTGGCCGATGGACTCGGTGTGATGATCGCTGTGCAGCTTGGCGTCGGCGACGGCGTCGACCAGATGCGGCGGCAGAACCATCCAGCCGAGCCGCAGCGCGGGCCCGAGCGTCTTGGAAGCCGTCCCCAGGTAGACGACCTGTCCCGGTGCCATTCCCTGGAGTGCGCCCACGGGTTGTCTGTCGTAGCGGAACTCCCCGTCGTAGTCGTCCTCGACGATCAGCCCTCCACGCGCGCGTGCCCAGTCCGTGAGCGCCCGCCGCCGCTCCGGTTGAAGGGTCACTCCGGTCGGGTACTGGTGCGCGGGCGTGACGACGACGGCTGCCGCGTCGCCCAACTCCTCGGCGCGGGCGCCCCGTTCGTCGACGCTCACAGGGGCCACGGATCCGCCGTTGTGCCGCACCACGTCCCGGTGGAAGGGCAGCCCCGGGTCCTCCATGGCGATCACCCCGGACCCCAGCACACGTGTGAGGAGCGCGAGCCCCTGAACGTAACCGGAGGTGATCACGATCCGCTCGGGTGGCGCGATCACCCCGCGCGCCCGCCCCAGATACCCCGACAAGGCGGTCCGCAGCTCGATGCGGCCGCGTGGATCGCCGTATTCGTACGCCATGGAGGGCGCCGCCGCGATGGCCCGCCGCAAGGCCCGCAGCCAGGCCGCCGCCGGGAACGTACCGACGTCCGGACTGCCGGGCCGCAGATCAAAACGAGGCGCACGCGCGCGTGCCCCGTTTCCGGAGGCGTCCAGGGACGTCGTGGGCAGCGCCGCCACCTCGGTCCCCGAACCCTGCCGTGCCGTCAGATATCCCTCGGCCACCAGCTGGTCGTACGCCGCCTTCGCGGTACCCCGAGAGACCCCCAGCTCGGCCGCCAGTCGCCGGGTCGCGGGAAGCCGCGTACCCGGAGAGAGCCGCCCGTCGCGTACGGCATCCCGTAGAGCCCGTTCAAGCCCCGCCCGTCGCCCTGCCCGCGCGTCCGGCTCCAGATGCAGATCGACACCGACGCCGGACCAGAAGTCGTCCACCAAAGCCGCCCCCCTAGGCACACCAAGAGGCCGGGTACCCAGAAGGGCACCCGGCCATCACTCTCGTATCAGCCCTTATAGGGAGGCCATTTCGGCCCCGCGTGACGTACTCATGCGTACGCGGGAAAAGTCAGCCCTTCAGGGACGCCATCCACGCCTCGACCTCGTCGGAGCGGCGCGGCAGTCCCGCCGAGAGGTTCTTGTTGCCGTCCTCCGTGACCAGGATGTCGTCCTCGATACGGACACCGATGCCGCGGTACTCCTCGGGCACGGTCAGGTCGTCCGCCTGGAAGTACAGGCCCGGCTCGACGGTCAGGCACATGCCCGGCTCCAGCGTGCCGTCCACGTACGTCTCCGTCCGTGCCGCCGCGCAGTCGTGGACGTCCAAGCCGAGCATGTGACCGGTGCCGTGCAGCGTCCAGCGGCGCTGCAACCCCAGCTCCAGCACGCGCTCCACGGGCCCTTCGACCAGACCCCACTCGACGAGCTTCTCGGTCAGCACGCGCTGCGCGGCGTCGTGGAAGTCGCGGTACTTGGCGCCCGGCTTCACGGCCGCGATACCGGCCTCCTGGGCCTCGTACACGGCATCGTAGATCTTCTTCTGGATCTCGCTGTACGTGCCGTTGACCGGCAGCGTGCGCGTCACGTCCGCCGTGTAGAGCGTGTGGGTCTCCACGCCCGCGTCCAGCAGCAGCAGGTCCCCGGAGCGGACGGGACCGTCGTTGCGCACCCAGTGCAGCGTGCAGGCGTGCGCGCCGGACGCGCAGATGGAGCCGTAACCGATGTCGTTGCCCTCGACCCGCGCGCGCAGGAAGAAGGTGCCCTCGATGTAGCGCTCGCTGGTCGCCTCGGCCTTGTCGAGGACCCGTACGACGTCCTCGAAGCCGCGCACGGTCGAGTCGACGGCCTTCTGCAGCTCGTCGGCCTCGAACGCGTCCTTGACCAGCCGGGCCTCGGAGAGGAAGACCCGCAGCTCCTCGTCGCGCTCGGCGGTCACCTTGTCGGTGAGCGCCGCCTCGATCCCGGCGTCGTAACCGCGGACGACACGAACCGGCCCGGTCGCCTCGCGCAGCTTGTCGGCCAGCTCGCGGACGTCGGCGGCGGGGATGCCGTACAGCTGCTCGGCCTCGGCCAGGGAGTGGCGGCGGCCGACCCACAGCTCGCCGTGGCCGGAGAGCCAGAACTCACCGTTCTCCCGGTCGGAGCGCGGCAGCAGGTAGATCGTCGCCTTGTGGCCGTCGCCCTTGGGCTCCAGGACGAGGACGCCGTCCTCGGTGAGGTTGCCGGTGAGGTACGCGTACTCGACGGAGGCGCGGAAGGGGTACTCCGTGTCGTTCGAGCGAGTCTTCAGGTTGCCGGCGGGAATGACCAGCCGCTCGCCCGGGAAACGCGCGGAGAGCGCGGCGCGGCGGGCGGCGGTGTACTCGGCCTGGGGGATGGGCTCCAGGCCGTGCAGCTCGGTGTCGGCCCAGCCGGACTTCATGCTCTCGGCCAGCTCGTCGGACACGCCGGGGTACAGACCGTTCTTGCGCTGCTTGATCGGCTCCTCAGCTTCGTCCGTTGTCTCCGGAGTGAGCTCTTCGGCCACGGTCATCCTCCTAGATACGGCACTGGACCCCCTCCATCGTACGGTCGTACGGAAGGGGGCCCAGGGAGTCGGAATTCCTTTTACACGGCCTACGGGCTTACGGGCGACTCACTCGAAGCGTGCCGCAAGCAACACCACGTCCTCCCGGCCGTCGGCCGCGTCGAGCTCCTCCGGAAGTACCGTCCGCAGCACATGGTCGGCGAGCGCCCCCGGGTCCGCACGCAGTGACCTGGGCACGTTCGTCGCCGCCGCGTGCAGTCGCGCGAAGGCCCGGTCCGTGGGGTCGCCGGTGCGCTGCAGCAGACCGTCCGTGTACAGCAGAACCGTCTCTCCTGGCGCTGCCTGGAACTCCACGCTCGGCGCCTCCCAGCAGGCGAGCATGCCCAGCGGCGCGGACAGCGACGTCTCCACGAACTCGGTACGCCGCTCACTGATCAGCAGCGGCGGGCTGTGCCCGGCCCCGGCCATCGTGATCTTGCGCGAGGCGGGCTCGCAGTACGCGAACAGGGCGGTGGCGCTGCGGGCGGGCTCGGTCAGCCTGAGCAGCAGTTCCAGGTCGGACAGGACGGCGACGGGATCCTCGCCCTCCATCACGGCGTACGCCCGCAGGGACGCCCTCAGCCGTCCCATGGCGGCCACCGCGCTGGGCCCCGACCCCGTGACGGACCCGACAGCGAGACCGAGCGCGGTGTCCGGCAGGGGCAGCGCGTCGTACCAGTCGCCGCCGCCGCGCGGACCGGTGCGATGCCGGGCGGCGAGCTGGACGCCGGAGACCCGGGGCAGCCGCGAGGGAAGCAGCTCGCCGGTGATCGTCGTCATGCACGCGCGCGTGCGTTCCAGTTCGACCAGCCGGGCCAGGTGTTCGGCCGCGTACCGCGTGTACAGACCGACGAGGTGCCGCTGCCGCTCGACCGGCTCGGCGGGCTCGTCGTACAGCCAGACGGCGGCGCCGAGGCGGCCCGCCGTCTCGGTGGACAGCGGGAGCGCGTAGCTCGCGGCGTAGCCGAGCCGGGCGGCCACCTCGCGGTGACGCGGGTCGAGCCCGTCCTCGGAGAACAGATCGGGCTGTGTGATCTCTCCCTCGCCGCCGGGCAGTCCGTCCAGGATCTTCCCGTACGACATGCAGCGGCGCGGAACCGTCTCGATATGACCGAGATCGGCGCGGGCGAGGCCCAGGCCGATGGTCGTGTCCGGGCCGAGGCCGTCGCCCGGCTCCATGACGACGAGACCGCGCCGGGCACCCACGAGGGCGGCTCCCGCGTGCAGAAGTTCATGAAGTGCGTCACTCAAGGACGCCGTGCGGACCATCCGCTCGGTCAGTTCGTGCAGCGTCGTGAGATCGGACACCCAGCTGGCGAGACGGTCCTGGAGAACGGCTCCTGGGGGGTTTGGAGCAGAGGCCGAAGAGGTACCCGAGGCGGCAGGCGCGGGCGCGACAGTGTGTGTGGGGCCCGGAACCGTTGAATCGATTCCAGCCACTTTCGGAAGGTGAGGGGCGTTCATGGCGCCCGGCTTTCCGACCGGTGCGTATTGCTCAAAAACATCGCAAACCCCCATGTCATTCTGCGCCGCTAGCAGTGTCTCCACATGTACACGTACTCGTCAGGGGATGTCCAGCATTGTCCTGCTGAGATTCCTGGTGTCTGTGGGAAACTCGAGAAAGGCAAAGTTGGCTTAAAACCGCCTCGGGTTACGGTGTATTGCGGTCGACTGGCCTTGTTCGACGGAGCGTCACAGCGGTCGTGATGGGTACGTACTCGGTGAAGGCCAGGGGTGGTTGGGCTCGTCCCGGAACCTGGCGACGGACCCGGGCGTCTTAACCACCGACGACCGTGCCCCATCCTCCCGTGACGGAGGCGGCAAGCAATACGCGGGACAGAATCGCCAGGCGCCGCCACCCCCACGCCATGCCCATGCTGTTGATAGGCGCAGTATGGACGCGGACGCAGCCAGTGCTCGGCCCATAGGGGTTCCCCTTGTCCTGGACAGGGGTGTGATGCGCCAGTAGGTACGCACAGTGAAGTGATCGACACATGATGTGATGTGGTCCTCGGTGTTGCCAGGCGTGCAACGGAAAGGAACGAGCGCTCATGCGCGAGATCCTCGGAAGGCGACGCAGGCTCCTTTCCAGGCGGAACAATGGAAGGCCTGAGATGCTCGGCGCGGCCCTGACATTCGCGACCGCATGGCAGTGGCCCGTGCTCCCCGGTGTCGCGCCGGACCCGCAGGGGCGGGTCGGCTGCGGATGCCCCGATCCCGAGTGCACGGTTCCAGGTGCCCACCCCTTCGACCCCGCCCTTCTCGCGGCCACCACCGACGAGCGCATGGTGCGCTGGTGGTGGACGAACCGCCCCACGGCGCCGATCGTCCTCGCCACCGGCGGCCAGGCCCCGTGCGCGGTGAGCCTGCCGGCGCTCGCCGCCTCCCGCGCGCTCGGGGCGCTCGACCACATGGGTATGCGCCTCGGCCCGGTGGTCGCCTCCTCCACGCGCTGGGCGCTGCTCGTGAAGCCGTACTCCTTCGAGCAGTTGGGTGAGTTGCTGTACGCCAAGGACTTCGTGCCCGGCTCGTTGCGCTTCCACGGTGAGGGCGGCTATCTCGCGCTGCCCCCCTCCGAGACCGGACAGGGCCAGATCCGCTGGGAGCGGGCGCCGCTGCCCGGCTCGGCCGCGCCCTGGGTGCCCGATGTGGAGGCTGTCGTGGACGCCGTGGTGGAGGCCCTCACTCGTCCGGGTGTGAGCGCACCCGAGTTGTAGGGGAATCGGGCGCGCGGCGAACCGAACAGCCCTTCTTGGTCGTTATCGTCCCTTTCATGCTGCGCTTCTCCGGGGGGCGACCCCCGGGCTCCCGAAGAGTTCGTCTGCCGGCGCTGACGGGCGTCGGCGCGCTCGCGGCCGCGCTGCCGCTGGCCGTGACCTCCGCCGGGCCCGTGGACGACAGGAGTCCCGCGGCCGTACGTACATCCGAACGGGTCGACGACAAGGCGGCCGCATCGCGGCCCAGCCCGGTCAGGAGTCCGCTGTTGCTCGGCCGGGATCTCGTCGGCACC
Source organism: Streptomyces yerevanensis (assembly GCF_000716805.1). Taxonomy (NCBI): domain Bacteria; kingdom Bacillati; phylum Actinomycetota; class Actinomycetes; order Kitasatosporales; family Streptomycetaceae; genus Streptomyces; species Streptomyces yerevanensis. The sequence continues at coordinate 35,195 of NZ_JNWJ01000015.1, read as the reverse complement.
GCCCGCTGCGGACCCGAACTCTTCTCCTCCGACGGCATCGAGGCACAGACCTGCGTGCTGACCCAGGGGCGGGACACCTGGGCGCGCACGTACTACCGCAACGCGACCGGCCACGACCTCACCGCTGTACTGACCCTCATGGCACCCGGCGGCCGTACCGTCCGGATGCACTGCGCGGTGGGCGCGGACGACGAGCCGGGGGCGTGCGAGACACCTCGGGAGCGCACGATCGGGGACACGCGGGCATACACGGCGGTCGTGGAATTCGCGGCGGACACCGAGGGGCCTCTGCTGCTGCGCTCGGGGAGCGACTCCGCCACGTAGATGGTCAACTCGCCTGCGGGGAGGGCCGGTTGGGACTCGCTCTGAGGGCGGGCCGGGATCCGGAAACGCAAAGACCCGGTTGCTGGCGACGGGGGATGCACCAGCAACCGGGCTATTGAACGGTAACAAGAGATCGGCGGTTCGCAAATTCGATCTCGGCTATTCGGAGACCGATTTTCCTGCCACGACAGAGAGTTGTGACAGGAGTCACCGATTCCGCGAGACACCTGGCGGCTGACCGGTCGGTCAGCCGCAGACGGGGTGTCGAACGGGCGTCAACTCAGCGTCACCTGGCGGTTGGTGAGACCGCCACGCGCCCGGCGCTCGTCCCCGGTGAGCGGTGCGTCGGTGGCCAGTGCGGTGGCGAGCCGCTCGGCGAATTCGGCGGCCGGCTTCTCGATGTCCTCCGCGGTGACACCGGTCGGCAGATCCCAGACTGGCACCGTGAGGCCGTGCGCACGGAAGGAACCCACGAGACGGGTGCCTTCTCCGAGGCTCGACCGGCCGGCCGCGTGCAGCCGCGCGAGCGCGTCCAGAAGCTGCTCCTCGGCGTGCGGCATGACCCAGCGCAGATGGTTCTTGTCCGGGGTCTCGCACCAGTACGCGGCGTCGACGCCCGACAGCTTCACGGTCGGGATGGCGGCGGCGTTGGCGCGCTCCAGGGACGCGGTCACGTCCGGAGTCGCGTTCTGAGAGTCCGGGACCCAGAACTCGAAGCCCGAGTGCACCACGGGCTCGAACGCGCCCTTGGGGTCGAGGAGATCCTGCAGCCGCGGCCCTCCCCCAGTCTCGAATCCGGTCGACCGGGAGGTGCCCCCACCCGGGGCGCGCCGGCCCTGGATCGGAGTGCCGGGCTCGGCGGTCAGTGCTCGCTGAAGGGTGTCGGCCAGGTCGCGGCTGATGTCGCCGGAAGAGGCGTCGTTCTGGAGGCCGATCATCACGGAGCCGTCGTCGCGGCGCAGCGCGGGCCACGCCATCGGCAGGACGGTCGCGAGCGTGACCGAAGGAACACCCTCCGGGAGGGACTCCTTGAGCGTCAACTCGACCGTGGCCGCGGGCACCAGCTCGCGCAACGCGACCCAGTCGCACTCGCCCGGCAGCCCCTCGAAGGGGCGCTGCACCAGCTCGGTCACGGCATGCGACGCGCTCCGCCCGTGACACGCCTTGTAGCGGCGGCCACTGCCGCAGGGGCAGGGCTCGCGGGCTCCCACCACAGGGATGTCGCCGTCCTGCGGCCGCGGCTGCCTGGCCTTCGTCTGGGATCGCTTCTTGGCCATCGTGGGTTTCTCCCGGTTACGGCGTCTCTCGTACGGGCGCGAGCCTAGCCGCTCGTACGAGGACCGACGGGACCCTGTGGACAACCTGCCGAGTCGTCCCGGAACCGGCGCTTCGGTCCAGCCCGCGCTTCAGTCCAAGTCGTCGAAGGAGTTCCCGAAGTCCAGGTCGGGTATCGCGGACACCGGCGGAGCTGTGATGCGCGTGGCGAAGTCGTCGCGCCGGTGCTCCGTGTGTCCGTTCTTCTGGACGACCACCCACACCGTGACCTCGCCCTGGACGTCGTCCCTGACGCCCCAGTCGTCGGCCAGTGCGGTGATGATGTTCAGCCCACGGCCGCCGCGCGCGGTGACCGAGGGCGTGGCCGGAACCGGGCGGGTCGGACCACCGCCGTCCGTCACCTCGACGGTCAGCCGTCCGCCCGGATCAACCCGCCATGCGGCCCGGACATCGCCGTCCCCCGCCAGCGCGTCGCCCAGCGGCCGGCCGTGCCGGCACGCGTTGCTCAGCAGTTCGGAAAGGATCAGTACGGCATCGTCGATGACCGCTTCCGCCACGCCACCGGTGCGCAACTGATCGCGCATCCGCTGTCTTGCTTCCCCCACGCCCGCAGGGCCATGGGGTACGGCCATGCTCGACGACGTGGGCACCTCCTGTGCCACCACCAACGCCACCCCCGAGACCTCCTTCGCCCCACGCCACGGTGTGGATGCCCCCCTGGACTGGACCGGAAACCGGCCGATGCACATGCAGTGACGCACTCGTAACCGTCGAACACGGACCGAACGCGCCGGAGCACTCCCCGTAAGCACGTGGCCGGATTTCGACGGTCTGGCCGAGGTCTCGGGACCTCGCAGGTCAGCGGCCCAGTCGGCGCAGTACCGCGCGCGGGCGGTTGGTGATGATGGCGTCGACACCCAGCTCGACGCAGAGATCGACGTCCTCGGGTTCGTTCACGGTCCATACGTGAACTTGATGACCGGCCCGCTTCAGGCGCTCGATGTACAGCGGGTGGTTGCGCACGATCCGCATGGACGGACCCGCGATCCGGACACCCACGGGCAGCCGCCCGTCGCGCAGCCGGGGCGAGAGGAACTGGAGCAGATAGACCGTCGGCAGCGTCGGGGAGGCCGCCCGTACGCGGTGCAGCGAGCGTGCCGAGAAGCTCATGACGCGTACGGGCGACTCGGCTGCGGAGGCCGGGGCGTCCAGGCCGAAGCGCTTCAGGAGGTGCAGCAGGCGTTCCTCGACCTGGCCCGCCCAGCGAGTGGGGTGCTTCGTCTCGATGGCCAGTTCCACGGGGCGGCCGGCGTCGGCGACGAGCTCAAGGAGGCGCTCGAGCGTCAGGACGGACTGCTGCTCCCAGGACGGCGGCCGTTGCTGCTCCCAGTCGGGCGCCTCGTCGCGGTTCTTCCAGGAGCCGAAGTCCAGGGTGGCGAGGTCGGCGAGCTCCAGGGCGGAGACGGCGCCGCGGCCGTTGGAGGTGCGGTTGACGCGGCGGTCGTGGACACAGACGAGGTGGCCGTCCGCGGTCAGCCGTACATCGCACTCCAGGGCGTCCGCCCCGTCCTCGATCGCCTTCTCGTACGCGGCCAGGGTGTGCTCCGGGGCCTCTTCGGAGGCGCCGCGGTGGGCGACCACCTGAATCAGGTGCTGTCGTGCGTGGGTCACCGCGTCATGGTGCCACCCGCGCGCGCGTGGCTGCGTCATGGTGCCCGCGCGCGTGGGTACGCGCCAAGGGCGGTGGCCCAGAAGCTGCGATGGTTATGTCGGACTGGTCCTATATAAAGGAAGGTCGTGACTCATGAGGCGTAAAGGTAAGGTCGCGGACCCACAGGCACCGCTTATGGCGCCCTGACGTCCCGTGGGAAAAGCTGACGGCATACAAAGAAGTACATGCACAGCTGAATCGCGCCGGATCACGAACACGTAAGAGCACATATGAGTGAGCGAGACCGAGCGCGACCGGAAACAGCAGCAGTGGATCGAGAGGAAGAGCTGTGAGCACCGAGAACGAGGGCACCAACGAGGGCAACGCGGTACCCCCCGCCCCGTCTGCACCTCCTGTGCCGGTGGACGCTCCCGCTGCTTCCACGCACCCGGAGCACGGGGTTCCGCCGCGGACGGGTCCCCGTCCGGAATCCCAGGAGGGCGATCCGACGGCCGTGCTGCCCCCAGTGCCCTCCGGGGCGCCCGACGACACAAGTGCCGCCCCCGGTCCGGAAACGGGCGCCTGGCCCCCTCCGCCTCCGCCGGCCACGCCTGCGTACGCGAACGGCGGCTCGGGAGCCGGCTGGGGATCCACGTACCAGCAGCCCGCGCCCAAGTCCGGCGGCGGTCGCGGCGGCCTGATCGCCGCGGTCCTGGTGGCCGCGCTCGTCGCGGGCGGCGTGGGCGGCGGCATCGGCTACTGGGCGGCCGACAGCAACGACACCTCCACGGGCTCGACGACGGTGTCCGCCTCGCAGAGCGGCGGTGACCTCAAGCGCGACGCGGGCACGGTCGCGGCGATCGCCAACCAGGCACTGCCCAGCACCGTCACCATCGAGGCGGAGAGCGGCAGCGGCGAGGGCGGCACGGGCACCGGCTTCGTCTTCGACAAGCAGGGCCACATCCTCACCAACAACCACGTGGTGGCGGAGGCGGTCGACGGCGGCAAGCTCTCCGCGACCTTCCCCGACGGCAAGAAGTACGACGCCGAGGTGGTCGGCAACGCACAGGGCTACGACGTCGCGGTCATCAAGCTCGACAACGCGCCCGCGGATCTGAAGCCGTTGCCGCTCGGCGACTCCGAGAAGGTGACCGTCGGTGACTCGACGATCGCGATCGGCGCGCCCTTCGGTCTGTCCAACACGGTGACCACGGGCATCATCAGCGCCAAGAACCGCCCGGTGGCCTCCAGCGACGGCAGCTCCAGCGGCAAGGCCTCGTACATGAGCGCCCTGCAGACCGACGCCTCGATCAACCCGGGCAACTCCGGCGGTCCGCTCCTGGACGCGAACGGCTCGGTGATCGGCATCAACTCGGCCATCCAGTCCGCGAGCAACGGTCTGGGCGGCACCGGCCAGTCCGGCTCCATCGGCCTGGGCTTCGCGATCCCGATCAACCAGGCGAAGAACGTCGCCCAGCAGCTGATCAAGACCGGTAAGCCGGTCTACCCGGTGATCGGCGCCTCGGTCTCCCTCGAGGAGGGCACCGGCGGCGCGAGGATCACGGAGGAGGGCGCGGGCGGCGCGGACGCGGTCGAGCAGGGCGGCCCCGCCGACAAGGCCGGTCTCAAGCCGGGCGATGTCATCACCAAGATCGACGACACGGCGATCGACAGCGGCCCCGCCCTCATCGGCGAGATCTGGACCCACCAGCCCGGCGACACCGTCACCCTCACGTACACCCGCGACGGCAAGACCAACACGACCGAGGTCACCCTCGGCGAGCGGGAGGGCGACAGCTGACCCGCCACGACAGCTGACCCGTTAGTCTTGATCCCGCGCCAGTCTCCGGCCGGCGCGGGGTGGGTTGCCCGAGCGGCCTAAGGGAACGGTCTTGAAAACCGTCGTGGCAGCGATGTCACCGTGGGTTCAAATCCCACACCCACCGCGCAGGTCAGAAGCGTTGCAGGTCAGAAGGGGTGCCACTCTCCGGAGGGGCGCCCCTTCTGCGTGACCTTGTCTCACCCTGGATCGCCGGTATCCCACTTCTGACCAGCGCGTGCGGCCAACCTGCGGCCAAGAACTACGGCCCTTCCCCCTCGCCCTCGTGCTCCGCCAAACCCTGGTCGATCAGCGCGTTCATCTTCCCCTCCTCGCCGTCCAGCACCTTGGCGTAGTAGCGCTGGAGAACTGCGACGCTCTGCCCTGCGCGGCGGGCGGTCTCAGCGAGACTCACTCCGGAGCGGAGCCAGAACGACACACACGCGTGTCGCAGGTCGTACGGGATGGCGGCCAGTGGAGAGGCCACCTGCGTGGCGGTGAGCGCTTTCCTGCGGGCTTCCTTCCAGACGACGCCGTACTCCTGCGACCGGACCGGGCCCCCTCGTACGGCGCTGAACAGTCGGCCTTCGGCCGTGGTGCCGAACGTGTCGAGGTGAGCGCGCAGGATGGCGACCAGGACCGGCGGAATGGGCACTGGCCGGACCGCCCGGCGGGCACGGTGCTTCAACTGCCGTTCCTCATAGGGCTTGCCGTCATCCGTCCAGGCGGAACCTACTTGCGGCCGGGCGCCGGAAAGCAAGAGCCGCCCCCATCCCTGTTCGGGTAGTTCGCACTGGTCGGCACTCAGCATGGACACCTCTTCCGGCCGCATTGCGGCGTAGTAGATGCATGCGAAGAACGCGACCAGGTGGGCGCCGCGCGTTCCTTGCGCGCGAACCGCGTCCAGCAGGGCCCGCGCTTGTGCGGGCGTGGCGACGCTGCGTACGTCCAGCTCCTCCACCGCCTTGGGCGTCTCCCAATGCACGCGGTGCAGGGGGTTGCCGGGGAGTAGTTCCTGCTCGACTGCCAGGCGCAAGCAGTTGCTCAGCACGGCGCGACGGCGCCGGAAGGTGTTCGCGGCGGCCGGCTTGCCGTCCTGGCGCCTGGCCAGGTGTTCCAGGACCGTGCGCATGCGCTTGGCGCTATCCAGGTCGACGACGGCCGGGGCATTGCGTTCCACCCAGACCAACGCCTTGGCCTCCGCTTCCGGCGGTTCCTGGCCGTGGCGTCCCGCGTTGAATGCCCACTGGTAGAGCGCGCGGCGTAGGAGGTCGTCCTCCGGGCGGCCCTTGCCCGTGGGACACAGCGCCATCGTGGCGATGGTCAGGCTTTCCGCGATGCTCGCACGGTGCTTTGCCGCTGCGGTCGGCCACTTCCGCGCGGCGTGCGAACGAGCATGGGCGTACCAGCTCGTGCGGTTGCGCTCGCGCACCTCCGAGACGGGAAGACCGGTCTCCGTGTCGAACGGCTCGCCCTTGCGGGTCGCGGTCAGCAGCTCCGCACGTCGGGCGTCCGCGAGTGTCTTGGTTACGAACCTTTCCTGATGTTCCGTCCCGTCCACCTGCCAACGGAGTTGGAACGGAGCGGCCTTGCTCGGACGCTTCCGGACGCTCCAAATGCGCACGTCGTAGCTGTGCATCTTGCTCCCTCACGGGGAAGGGACCCCACCGTGCGGTGGGGTCCCTTCGGTCGGTCAACGGTCAGGCTGAAATCTCGTGCTTGGCCCACCACGCGTCCAGGTCGCGGCGGCGGCAACGGATCTGCCCGTTCGGCAACTTGATGAGCTTCGGTGCCTTGCCGCGGGCGCGCATGCGGTAGAAGGCGGCGCGGCTCATCTCGATCTCTTCGAGGACTTCGGGGAGCTTGAGCATCTGGGGTCGGGCCATGTTGCGACTCCTTGGCTTCAGGCCTCTGGGGGATCCGCAACATCCGCCACGCCGCAACATTGCTGGTCAGCGGCCTGTGTTTGTGGCGGACGGCGGATGTGTGGCGGATAGGTGCCGCCACGCAAGCGCGTGGCGGCACCTGTGCATCCGTGCTGGTCAGCCAGCCACCCGGAGCGGGCGCGCGTCGGTTTCCGGGGGCGTGTGGCGGATGCCAGGCAGGGGATCCGCCACACTTTCACCCCCGCTGACCTGCGGTGTGGCGGACGTTGCGGCTGTTGCGGACTCTCCGGGGGGAGGGGGGCAGTACCGCGCCCACGCGTCCTGGAGGTCTTCGGCGTAGTAGCCCTTGGGGGTGCCGGAAGAGGTGCGGATGCCGCGCGGCCTGATCGGCTTGTTCGCCGACGTGACGTACTGCCCGAGCAACTTCGCCAAGGTGCGGGAGTTGATCGGCTTGTCGTCCAGGTCGCCCCATGGTGCGTCGTCCATGCCGAGCAGGCATTCGAGGATGACGGCGGTGGGCATGCGGTCAGCACCGCAGAACACCTTGTCGCGCAGGTCGGTCAACAGCCGGATCCCGAGGGAGGCTTCGTCGTCATCCTGGGCTGCGTGGACCAGGTCCACGCATGCGGCGCGGGCCCGCTCCGGCCAGTGTCCGCCGGCCGCGTCGGCGACCGCGAGCAGGGGTTCCCACACGTCGGCCGGACGGTCGGAAACCCCTTCGGGCATGACCGGCCAGGCTTCGGCGATGGCGTCGCGGATGGTGTCGGCCCACTTCGCGAGACGGTCACGTAGTGCGTGGCCCTGCTTCTCGTGGCTGCGGCGCCGGTAGGGCTCTACCTTCTCGTTGGGGGCGCGCTTGCGCATGCGGATGATGACGGAGCGGGTCAGGATCGTGTCCGGCAGAGAGCCGAGACCGGCCATGGCGACGGCGCAGAAGGACGAAAACCATCCTGCGTTCTGGTTGGAGCCGTCCCCGACGCAGCGCAGAGCCTGCCCACCGCGCCGGTAGCCGGAGTTCAGGAAGCCGCGCACCGGCTCGTTGTCGCCGGCTTTCGGGCCGAACACGGTGTCGATCTCGTCGAAGAGCAGGGTAGGCGTACCTTCGGTGGCTTCGACCAGCCGGAACAGGGCGTTGGCGGATGCGTTGACGGTGATCGCGGCGTTCGGCGTGAGGGTTTCCACGATCTCCAGCGCGCGGGACTTGCCCGATCCAGGTTCCGGGGAGAGGAACGCGAGCCGGGCCGTGCCGTCGAACGCGTCGATTAGGTGAGCGTGTGCGTCCCACAGGGTGACGGCGACGTAGGCGGATTCGGTGGGGAAGACGTTGAAGCGCCGGTGGAACGCTTCGACCTCGTCGAGCAGGGCCGCGCCGTCGATCGGCGGCGCGGGCGGGTTGGGGCTGGTCATGCGGCGTTCCTCCCTTCCTGGGTGGTACGGAGTGGACAGAGGTCTCGGTGGGCTTCGTGGTCGGCGATCAGGGCGCGCACCTTGCGGTGGCCGATGGCGCTGCGGTCACGGCCGCACAGGCACTTCGAGGTGGCGGTGGGGGTGGCGCCGCGGGGTGCGCGGATGTGGAGCCAGGCCACGGGGAAGCGCCCGTCACCGGGCGGTGGGGTGCTCGGGGGCTGGTCTGAGGGAAGGGCTGAAAGGACGCCCTGACGGGCGGCCTTCTCTTGGCCGCACCCCGGAACTAGGGGTGACGCCGTGTCGGCGCAGTCCGGCCGGTCGGCGGTGTGGGGAGGGCATTTGGGCTGCGGGCGGGGCGGGTTGTGGTTCATGCCGTCTCCCGGGCGCGGCAGGTGCGGGCGGAGTAGGCCAGCGCGTCGCGGATCGTCGCGCGGCACTCGGCCGCCGGCAGTCCGGCCGCCTCACCGGCCACCCCAAATGCCTGCTCGACCACGTCCCGGGCGATCTCGCCCCAGACGACGAACCGCCCGATGACGATCGTGCGGGTCAACAGCAGGTGATGCCGCTGCCCCTCCGGGGCCTTCCGGACTCGCGCGGTCTCGCGCTCCAGGGCCACCTCAGCCCGGCGCGTGGCCTGCCCCGGGATGAGTAGCGGGGCGGGCGCCGCAACGGGCTTGGGCGCAGTCCGAAGCCGCGACAACAGCCACCCGGGCAGGGCCACCGCCGGGCCGTCGTCGGCCACCTCGTACGCGCCCGCGCTGGTGATGCTGCCTGCGGCCACGATGTTGCCGCCCCACGCCCGGGTGTCGACGTTCGGCGCCACGGACTTGGCGGTGCAGGGCAGATGGACACCCGGCGGCGCCTGGAAGTACAGGTGCATGCCGCCGGAGGGCGTCCGCACCGTGTAGGTAGTCGGCCAGGACACTCCGGCGCGCTCGCAGAGCGCCGCAAAGGACGTCGCGCCGTCAGGCGCGTCCGAACTGCCCTTCCCGTTCTTCTCCTTGGGTACGTCCAGGTCGACGACGACCAGGCCGGAGGGTCCGGTGGCGATGCCGACGTTGAACGCGCCCGCCGTCCACGCCGCGCGGATGCGGGCGGGGGCGGTGGTGGCGCGCTGTTCCCACTTCACGTGTCCGCCGGCGCACTCGCCCGTGTGGGGGCAGGCGCGTTCGCCGTGCAGGGCTGAACCCTTGCCGCCGGGCCGGAGCGGGTGGACGGGCCAGCCGCGGCCGGCGGCTTCCAGGGCGGCATCGAGCAGGTGTTGGCGGGTGGTCATGTGGCTGTCCTCCCGTCCAGAGGCGGTTGGTGCCATGCGGGGATCGCGCTCAGGACGCGGGTGCGCCAGCGCAGGGCGTAGGGCAGGCAGTTGGCGCAGTTCTTGTGCGTGGTGTGGCCCGGCAGCGCGGGCCGGTAGCGGGCGTGGGAGCTCCAGGCGGCGGAGTCCGCGGAGGCCAGCAGATGGCCCACCCGGGCCAGACCGAGGGTTTTGAAGCCGAAGCCGTGCAGGCGCAGCCCGTGAGCGGCCATCGCGGTGACGATGGCCGCGCCCTCACGGGTGGACTGCAAGCGGCAGACCGAGCCGAGCCCGACCGTCGCTTCTCGGGTGAGGTCGACCCCGGCGCGTTCGTAGAGCTCCCGGCAGCGCTCATAGTCCGCAACGGTGCGGCCCTGCAATACGGGGATGATCCGCAGTTCCGGAGCCATCGAGCGCAGTTCGAGGAAGTTGGCGACGGTGCGGCGCTGATGTTCGGCGACGCTCAGGTGCGTGCCCACGAAGGTGAGCGGTCCGGCCTTGCCGCCGTGGATGATGAGGTCTTCGCACATCCAGTCCTGCGGTGCAGCCCAGTCGTAGGGGCCGACGCATTCCCAGATGCGGCGCAGATCGTCGACGTACTGGCGCGGGGTGCGCGTCCAGCGGCCGTGCCGTTGGAGCTCCGAGAAGCCGCCCGAGTCGACCGCATAACGGCCGCGGGCTTCGGGGAGCTTGACGGCTTGCACGAAGTGCTCCGACTTCAGGAACAGCGGCACGTCTGTGAGGCGGACCCAATGGCGTTTGTGGGTGGTCAGGTAGAACCTCACGCGCTGCCCTCCCCATCGAGGGTGGCCAGGTACGCGCGGCCGGCCGCGGTCACCTTGACGCGGTCGGTGCGCCCGTTGCCGATGTCGATGAAGTCGGCTGCGTCCAGCGGGTGAAAGGTGCGGTCGTTGACCTTGTAGGCGGTGCCGTCCATCTGCCAGCGCCCGTACGGCGCGGAGCTGAAGGCGACACCGGCGCCGGTGTCGCGTTGGGCGATCTCGCGCAGCAGCCGCAATGCGGCCGGCGGCAGGGACACAGTCCGTTGCTCGCTGCGCGCCCATGCTGAATGGGTCATGCTGGGGGTCTCCAGTTCTCTCTTGGGATGTGCTGGAAGCCGGGGCGACCGCGATTCTTTGGCGAGAGCGGCGGTCGCCCCGGGCGTATCTAGAACGGCGGCTTGTCCATGAACTGCGAGCCCGCCGAAGCCTTGTCGGTGGCCCACGGGTCGGCGGACGGGTCCGGCTTGCTCGCGGTCTTGCCGTTGATCGTGACGGTGGTGAAGCGCAGTGAGGCGCCGATCTCGTCGACCTCGACCGCGAGCATCGAGCGGTTCTCGCCCTCCGGGGTCTTCCAGTCGTGCTGACGGATCCGCCCGGACAGCACCACCCGCGAACCCTTCGTCAGGGAGTCGGCGACGTGTTCCGCGAGGGCGCGCCAGGCGGCGCAGCGGAAGAACGTGGACGTGCCGTCCTTCCACTGATTCGCGTCGCGGTCGAACATGCGCGGGGTGGAGGCGACGGTGAACCGGGCCAGGGCCTGCCCGGATTCGAGAACCTTGATCTCGGGGTCGGCGGTCAGGTTGCCGATGATGGTGATCGGGGTCTCTCCGAACGACATGGGATCACTCGCTTTCGGGTGTGGTGGGCCGGTGGTCGGCGGTGAAATACAGGCGGGTGCGCCTGCCGTCGCGGGTGGGGTACTGGCGTGCCGGGCCGGTGTCGAACGCGTCGGCCAGGGCCTGGCCGACGCGTTCGGCGTCGTCCGGCTCGCAGATGACGCGGATCTCGAACACGTGTGTTCCTCTCGGGGTGTTTAGCCGTGGAAGTGGCTGCGCTTGATGACGGCCCTGCGGATGTTGACCGTGGTTCCGCCGTTGCGGTGGCCGGTGGCGCCGAAGATCTGCACGGCGATCCAGCCGCCGAAGATGACCGCGGCGAGGGTGATGAGTTGGGTGATGAACGCGGTCAGGGCGGCGATGAACGAGGTGAGCAGGACCAGGCCGCCGCACACCGCGCCGAACCCGATGCCGCCGAGCGCGATGTTCACCGCCGTGCGCGAGACGGCCGGCCGTGTGGCGACCGGCGCCGGAGCGGGCGGGCGGTTGAGGCTGTAGCCGGTGACGACGCGGCCGTCGGGCAGCACGATGGACTGCACGGCCGGCGGCGGGCCCGGCTGCACCGGCATCAGGGGTGCGGCGGGTGGGTCCACGGTGATCGGTTCGGGGTGGTGGAGTTCGACGGCCGCGGGCCGTTCGAGGTGGGTCACGGGGCTCCCTTCGGGACGGCTGCGGGCCCGCGCACGGAGGCGTGCGCGGGCCCGCGGGTGGGGTGTTACGAGCAGGTGTTAGGCGGTGTGAACGGCCGCTGTTAGGGCGCGTAACGCGTGTGCCTGCCTAGGGGTTTGGGTGTTAGGCGGGCGTAACGCGTTACGGGTGTCAGGCGGCCGTGAGGGCGGGGACGATGCGCCACCGGCCGGTGGCGTTGGTGGCGTCCAACCGGCCCTCCTGTGCGGCTTCCTTCAGCCGCAGGGACACCCAGGAGCGGGAGAGGTTGTGCCGGTCGCACCAGTCGGTGAAGTCCTTCGGGCCCACGATCATGCGGCCCTCGGCTTCGAACTCCGCGAGCGCGTCGGCGAACAGCCGCCGTGCTTCCTCCGGGGACGGCTTGCGGCCCGTCTCCTGCCCGAAGATCGGGGCGTCGTCGCCCTCCTCCGTGTCGGGCAAGTCGGCCTCGGGGTCGATGTGCGCGTTCTCGGGGTCGACCAGGAGTCCGCCGTGGTCCATGTCGTCCTCCTCCTCGACGGCCCGCAGCACGAGGGGCTGCGGGGTGCCGTCGTCGGTGGTGCGGCCGGTGTAGGCGCGGCCGGCCACGCCGGATGCCGCACCGGCGGTGACCGGGTCGGCGGTGGCGCCGTTGCGCTGCGCCCACGTGGCCAGCAGCTCCATGACCGACACGGCCCGGGTGGTGAACCGCCAGGTACGGCCCGGGGAGGCGTAGCGGTCCTCGGGGATGCCGGGGCTGACGACGTAGCAGTAGCCGGGCCGCCGATTGCCCCACGCGCCCGGGTGGGCGCCCTGCGCCAGCACCTCATCCGGCAGCGAGAACCCCTCGTCCCGCGCATCGCAGCCCAGCGCGATCACCGAGGGCAGCGAAGCACGGGTGCTGGTCGACATCTGGTCGTACGACGGGCGCTGAAGCGACACGACCAGCGAGATACCCGCGGAGCGGGCCTCCTGCGCGATGCCGGTGAACGCGTCATCCCCCAGCGCGCGGAGGGTGTTGGCGGCCTCCTCGAACCAGGTGACCAGGAACGGCATCCCCGCACACCCGCACGCGGTGCCATCCGTGCGGCAGGAGTGCGCCGGGTCGTTCTGCACCTGAGCCGCCTGGGGAACCCACTGCCGGTAGCCGTGGGCACCCAGCCAGCGCGTGCGGGCGGGGATGACGGCCTCGACGGCCGCCACCATCACCTCAGTGCCCGTGCCGCCCTCCACGCCCCAGTCCAGACCGGGCCGCAGGGGCGCGTAGTCCTGGAATGCCTTCGGGTCGGAGAACCACACGATCACGTCCCGGCGGGAGAGGATCTCCGTCAGCAGGTTCAGGGCGGCATCGCCCTTGCCGGACCCGGTGCCGCCCGCGATCAGCCCGTGCGTGGAGTTGCGGCCCGTTTCCGGGTCACCGGGCAGCCACATCACGAGCGGGGCGCCGTCGTCGTAGCGGCCTATCACCAGCGGATCCGCGATCGACCCGCCTAGGTTGGAGGGGCCCTCCCATTCGACGACGTCGGCCAGCATGTCCTCCGGCACGATCACCAGGTCCCCGCGCCGTTCGGAGCCGGGATCGGGGGTGTAGCGGACGGCGCTCTTCGGCAGGTCCAGGGCGGAGGCGAGGTTGCCCAGTGCCTTGGTCATGTCGTCGTTGGTCTGCTCGCCCGGGGCCAGCGCGACCGGCGCGGTCACGCGGTTCGGCTCGACCTTCGCCGTGCCGATCTGCGCCCGCGCCAATCCGACCTTGTCCAGCAGGCCCTTGTCCGAGCCTTCGCCGGTGGCGTCGGGGTTGTGCCGCATGAGCATGCGGACGTTCCACGACAGGGCCAGCGCCGGGCCGCCCATCAGGTACAGGTCATCGAGCGGCCCGGCGGTGGGTCCGGCCAGGCAGGCGGCGGTGACCCACGCCGACCCGGCGGCCACGGTGATGGCCGAGTGCAGGCGCCGCTGTTGGCTGGTCGACTTGCCGATCAGCCACGCGCCGCCGGTCAGCGCCACGGACGCCAGGGTCAGGCCGACCCCGGCGCCCGCACTGTCGGCCCACTTCCAGTGCCCGAGGGCACCGGCCAGACCGGTTCCGGCCCAGCCGAGCCACGGCGGGATGTGCGGCTTGGCCCGGTGCAGCAGGTACTGGCCGACGCCTCCGGCGTTCGAGCCGCCCTGAAGCTGGACTTCCAGCAGCTCCGCGAGCTGCTGCTGTGCGTTGCGCTCAGCCATCGAGCAACCTCCTTACTGCTGGGCCCAGTCGATGACCGGCTGCTGAGGCTTCCGGGCACGGTGACGGACGCGGTTGATCTCTTCCTCGTACTGCTGCTGAAAGGTCGAGTAGCAGGCGGCGGCGTTCTTCGCGGCGTCCCGCAGCGCGTCGGCGGACCGCTGCATCTTGCGGGCCACCTTCTGCGCCCGGATGCGGGAGCCGAACGCGCGGCCTTCCGGGTCCGGTACGGCCGCGAGGATGCCCTTGAGGATCTCGGCGGCCATGGCGACCTCGATGGACAGCGTCACACCGGCCGCCCGCAGGGTGTTGCAGTAGTTCCGTACCTGCGCCGGAGAGGTGAACTCCGGGGCAGGCAGCAGGGATTGGGAGTGCGAGCGGCCCCCGTTGGCGCGGGCCGCGCCCTTGTTGTTGTTCACGGTGACGTTGATCGGCGGGACGAACGAGCCGCCGACCGCGCCGACGAACCCGCCCGCGGCGGCACCGGCGTTGGCGAACTTGTTGGGCTTGTTGGCCGCGCCGTTGGCCCCGGAAGCGGGGCGGCCGGTGGCGGTACGGGGGCGGGAAGTGGGTGCCATCAGGCGTTCTCCTCTGGAGTCAGTGGGTGCGGCGGACGATGAGCCAGGCGGACTGCGCGGCGATCAGGGTCAGGAGCCAGACCAGCTCCAGCGGACCGGCCAGCGGGCCGAAGCCGGCGGCCAGTGCCGCCCACGCCGCCGCGACCGTGGTGAGCGCGGCCAGGGCGATGCGCCAGGCCAGCGCGGAACCGCGGGCGGGACGGCGGCGCTGAAGGATGCCGAGCCACAGCACCGGGGCCGCGGCCAGCGGGGCGAGGACCAGGCCGGACCACCAGCCCAGCAGGTGCAGGAGCGCGGTCACGACCAGGGCCAGCAGGGCGAAGCCGGTCGGGGCGAGCGAGCCGCGGAAGCGCCACAGCGCGCGCCCCAGGAAGCCGAGCACTTCGCGGGTCAGAGACGGGCGTTCGGGCACCACGACCACGAACGGCTGAGCGGAGCGGCGCCCGCGCTGACGCGGGAGACGGACGGTGTGGACACCCGCGGCCGTCTTCACGGTGCGGGTACGGGTACGGCTGGACACAGCGAAACTCCTTGGTCGGAGGGGTGGTTGGCGTGCTGTGCGGTGCGCGATGTGCCAGCTCACCGGGTCTGCGCGCCGGGTCTGCGAACATGCCGCTCGCCGGGGCTCACCGGGTCTGCTTCACTGGTGCGGTCGACTGCTTCCGGCAGTCGCGACGAAGGCCAGCCCACTAGCCCTGGGCTGGCCTTCATTGCGTCGTGCCGGACGGTTTCTTACGCTTCCGCGTCCTCCGCGTCGATCAGGGCGGCGTATGCCTTGCGCACCCGCTCTTCCTTCGCGGAGAAGCCCGCCGCGCGGTACGCGGCCAGAGCCTTCCGGTAGCTCAGCGGGGGGTTCTCGGAGTGGCGCAGCCACCGCAGGACGACCGTGAGTTGGTCCTCGGTCAGCGGCTCACCGGGCTCCGGTGTCTCGACGCCGGCCACGGCCGCCACCTCGGCAAGACCGGACCGGTCGATCGGGGCGTGTCCCGCGCCCTGCGGTGCGGGGATCGCCGGTACCGGGGACACGGGGTCGACCTGCGGGGACACAGGGGACGCACCCGGGGACACACCCGAGTCCGACCACTGGCCCAGCACCCGGGCGAGATCCTCGTCCGAGAACAGCGCCGGAACCTCTTCTGGGACGCCGGCCGCCGGGTGCTCTGTGGTGACCTTCGTCAGCTCCTCGGCCGCCTCGTGGCGCACCTTCTGGGCCTGCCCGCGAGCCTTGCGCTCCTCGCGCTCTAGGACGGCCGCCGTCTTCTGCCGGTCGACCTTGGCCCGGGTGACGGCACGGCCGATCGCCACCTGATCCCGCGTGGCGCTGCGGACGGCGTCGATCTGCTGCTGCGCCGCGGGGGAAATCCGAGTGGAATCCCGCTCCACAGCCATGATCAGCGTCGCCTTGGCGGCGGCCGGAACCACCGCTCCGATGACCGCGACGACGCCCGTCGCGTACATCAGGCCGTGCGTGAAGAGCACGCCGACCGACGTGACGAGGAAAACCCACCCGAGAACGGCGGGCAGCGTCCCTTTGGAACCCTGCCTGCGGTGCGCGGTTTCCATGGCCAGCGCGTACAGCCATACCGCGTCGTAGATACCGGCCACGGTCAGCGCGAGCGGCGCCGGAGCCTGACGGGAGAGGATCTCCCCCACCGCGTAGACGGTCCACCCCAGCGACAGGCCGGTCAGACCGACCGGCAGGCTCCAGTGAGCCGCCTTTCGCATTGCTGCCTTCCAGTCCATGTACTCACTCCATCTCTTGTTCCTGGTCATCGGGGTAGGCGCACGGGACGCACACCCCGAGCGATGCGGGGATGACGTATCCGGCGTCCGTGCGGCACTGCGGGCAGGTGCGGCGGGCGCGCATCGCCTTGGCGAGCGCGGCGGCGCGGCCCGGGGTCATCGGCCGCACGGGCTTGGCCCGGTCGAGCCGGTAGAGGTAAGCGACCAGCGGGCCGCGCCGATAGCGCGGCCTCAGCACCTGCGCCGCGATCGGTTGTCCGCCGGGGCGCAGGCCGCGGGCCCGTAACTGCCGTCTGGTCGCCAGGCCGTCGGGTGCGTAGCGCCACGGGTAGGTGGGGATGCCGTGTCGGGCGCCGGAAGGGTCGTAGCACTTGCCGAACGCCGGCGGCATCAGACCGTCGTCCCGACCAGTTGCGGGGCGGTGACGTCGCTGTAACCGACCAAGTCCACACCCGCGCCCGCATGTTCCGCGGTCGCCTTCAGGACGCGCGTACGGCCGCCGCTCTGCTCGCGGTAGGTCACGGCGTCCGGGGCGATGCCCAAGGCGTCGCGCCATGCCTCGAAGCCGGACAGGTCGTCGAAGAACGTCAGCTTCAGCCGGTCCGGGTAGATGGTGGACACCTCCACGGACGGCGCCGGCAGGTGCCCGAAGTCCGCGGCCAGCAGGCGCAGCGCCCGCAGCGGTACGGCCAAGTCATCCAGCGTCAGACCCTCACTCATGCCGCAACCCCCTTACGCGCTGTGCGGCGCAGGGCGGGACGGACCAGCGGGACCACGTTGAACAGGTCCGGGTGGTCGTCGACGACCCGCGCGGCCAGGCGGATCAGGTCGTCGGGCAGGTCGCAGAACTCGGGGTCGGCCAGGATGTCGCGGGCCGCGTCCAGACGGGCCGCGCGCTCTTCGTCCGTCTCGCCCTCCACCCCGAGCCACAACTCAACCGGGGTGCCCAGCGCCAGTTCCGCGAACTCCGCCGCGGTGACGGCCTCACGGCCGGCGACGATGCACTTCATAGGACTTCTCTCCTCACAATGGAGCGGCCCGAACAGCGGCCTTCTGGGAGCTCCCAGAAGGCCGCGAGCCGCTGTACGTCGGCGTCTCGTGCAGTACGAGCGCTCACGGACACCCGGCACACACCGCCGCGTACGGCGCGGTGTCGGGGACCGTGAGCACTGGTGCTCAGCGCGGGCTCGTACGGCCCGCGGAAGGTTCTGCGGTGTCAGATCAAGCAATGCCGTCACCGCCCCGGAGGGCGGATCCGGGCAGGTCACCCAGCCCGACATGGGCGGTCGGGGTGGTGACCCGCACCCATCGACCGCCCGTGTTCAGGCGGCTGGGTCGGCACTCTGTTGAGTTCTTCGCAGTGCGGAATCCGGGCCTTGCTTCCGGGCGCTGCCGTGCAGGCGTCGCGCATGGCAGACACCTGCACTCCTGCACTCATGTGCAGGAGTGACATGTAAGAGAGTGCCCAACTCATGTACATGAGTCAACCCGCCGCGCGAAATCGCTGCGACGGGCCGGGGCTCAGGAGTTGGGCGCTTCAGTCGCCAGCCGGGATCCGGTACTCCAAAACGAACTGGTCAGCGGCCATGAAGGTGTCGCAGACCTCGACCACCCGACCCGCCTCAGATTCCGCGTTGCGCGTCAGATGGATGATGGGCGAGCCGGGGCTCAGGCTCAGGGCGCCGATCTCCTGCTTCGTGGCCAGACGGACGCGGACCGTCTCTGACAGCTCCTTCAGCGTGTGCCCGTGCTCCTCCAGGCGGGCATAGATGCCGCCCCCGCCAGGGTTCTCCTGGAACAGTTCCGGGATGTCTTTGGCGATGTCCCACGGGAGGTAGGAGGTGGCCTCTTCAGTCGGGATGCCGTCACTGAAGTACAGGCGGCGACGCGCGAGCACCTTCTCACCGGTCGGAACTGACAGCCTCTCCGCGATCTCCTCCGGAGCGTCGACGGGCCCGACGTACAGGACGCTGACGCTGGGCTTGCTTCCTGCCTGCTCGGCCTCAGCCAGGTACGCAGCCTTACCGGCAGTGCGGTGCGACCGGCGGAACCGGTCCGAAGATTTTCGGTTCACCGGCGGGCGTCGCTTCACGTAAGAGCCCTTGCCGTGCCGGGTCTCCACGAGGCCGGTTGCCCTCAGTTCGGACATCGCCTTGCGAACCGTGCCCTGCGACGCGGCGTACTTCTTCATGAGGTCGGATTCGCTGGGTACCTGCTTTCCAGGCTCCAGAACCTTCTGTTGGATCTGCTGGACAAGGTCGTCCGCGATCTGTAGGTACCTTGGTTTCCCGGAGTTCCGGGAAGGGGTGGGCCCCATGTCCTTCAGTTCCTCCTAAGCTCCTGTACATAAGCAACGCTACCCGGAAGGCGCGTCTATGCCGCTTCACTCGGTCTCGGTCGCTGGCGTGGTTGTGCGCGATGATGGCCGCGTCCTCGCGATCCGACGCGCGGACAACGGCACCTGGGAGCCTCCGGGCGGGGTGCTCGAACTGGACGAGCGGCCGGAGGATGGCGCCGTACGTGAGGTACTGGAAGAGACGGGCGTCCGCGTCTCCGTGGAACGGCTCACGGGCGTCTACAAGAACATGAGCCGGGGCATCGTCGCTCTCGTCTTCCTGTGCCGTCCGGTCGACGGCGTGGAGCGCACGTCGAATGAGTCGACGGCTGTGGAGTGGCTGACTCCCGAGGAAGCCGAGAAGTGGATGGGTGAGGTCTACGCGGTCCGCGTGCTCGACGCCCTGGACGCGGCGAGCGCACCTCACGTGCGCGTCCACGATGGCCGCCACCTGCTCGAATCCGCCTGAGTCGCGCCCCGTGGCGTACGCCAACCCGTACGCCAACAGTGGCGTACAACCACGGCCGGCCGCGATCGCTCACACACCGCATGATCAGGGCTCACCCCGCCAGGACACGGCCTGAAAAGCGGAAGGTCGCCGGTTCGACCCCGGCCCCAGCCGCAAAGCCCTGACGAGGGAATACACGCCCGTCGAAGATCGTCGACGGGCGTGCTTTCGTGTCGGTTACGCCAACCGGTACGCCAATGGGATGATCAGTCCGCCGTTGCTGTGGTGTGAGGCTCGAAGTACTGGTTCACCGCGACCGCAGGACCGGCTGCGACCGCTGCTTGGTAGCACTCCTCCGCGATGTGAGCGAACAGACGCGCGCGGCGATTGGTACCGGCCTCTGCATGCCGGATCCACCCAGTGCGAGCCTGCTCCCAGTGCGCTCGGGCGGGCTGTCCCCGGAAGTGCTCTAGCAGGATCCCGCGTGCTTGCTGTTCCGTGGTGCGTCCCAGTGCGAAGGAATTTGCCCACCTCTGGAAGATCAAGTTGGTGAAGGCGAGTCGCTTCCATTCCTCTACGGTGACTGGATCTCGTGAGGGCTCCCAGCACGCAAACAAGGCCGGATCGCTCAGCGAGAAGAGGACCAGCTCTCTGTGAGCAGCCCGAGCTGCTTCCTCTTGAGCTACCCGAGTCTGTCGAGCCTGGTAGATCAGCGATGCCGCGACCCCGGCCAACGCGAGTGCAGATACGCCGACTGAGACGGCTCCGTACGTTTGGCTGATGTCGCTCAGCTCTGACCAGTCAGTCCGCTCGGGTGCCACTGCTCGTAGCAGGAAGGGAGTGCCGAGTAGAGAGCCCAGCAACACAAGCCCTATGGCGGCGTAGGCGCTGAAACGCTTGATGATCTTGTTGACTCTGCCGTTTGCGTTCGGATGAACCATCCTGCCCCCGCTTCAGATCAAGACGCAGACCTGGGGACATGGTTGCAGGACGAGATCAAGAGATGACAGGTCTCGGCACGGCTGGGTGCCGGGACCTGTCGTCGAGCCAGGCGCCGACGCCAACGACGGCGCACCCGCGGAGCCGCGCCAGGGCACGGCCTGAAGGGCGAGCGGTCGCGGCGAAGTAGCAGGCGGCGAGTGGGTCTGTGGCCATCCTCTGGCCAGGACATCGCTCGCTAGTCCTGCGCTGCCGAAGAAGGGCCAGGTCACGGACCTCATCGGCAATGTTTCTTGGCCGGTCTTGAAAACCGTCGTGGCAGCGATGTCACCGTGGGTTCAAATCCCACACCCACCGCGCAGGTCAGAAGGATTGCAGGTCAGAAGGGGTGTCTCTCGCTGAGAGGCACCCCTTCTGCGTCAGGAGCCCGGTCCTCCTTCACCCCCGTCGGCCTCCCACCAGCCGCCGGGCCGACCCCACCGTCGACCGTGCCTCCCGCTCCGAAAGGCCCACCTGGACCGCCGCGTCCACCAGCGGTTCGACGAGCTCGTCGCCGATCCCGTTCTCGTACGCCCGGCAGGCCGCCCAGAAGAGGCGGGTGTTGCGTTGGCCCTCGTGGGCGGCGGCGACGAACTGGACCAGACCCTGGCCGTGCCCGCCCGCTGAGGACGGCGTGGGGTGGTGCGTTCGGGGCGGGGGCGTGAGTAAGCGCAGGAGGGCGCGTGGGCAGGGTGCGGGCGCCAGGTGGGAGGTGCCCGGAGCCGTGCCGTAGACGCCGTGCGCGGTGCGCGAGCCGGGGCCGACGAGGTAGCCGCCGGCGCCGCGGATGTCGATGCCGGGGGCGAGGCGGCCCGCGGAGTTGGGGACGACGACGTCGGGTGAGCCGGACAGCCACAGATGGCGGCCGCCGCTGGGAGTCAGGACGACGACCGTCTCCGGGATCGTGAACAGATGGCGCAGGGCGAGTTCGCGCAGCGCCGCCGAGGAGTCGGTGCCCGATTTGGTGTCGAGGTCGATGCCGATGAGGTGGTGTGGCTCAAGACCGCAGGCGATGCCGTAGCCGGTGGCCCAGGGGGCGGCGGCGAAGAGCTCGCGAATGCGTTCGGGTTCGGTCGAGGCGTCGTACACACCGTGCCCGAAGCGCCCGCACTCCCCGTGGCAGGGCGGCGCCGTCGGGTCGTCGCGGTGCGGGGAGCGCAGTGCCGGGAGCTTGGTTCGGGACAGCGGGAAGACGGCCAGTCCGCGTTCGGCGGCTGACAGCGCGTGTGCAAGGGCCAGCGTGGTGGCCTGCCGGTCGATGGTGGCCATGACTCCATGTTCGTACGGGTGTTCGAAAAAAGGAAGAGGGGGCGGCCCCGTGGAGGCGGTTGGGCCTCGGTTTCGACGGGGTGTTTCCGGCGACCTTGACAGTCCCCAGGATCTGACGGACAGTCAGAAATCCTTGTTCGTACGAGGTCCGGGAGGGCCGTCGTCGTGCACCTCGCCCCCACCGAGCGCCAGCGACGGCTGCGCGCCGAACTCCGTACGTACTTCCGGGACCTGATGCCTGACGGGCCGCTGCCCGCCGCCGATTCGGGGCGGCAGCGGGCGCTTCTGCGGCGGATCGGCGCCGACGGCTGGTTGGGGCTGGGCTGGCCGGTGGCGTACGGCGGTCAAGGGCGCGGCGCCGATGAGCAGTTCGTGTTCTTCGACGAGGCCTACCGGGCGGGCGCACCCGTCTCCATGGTCACGCTGAACACGGTCGGGCCGACGCTGATGAAGTACGGGACCGAGGAGCAGAAGGACTTCTTTCTGCCGCGGATTCTGCGCGGGGACGTCGTGTTCGCGATCGGGTACTCGGAGCCGTCGGCCGGGACCGATCTCGCCTCGCTGCGGACGCGCGCCGTGCGTGACGGCGGGGACTGGATCGTCGACGGGCAGAAGGTCTTCACCTCCAACGCGCAGAACGCCGACTGGATCTGGCTCGCCTGCCGCACCGACCCGGACGCGCCCAAGCACAAGGGCATCTCGATCCTGCTCGTGCCCACCGACGCCCCCGGGTTCTCATGGACACCGATCGAGACAGTGGGCGGGCTGACCACGACGGCCACGTACTACGACGAGATCCGCGTTCCGGCGGGCAATCTCGTCGGCGAGGAGAACGGCGGCTGGGGTCTCATCACCAACCAGCTCAACCATGAGCGGGTCGCGCTCGCGGCGATCGGCATGCAGGCCGAGGACTTCTACGCCGCCGCGCTGACCGCGGCCCGTACGCCCGATCCGGTGACCGGGCGGCGCAGGGTTGACGAGCCGTGGGTGCGATCGAGACTGGCCGAGGCGCATGCCCGGCTGGCGGCATCGCGCCTGCTCAACTGGCGTTTGGCGGGGGATGTCGGGGCCGACCGGCTGGCGCCCGGCGATGCGAGCGGCGTGAAGTTCGCGGGAACCGAATCGACGGTCGCGGTGTATCGAATGTGTCAGGAAATTGTGGGAGCGGACGGGCTGATCCGCTCGGGCTCGCCGGGTGTGTTCGAAGGCGGCGAGCTGGAGCGGATGAACAGGGCGGCGCAGATCAACACGTTCGGGGGCGGGGTGAGCGAGGTGCAGCGGGAGATCGTGGCGACGATGCGGCTCGGGATGACGAGGGGGCGGCGGTGAGCGAGGAGTCCGGCGGGGACCTCGACGCACGGCTGAAAGCGTACGAGGGGCGGGCGGCAGCGGTCGCGGGAGTGGGCAAGGACCCGGTCAACGAGCCGATGATCCGGCACTGGTGCGAGGCGATGGGAGACAGGAATCCGGCGTATGCGGGGCCGGATGCCATAGCTCCGCCGACCATGCTCCAGGCGTGGACCATGGGAGGCCTGTCCGGTCATTCCGGGCATACGGGGCGGTCGCAGGCGTACGACGAACTGCTCGGGCTGCTCGACGGTGCCGGGTACACCTCCGTGGTCGCCACCGACTGCGAGCAGGAGTATCTGCGGCCGCTGCGGCCGGGGGACGAGATCACCTTCGACTCGGTGATCGAGTCGGTCTCCGCGCGCAAGACGACCAAGCTGGGCACGGGGTATTTCGTCACTACGCGCATGGATGTACGGGCAGGGGATCGGCCGACGGGGACGCATCGGTTCCGGATCTTCAAGTACGCGCCCGCGGTCCGGAAACCGAGGGCTCCGGAGGATGCGGCATCAGAGACCGGGGCGGCGGCTTCAGAGGCTGCGTCACCGGCGACGGCCGCGACCGCTTCAGAGGCCTCGACGGTGTCACAGCCCCGGCGTCCTCGTCCTGTCGTCAACCGTGACAACGCCGGGTTCTGGGAGGGCGTGGCCCGGCACCGGCTGCTGATCCAGCGCTGCGACGGATGCAGGACATTGCGCTTTCCCTGGCTGCCGGGGTGCAACGCATGCGGGTCACTGGAGTGGGACACGGTCGAGGCGAGCGGCGAGGGCACCGTGTACTCGTACGTCGTGATGCACCACCCGCCCTTCCCGGCCTTCGATCCTCCCCATGCGGTCGGACTGATCGAACTGGACGAGGGTGTGCGGATGATCAGCAACGTGGTGGGGGTACCGCACGAAGAGGTACGGATCGGGATGCCGGTACGGCTCGAATTCGAGCAGGCGGACGAGGAGTTGGAGCTGCCGGTCTTCCGTGCCGTCGCGGCCGTCGCGCCGGTCGAGGGGAACGGGGGCTGACATGGACTTCACACCCACACAGGAGCAGGCGGCGGCCCGTGAGCTGGCCGCGCGGATCTTCGGCGACCTGTCCACGCATGAGCGGCTCGCCGCCGCCGGGACGGGCAGTGATGCCGAGCTGTGGAAGGCGCTGTGCGAGGCCGGGCTCGTGGCCGCCGTCGAGGACATAGGGCTCCTCGGGCTGGTGCTCCTGCTGGAGGAACAGGGGCGGACGACGGCCCAGGTGCCGTTCGCGGCGAGCTGTGTGTACGGGCTGTCGGCGGTGTCGGCGCATGGTTCGGCGGAGCAGCAGGAGCGGCTGCTGCCGGGCATCGGGGACGGGACGGTGGTGGTGAGCGGGGCGCTGCGCGGAGCGGCCGTACGGGAGGAAGGGCCCGGCGGGTTGAGCGGTACGGTCGCCGTGGTGCCGTGGCTCCGCGAAGCCACGCATGTCCTGGTCGCGGACGATGCGCGTCGACTGTGGCTGGTGCGGACGGGTGAGGCCGAGTGTGAGCCCGTCGAGCTGACGGCGCCCTGGTCGGCGGGGCGGCTGACGCTGGACGGCACGCCGGCGGAGCGGCTCGGCGACGGGGCGGGAAACGAGGAGGCGTACGAGAGCCGTGCGTACGACGACGTGCTCGCCACCGCGCGTACCGCCTTCGCGGGGCTGCAGGCCGGGGTGTGCGCGGGTTCGCTGGCCCGGGCGGTGGAGCACACCAACACCCGCGAGCAGTTCGGACGGCCGCTCGCGGCCAAGCAAGGGGTTCAACTCCGGGCAGCGGACGCGTACATGGACACGGAGGCGATACGGGTCACGGCGTACGAGGCGGCCTGGCGACGTGACGAGGGGCTGGAATACGCCAGTCATGCGCTGACCGCCGCATGGTGGGCCTCGGAGGCGGGGCAGCGCGTTGTGCACACGGGTCAGCATCTGCACGGCGGCATGGGAGCCGACCTCGACCATCCCGTGCACCGGCACTTTCTGTGGGGGCGGCAGCTGGACGCGTATCTGGGATGCGGGAGCGAACTGCTCCAGGAGCTGGGGGAGTTGATCGTGAACGGAGAGGGCGAGGGAGAGGGAAAGGGGGCGGTGGAGGCATGAGCGCCGGTGTCGGGCAGATGGTCTGTGTCGGCGATGAGCTGCCGCCACTGGAGATCGAGATCACCCGCACGCTCATCGTCGCCGGGGCCATCGCGTCGCGCGACTACCAGGACGTGCACCACGACGCGGAGCTCGCACGGCAGAAGGGCTCGCCGGACATCTTCATGAACATCCTGACGACCAATGGTCTGGTCGGCCGCTACATCACGGACCACTTCGGTCCCACGGCCGTCCTCCGCAGAGTGGCGATCAGACTGGGGGCGCCCAACTACCCCGGAGACACGATGGTGTTGACCGGCACGGTCGAGGAGGTCGCGGAGGTCGAGGGTGAAGACGCCGCGGGCAAGACGGTCACGGTGAAGGTGGCCGGGGCCAACGGCATCGGCAAGCACGTCACGGGGACGGTGATCGTGACGGTCCCGGGCGGCACCGACGGGGTGGGCCGGTCATGAGCGTACGGACGAGGGACACGCTCGGCGGACGGGCGGCGGTCGTGGGGATCGGGGCCACCGAGTTCTCCAAGGACTCGGGGCGCAGTGAGCTGCGGCTGGCGGTGGAGGCGGTGCGGGCCGCGCTCGACGACGCGGGGCTCACGCCGGCCGATGTGGACGGCATGGTGACGTTCACGATGGACACCAGCCCGGAGATCACGGTCGCCCAGGCGGCCGGTATGGGGGAGCTGTCCTTCTTCTCGCGGATCCACTACGGCGGCGGGGCGGCCTGCGCGACCGTTCAGCAGGCCGCGCTCGCGGTGGCGACGGGGGTGGCCGAAGTCGTGGTCTGCTACCGGGCGTTCAATGAGCGGTCGGGGCGGAGATTCGGGTCCGGGGTGCAGCGGCGGGAGCCGTCGGCCGAGGGTGCGGCGCTCGGCTGGGGCCTGCCGTTCGGGCTGCTCACGCCCGCCTCCTGGGTGGCGATGGCGGCGCAGCGCTATCTGTACACGTATGGGCTGACGTCAGAGGCGTTCGGGCAGGTCGCGGTCGTGGACAGGAAGTATGCGGCGACCAATCCGGCGGCGTACTTCCACGGCAGACCGATCACGCTCGCCGACCATGCCGCCTCGCGTTGGATCGTCGAGCCGCTGCGGTTGCTGGACTGCTGCCAGGAGACCGACGGCGGTCAGGCCCTGGTCGTCACCTCCGTGGAGCGGGCGCGTGACCTGCCGCAGCCGCCCGCGGTGATCACGGCGGCGGCCCAGGGCGCCGGCCGGAGACAGGAGCAGATGACCAGCTTCTACCGGGACGATCTGACGGGGCTGCCGGAGATGGGGGTGGTGGCGCGGCAGTTGTGGCGCACGTCCGGGCTGACGGCGGCCGAGATGGACGTGGGGATTCTGTACGACCACTTCACGCCGTTCGTGCTGATGCAGCTGGAGGAGTTCGGGTTCTGCAAGCCGGGCGAGGCGGCGGACTTCGTCGCCGAGGAGCGGCTGCCGCTGAACACACACGGGGGACAGCTCGGGGAGGCGTACCTGCACGGGATGAACGGTGTGGCGGAGGCGGTACGGCAGCTGCGCGGGACGTCCGTGAACCAGATACCCGACGCCCGACGGGTACTGGTCACGGCGGGCACAGGGGTCCCCACCTCGGGGTTGATCCTGGGGGCGGATGACGGAGGCTGAACACCGAGTGGGCCGCGTTGCGCTGCTCCCCACAGCCCATCCGTACTCCTCCGGAACCGCGCGGCGCCCCCGTACTACTCCTGAGGGAGCGGTCTCTCAGGGGTGGACCCTCAGGGGTACGGGCCGTTACGTCCACCTCCAGGAGGTGGAGGTGGCACCACTCCTACAACCTGAGGCGGACAAGGCTTCAGGACCTCCGGCCGATCCGCTCGAGTAGGGGGCGATCCTAGCGTGGAGCCATGACCACACCCGTCTGCACCAGCGCTTCGAACGCCGCTACGCCAAGGGCCCAGACCCTCGCGTACCCGTCGTTCGCGTCGTACGTGAAGGCCCGCCAGCCCGTGCTGCTGCGTACCGCGCGCTCGCTGACCGCGAACCCCAGCGACGCCGAGGATCTGTTGCAGACCGCACTGGCGAAGACGTATGTCGCGTGGGAGCGGATCGAGGACCACCGGGCGCTCGACGGTTACGTCCGCCGGGCGCTGCTGAACACGCGGACGTCGCAGTGGCGGAAGCGGAAGGTCGACGAGTTCGCGTGCGACGAGCTGCCGGAGCCCCAGGCTCCGCCGGCCGGGGATCCGGCGGAGCAGCAGGCGCTTCACGATGCGATGTGGCGCGCGATCATGAGGTTGCCGGCGCGGCAGCGGGCGATGGTCGTCCTGCGGTACTACGAGGACCTGAGCGAGGTCCAGACGGCGGAGGTGCTCGGCGTCTCGGTCGGCACGGTCAAGTCGGCGGTGTCGCGTGCGCTCGGCAAGTTGCGTGAGGACCCGGAGTTGGAGCCGGTTCGCTGATCTGTGCTCGACCGCCTCACAAAGCCCGGTCTCGCCACGGAAGCCCTGCACAGCAACGTGATCGATCATCCCGGTACTAGTGACATACCGCGCGGTATGTGCGCACAATCAGCCCCAAACCTTTCACGCCACCGCGCAGGCAATGTCGCCCCGGGAGGACGCCGTGCAGAGCACGATGCAGGACGTACCGCTGCTGATCTCAAGAATCCTGACCCACGGGTCGACCATCCACGGATCGTCGCAGGTGATCACGTGGACCGGCGAGGGGGAGCCGCAGCGGCGGTCCTTCGCCGAGATCGGGGCAAGGGCCGCCCGGCTGGCGCACGCTCTGCGGGAGCTCGGAGTCGAAGAGGGGCAGCCGACGGGCACCTTGATGTGGAACAACGCCGAGCACGTCGAGGCGTACTTCGCGATCCCCTCCATGGGCGCGGTGCTGCACACGCTCAACCTCCGGCTGCCCCCGGAGCAGCTGGCCTGGATCGTGAACCACGCCGCCGACCGCGTGGTGATCGCCAACGGTTCGCTGTTGCCGCTGCTCGCGCCGTTGCTGCCGCATCTGAAGACGGTCGAGCATGTGATCGTCTCGGGTCCCGGCGACCGTTCGCTGCTGGACGGGGCGTCGGTCCAGGTGCACGAGTACGAGGAGCTGATCGACGGCAAGCCGGAGACGTACGACTGGCCGGAGCTGGACGAACGCCAGGGCGCGGCCATGTGCTACACCTCCGGGACGACGGGTGACCCCAAGGGGGTCGTCTTCTCCCACCGTTCCGTCTATCTGCACTCCATGCAGGTCAACATGGCGCAGTCCATGGGCCTCACCGACCAGGACACGTCCCTCGTCGTGGTCCCGCAGTTCCATGTGAACGCCTGGGGGCTGCCGCACGCCACGTTCATGACCGGTGTGAACATGCTGATGCCGGACCGTTTTCTCCAGCCGGGCCCGCTCGCCGAGATGATCGAGAGCGAGAAGCCGACGCACGCCGCTGCCGTCCCCACCATCTGGCAGGGGCTGCTCGGGGAGCTCAAGGCCAAGCCGCGGGACGTGAGTTCGCTGACGCAGGTCACCATCGGCGGCTCCGCCTGCCCACCCTCCCTCATGAAGGCCTTCGACGAGCTGGGCATGCGCGTCTGCCACGCCTGGGGCATGACGGAGACCTCCCCGCTCGGCACGATCGCCCGGCCGCCGGCCCATGTGATCGGTACGGACGAGGAGTTCGCGTACCGCATCACGCAGGGCCGCTTCCCCGCGAGCGTCGAGGCCCGGCTGGCCGGCCCCGGTGGCGAGCGGCTGCCCTGGGACGGCGAGTCCGCGGGCGAGCTGGAGGTACGCGGTCCATGGATCGCGGGCGCGTACTACGGCGGCCACGGCACCACCGAAGCCCTGCGCCCCGCCGACAAGTTCAGCGAGGACGGCTGGCTCAAGACCGGTGACGTCGGCACGATCAGCTCCGACGGCTTCCTGACCCTCACCGACCGCGCCAAGGACGTCATCAAGTCGGGAGGGGAGTGGATCTCGTCGGTGGAGCTGGAGAACGCGCTCATGTCCCACCCCGACGTCGCCGAGGCCGCCGTAGTCGCCGTCCCCGACGAGAAGTGGGGCGAACGCCCGCTGGCCACCGTCGTCCTCAAGGAGGGCGCCACCGCCGACTTCAACACCCTGCGCGCCTTCCTCGCCGAGGAGGGCAAGATCGCCAAGTGGCAGCTCCCCGAGCGGTGGACGGTGATCGAGGCGGTGCCGAAGACGAGCGTCGGAAAGTTCGACAAGAAGGTGCTGCGCAGGCAGTACGCGGCGGGCGGTCTGGACGTCACGCAGATCTGACGGCTTTTCGCCCGCTATGTGGGCCGGTACGTGAGTGGGGGCGCTGTTTCACGTGAAACAGCGCCCCCACTCACGTACGCGAAACGATCAGTTCGTGCCGATCCGCGCCAGCAGGTCCACGATCCTGCTCTGCACCTCGCTGCTCGTCGAGCGTTCGGCGAGGAACAGGACCGTCTCCCCCGCGGCCAGGCGCGGGAGTTCGGACTGGTCGACGGCGGCGGTGTAGACGACGAGCGGGGTGCGGTTCAGCTGGCCGTTCGCGCGCAGCCAGTCGACGATTCCGGCACGACGGCGGCGTACCTGCATCAGGTCCATCACCACGAGGTTCGGCCGCATCTGCCCGGCCAGAGTGACGGCATCCGCGTCGGACGAGGCCCGCGCGACCTGCATCCCGCGCCGCTCCAGCGACGCGGTCAGCGCCAGCGCGATCTCCGCGTGCTCCTCGATCAGCAGCACACGTGGTGGGTGCTGCTCGCTGTCGCGGGGCGCCAGCGCCTTCAGGAGTACGGCAGGGTCGGCGCCGTACGCCGCCTCGCGCGTCGCCTGTCCGAGTCCCGCCGTCACGAGCACCGGAACCTCGGCGGCGACGGCGGCCGTACGCAGCGACTGGAGCGCCGTACGCGTGATGGGACCGGTCAGCGGGTCGACGAACAGCGCGGCCGGGAACGCGGCGATCTGCGCATCCACCTCCTCGCGCGAGTGCACGATCACCGGCCGGTAACCGCGGTCGCTCAGCGCCTGCTGGGTACCGACGTCCGGCGCGGGCCAGACCAGCAGCCGACGCGGGTTGTCCAGGGGCTCTGGAGGCAGCTCGTCGTCCATCGGCTGCGGCAGGGGCTGGTTCGCGACCTCGACCGCGCCGCCGGGGCCGTCGAGCGGCTCGGGACCCTCGGCGGCATTCTCGTCCGGTGCTCCTATGGCGTACGAGCGGCCGGGGCCCTCGGTGGCGTCGGCCGGCCGGGGCTCGGACGCGGGCGCGGTCGGCTGGGGCTGGGTCGCGGTCGGCTGGGGGTGCGGGCGGGCCGCCGTCTCCGGGTGCTCGGCGGCGGGGGCGGGCTCGGGAATGGCTTCGTTACGGGTGCCGAGCTTGCGGCGGCGGCCGGAGCCATTGGTCGCGTGGGGAGGAGGGGTCGGGGCCTGCGGCTGGGGTTGGGTCTGAGCTTGCCGCTGGGGTTGCTGCTGAGCCTGGGGCTGTGGCTGGAGAGTCCCCAAGGGCGTGGGCTGGGGCTGCTGGGCGTCGCTCATACGGCGGCCGAAGGGGACGCCCTGCCCGAGCGTGCGGACGCTGATGGCGCGTCCCTGGGTGGAGTTGGGGTCCACGGGGGGCGCGGCGGCAGCGGGCGCCGCGGGAGGTGGGGCTTCGGCGGGGAGGGGCTGGGCTGTGCGGGGCGCGTCCGCTTCTGCCGGGGCCTGGTGTGTGGCGGGGGTTGCGGCCTGGGAAGCCGGGAGCTCGGCCGTGCCCGGCCAGGGCTGGGACTGGGGCTGCTGAGGGCTCGGAGCCGCCATGGGCTGAGGCTGAGGCTGAGGCTGGGGTTGCGACTGAGGCAGGGCGTTCTGCGCGACAGCGGTGCCCTGAGGCGACGTACCCGCAGCGGGGATACCGCCCGCAGGCGTGGTCGCGGCAGCGGCCTCCGCAGGAATCCCCTGCGGAGGTACGCCCTGCGCCGGGACCACCGGCTGCGATATGCCCTGCCCGAAAGTACCCGGCTGGGGCATGCCCTGCCCGGCAGTCCCCGGAACGGCAACGCTCTGGCCGGGAGCTCCCTGTTCCGGGAGACCTTGCGCGGCAACGGGCTGTCCGGGAACACCCTGGGAAGCGTCACCTTGCGCGGGAATCCCCTGAGCGGGAGTGAGTTGTGCGGGAGCCCCTTGAGTCACCGCCTGCGCGGGCGCCATCTGCCCGGGAACACCTTGCCCCGCCCCCGTGGCATCCCCCTGCCGAGCCCGCCGCCGCCCGGTGGGCGCCGACACCGGATGCGGCTGTGGCGGAGTGTGATCCTCAGCCGGGTCGTGCAGGGCCACATCATGACGACCGTCATCGGCCTGCCCGTGACTGACCTGCTCCTGACCGACCTGCCCGTGACCGACCTGGACCTGACCGGTCTGCCCATGAGCCTGCTGCGCGGCGTACTGCTGAGCGGCGTACTCAGACCCACGGTCCGCCTCCGCCGGCGGCAGCGCGAACACCGAGCGCGGCTCGGCCTCCTGAGCGGCCTGGCGCTCGGCCGCCGCGGCCAGCGCACGCCGACGCCGTCCGGTCGGCTGGCCGGTCTGCTGATCGGCTCCGTCACCGCCCTGACCCATCGGCAGCGCTGCCGGCAGCGCCTGCCGCTCACCGCCGAGCTGCCGCGCACGCTGCCCCTCGGGCGCGGGCACGCCCTGCGGAGGCACTGTCGGCCCGAGCCCGGTGGCCGCGGCACCCGCGGCATGCTCGGCCGCGGTCACGACCGCACCCTCGGCAACCCCGCCGCCGCTTTCCGCGGGACTCGGCCGCCCTCGCCGCCGCCCGGTCCCCCCGGACACCAGGGCACCTTCACCGGTCCCCTGTGCCGGAACGGGCACCTGCGGCACCTGCGACTCATCCGCCGCGGCCCGCCTGCGCCGCCGCCCGGTGGGTGCGGCTGCTCCGGTCTCCGTCCCCGCTCCCGCCCCCGTCTCGGCCGAGGGAGTGACCTCGCTCTCCAGGAAGGCGTCCACCGAGGCCCGCCGAGCCCGCCGTCGCCCGCCACCCGCCTGCGCGGGGGCCTGCTCGCGCAGTGCGACCGCGGAACCGGGCCCACCCTCCGCCGAGGCAGCCGAGGCACCCGAGCCCGCAGCCACATCCGTACCAGCCGCCTCCAAACCAAGAGCCGGCGCCGGCGCCTGAGCGGAAACCGCCCCGGCCCCACCCCCGATGGGCACCTCGAGCACGAACGCGCTGCCGCTCATCCCCGGCACCTCATGCGTCTGCAGCACTCCACCGTGCGCCCGCACGATCCCGCGCACGATCGGCTCGTGCACCGGGTCTCCCCCGGCATACGGCCCCCGTACCTCGATCCGTACGACCTCGCCGCGCTGGGCCGCCGCCACGACGACCGTGTTGTCCATGTAGCCACCGGCCGAGACCGGCGCGTTGCCCGTCGAGTCGACGCCCGCGACGTCCGCGACGAGGTGCGCGAGCGCGGTCGCGAGCCGCTGCGGGTCGACCTCGGCCTCGATGGGCGGCGCGTGCACGGCGAACTGCACCCGCCCGGGCCCGATCAGCTCGACGGCTCCGTCGACACCGGCCGCGACGACCGCGTCGAGCATGACCTTCGTCCGTACGACGTCCTCGGCCCCGGCGTCGAGCCGCTGATAACCGAGCACGTTGTCGATGAGTGTGGTGATCCGGGAGTAGCCGGCCGAGAGGTGGTGAAGTACCTGGTTGGCCTCGGGCCACAGCTGTCCGGCATCGTCGGCGGCGAGGGCGGACAGGTCGCCGCGCAGCTGGTCGAGCGGGCCGCGCAGGGACCGCCCGAGCACGGCGAGCAACTGCTCGTGCCGCGCGGCCAGCGCCTCGTACCGGTCCTTCTCCCGCTCGGCGAGCGCCGCGTACCGGTCGTCGCCCGCGGCCAGCTCCTCCTCGTGCGCCTCTCTCAGCCCGGAGAGTTCCCGGCCGTGCTCGTCCCGGAGCGAGTTCAGCGCCGCGGCATGCTCTTCGGCGGCCCGGGCGAGCTCCTCCTGGTGCTGCTTGGCCGCCGCGTCCTTCTCCTCGACGAGAGCGTCGTACGCCCGCCGGTCGGTGAAGGTCATCACCGCGCCGACGAGCTGGTCCCCGTCCCGTACGGGCGCGGTCGTCAGGTCGACGGGCACCTGGTCACCGCTCTTGGACCACACCACCTGCCCGCGCACCCGGTGCTTGCGCCCCGAGCGCAGCGTGTCGGCGAGCGGCGACTCCTCGTACGGGAAAGGCGTGCCGTCGGCGCGCGAGTGCAGCATCAGCGGATGCAGTTCCTGCCCGCCCAGGTCGCTGGCCCGGAAGCCGAGTATCTGCGCGGCGGCCGGATTGACGAGGACGACCCGCCCCTCCATGTCGGTGCCCACCACGCCCTCGGCGGCGGCCCGCAGAATCATCTCCGTCTGCCGCTGCGAACGCGCGAGCTCGGCCTCGGTGTCGACGGTGCCGGAGAGGTCGCGTACGACGAGCATCAGCAGCTCATCGCTGGTGTAGCCGGAACTGTCGTACGCCTGGTGGCCGTTCTCGAGATTCGCGCTCGTGACCTCGACCGGGAACTCGCTGCTGTCGGTACGCCGGGCCATCATCCGCCGCGGCTTGGTCCGCCCACGCGGGTCGATGCTTTCGGGTCGGCGCATGGAACCGGGGATCAGCCGGGAGTCGAACTCGGGCAGCAGATCGAGCAGCCCGCGCCCCACCAGAGCGGTGCCCGGGGCTTCGAAGGCCTCCAGGGCGATGGTGTTGGCATTGACGACGGTCCCATTGGCGTTGACCAGCACCAACGCATCGGGAAGCGCGTCCAATATGGCTGCGAGGCGAGCAGCGCCTCGGGATGGCCTGCTGCTCACGAGACGCTTCCTCCCTGTTACCGCATCTTGCCGACCGCGGAGGCCATCTTGCCAACCGGTCCGCCACGTGTCACGAGAGGGAGTCTACGGGCAGAGGTTGCGCTCGCGACGCCGGATGAGAGGGAGGTCGCACGCAGAAGACAAGTAGAGAAGACGCAGAAGCTGTGACCTCCCCCTTTAACCCCGGCTCTTCAACCCTCCTCTTCAGCCCTCGCCCTTCAGCAGGGGGCGACTCAGGAACCGAGCTTCGGAAGCAGGGGCACCATGGCGTTCCACCGCGCGATCTCACACCCGTCACCGCGCCCGTACGTGGCGTGGACGGGCCGCCCGGCCCACGTCCCCGTGACGCGAGCGGTGGCCGGACCGCCGTACTGCATCGTGCACATCTCCCCGGGCTCGACGGGCGCGAACGGGTCCTCACCCCAGCCCGTCCGTCTGTCCAGCCGCTCGCAGGCGCCCTCGGCGTCGGGATGACTGCCACCCTCTGGATGACACTCCAGCTCGTACGTCCCGTCCAGCCCGTCCCCCGCGTCGCTGACCGTCACGGTGAGGCGATCGCTGTCGGGGGCCGGCGGCGGCACAAGGGGAAACGGTTCGGCGTACGCGGCCGGGGGCGCCGCGGCGAGCATGGCGAGGGAAGCCGTGGCGGAGGCGGCTGCGGTGAGGGCGAGACGGCGGAACATGGGGGGCTCCACGAAGTTCGGGGCGGGTTGCGGGCGATGGGCGGTCTGCGGTCGGTCCACGGTCGATCTGTGGTCGGATCGCTGGTCCGGGGCGCAGGCCCACCCCTTTAACGCTGCCCGTCCCGGGACGTTGCGTCGCGTTACGCCTTTGCTCTTCGCCCTTTCCGCCTAGTACCGTGGGGGGCGATTGGTGACACCCCGCTGGGCTGTGTCATCATCTGCACGCATCCACTCGCGCTCGCGCGGGCGGCTGTGCTGGAGGCGTCGCCTAGTCCGGTCTATGGCGCCGCACTGCTAATGCGGTTTGGGACTTCAATCCCATCGAGGGTTCAAATCCCTCCGCCTCCGCCTCATGATCCTGAAGCCCTGGTCACGACTGGCCGGGGCTTCGGTCGTTCATCGACCGTTCCATGGCCGTTTCCGCAGGTCATGCAGGGTCGGCTAAACGGATTTCGCCAGGCGGCACCAGTCATGTAATGTTGTTCCCGCGAAGCCGACGGGGCTCAAAAGCCCACGAGGAAGAGCCAACACAACAGAACACACAGGCACTCGTAGCTTAACGGATAGAGCATCTGACTACGGATCAGAAGGTTGCAGGTTCGAATCCTGCCGAGTGCACACTGTGATGTCTCAGGACATCGGAATGACCCCGAACCCACGACTGGGTTCGGGGTCATCGTCGTTGTGGGCCGGGAGCGCGGCTCGAACGCCGCCTCGCCCTCGGCGCGGTAGCGGGCCACCAGTCGGCTGACCCAGCCCTGTGACACCCCGTAGGCGCGAGCGACCTCGCCCTGGGTACGG